>JADFIY010000012.1 GCA_022566415.1 Acidobacteriota bacterium
GCTTTCGGGTGGAGGAAAGTCGTCGGGGCTGATGAGCTTCCTCAAGGTCGGTGATCGGGCGGCGGGGGCGATCAAGTCCGGAGGAACGACGCGGCGGGCCGCCAAGATGGTCATCGTCGACATCGACCACCCCGATGTGGAGGCGTTCATTGCCTGGAAGGCAGGCGAGGAGGACAAGGTCAGGGCACTCGTCGCCGCCGGCTACCCATCGGATTTCAACGGCGAAGCCTATGCCACGGTGGCTGGCCAAAACTCCAACAACTCGGTTCGGGTGACCAACGAGTTCGTCAATGCGGTGATCAGCGACTCCGATTGGGACCTCGTCGCCAGGACGGGAGGCATCGCGAAGACGGTGAGGGCACGTGATCTGTGGCGTCAGATAGCAGATGCGGCGTGGGCGAGCGCCGATCCCGGAGTGCAGTTTCACACCACGGTCAATGAGTGGCATACCTCACCGGCGGGGGGAGAGATCCGGGCATCAAACCCCTGCAGCGAGTACATGTTCCTCGACAACACCGCCTGCAACCTGGCGTCGTTGAACCTCGGACAGTTCTACGACGATCCGACCGGGGTGTTCGACATCGACGGCTACCGGCATGCCATCCGGTTGTGGACGATCGTGCTCGAGATTTCGGTGACGATGGCTCAGTTCCCGTCCAAGCAAATCGCCCAGGGTTCGTACGACTACCGGACGCTCGGCCTCGGCTACGCCAACCTCGGTTCGTTGTTGATGCGGATCGGCATCGCTTATGACTCCGATGAGGGCAGGGCAATTGCCGGTGCCCTGACCGCCATCCTCACCGGGGACGCTTATGCGACCTCGGCCGAGATGGCGGGCATCCTCGGGCCCTTCCCAAAGTTCGCCGATAATCGCGATGCAATGCTTGCGGTGATGCGGAACCACCGCAGAGCTGCCCGCAACGCACCGCAGACCGACTACGACGGTGTGTCCCATCATGTGAGCGGAATCGACCCTGAGGCTTGCCCCGAAGAGTTGGTGGCGACCGCTCGCGAGTCGTGGGACCGTGCCGTCCAGCTCGGCGAGGAGCATGGGTACCGCAACGCCCAGGCCACCACGTTGGCTCCGACCGGGACCATCGGCCTTCTCATGGACTGCGACACCACAGGGATCGAGCCCGACTTCGCCCTGGTCAAGTTCAAGAAGCTCGCTGGGGGCGGTTACTTCAAGATCGCCAACCGTTCCATCGCCCCGGCGCTGCAGCGGCTCGGGTATACGACCGACCAGATCAGGGAGATCATCGAGTATGTCGTCGGCACCTTGGATCTCCAAAGGTCACCGCACATCAACGCGGCGACGCTGATGGCCAAGGGCTTCACCGCAGAGGACATCGGCAAGATCGAGGACACACTGCCCTCGGTCTTCGAGCTCGGGTTCGCCTTCAATCAATGGACCCTCGGCGAGGAGACGATGCAGCGCCTCGGCTTTACCTCCGAGCAGTACAACGGGCTCGGGTTCTCGATGCTCCATGAGCTCGGTTTCTCCAACGATGACATTCGTGAGGCCAACGATGTGGTCTGTGGTCGACAGGCGATCGAAGACGCACCGGGGATGAAAAATGAGCACCTCTCGGTGTTCGACACCGCCAACCGGAACGGCAAGTTCGGGAAGCGGTTCATCCACTACCACGGCCACATCAAGATGATGGCGGCGGCGCAACCGTTCATCTCGGGGGCGATCTCGAAGACGATCAACATGCCAAACGAGACGACGGTCGAGGACATCGCGGCGTCGTACCGGATGTCGTGGGAATTGGGGCTGAAGTCGATGGCGCTGTATCGGGATGGTTCGAAGGCATCACAGCCCCTATCTGCCACCACCGATGACAGTACTACCGGTGAGTTGTCCGCAGAGCTGGCAGAGGCGGTGGATCTCGAGGTTCAGATCCACGCTGGGATGTTCCGGGCCGGAACATCGCCGAGCGAGGCGTATCACGACCTGTTGCGCCCGCGGTTCCTGCTGGCACCGAAGCGAAGCGGCTTCACCCGGGAAGCTCGCGTCGGCGGGCACAAGGTGTTCCTCCGCACCGGAGAGTACGAGGACGGGACGCTCGGCGAGGTATTCATCGATCTAGCCAAGGAGGGAGCAACGCTGCGCGGCATCCTGTCCTGCTTTGCAATTGCGGTCTCCAAGGGTCTGCAGTACGGGGTCCCGCTGGAGGAGTTCGTGGACACGTTCACCTTCCAGACATTCGAACCCAGAGGAGTGGTCGAAGGTCATCCGAACATCAAGATGGCGAACTCGATCATCGACTACGTATTCCGGTCACTCGGAATCGAGTATCTGGAACGCGACGATCTGGCGCAGGTGCCGCCAAACCGGTCCGGGGATTTGCCGGAACCGCCGAAGGGCCTAGCCGTTGAGGCCGGCATGCAGCTAGATCTCACCGACGCTGCCATGGAATCGGATATCGATGCCCAGGTGGCGGCTGCCAAGTTCGTCGATGCCGAGGTTGTCGGGGGAGTGCCATCGATCCCGGCGGCGCTGGCATCACCAAATGGGAAGGAACCACTCGGTGGGGCCGCCGCGGTGACGGCGGCGCTCAACGGCGGCGCAACCCAAGCCGCCGTGGCCACCGTGGCCGCGGAGTACTCACTGAGTGAAATGATGGGAGATGCCCCGGCATGTCAGGGATGCGGACACATGACCGTGCGCAATGGCTCCTGTTACGTGTGCCTGACCTGCGGAGACACAACCGGCTGTAGTTAGTGGTGGGAAGGCCCGGTTGTGGAGAGGGGAGCCATCGGGGGAGGGCTCCCCTTCTCGTTGACAAGTAACAACTAGCCATCCCGTCGTACGTGCTTAGACCCACCCTCACGGTGGCTCTAAGCACGCACGATCGGCCAAGATGGGGGTATGCCTGACCTCGAACTCATCTATGTCGGTGATCCGATGTGCTCCTGGTGTTACGGGTTCGGCCCGGTCGTCGAGAACCTCGACGCTCGGTTCTCCTTCCCTACCCGGCTGATCATCGGCGGGCTCCGCCCCGGGCCCGCCGCCGAAGTCCTCGACGACCGGATGCGAAGGTTCCTACGACACCACTGGGAGGAGATCGGTGAACGGACCGGACAACCGTTCGATCTCAGCGGACTCGATCGTGAAAACTGGGCCTACGACACGATGACCGCGGACACAGCGGCCGTGACCATGCGCGAAATCGATGCCGACGTCGCCCTCGCGTTCTTCGCCCGCTTGCAGCGGGCGTTCTATGCCGAGCGTGTCGACGTCACCGACCCAGCCGTCTACCGGGAGCTCGTCGCCGACTTCGCCGTCGGCGCCGATCGGTTCGCCGACCAGCTCGCCTCACCAGCGATGCGCGAAGAAACCTTGGCCGACTTCGCCGAGGCTCGTGCCCTCGGTGCCACCGGCTTCCCAACCCTGTATCTGGGCCACGGAGACGACATCTACCTGGTGAGTCGCGGCTACGCCCCATTCGAGGTCCTCGAAGAGGCGTTGATCGGGTTTCTCGACGAGCGGTTCCCTGAGGAGATCGGCGACCTGGTCCGGCAGCCGGCGGCAGCCGACTGAATGTCGTTCGCCTCCGCCACCGCGGTCAGTCATGTGATGGGCGACGTGTATCAGAGCGCCGTTGAGCCGGGGTGGGACATACTCGGGGCAACCAACGGCGGCTACCTGATGGCATTGTCAGCCCGCGCTATGGCTCAAGTCGCCGAGCGCCCCCACCCGGTGACGATCACGGCCCACTTTCTCAACCCGGCCGGTCCCGGGTCGGTCACTATCGACACCAACCTCCTCAAGACGGGAAAGCGGTTCGCCACGGTCCAAGCCCGCCTCAACGATCCCCAACACTCGCTGGTCGCGCTGCAAGGCACCTTCGGAGACCTTCAGCCCTCGAGCGCCTTGAAGCGATTCGAAGCAGGACCGCCCGAGCTACCACCACCCGAGGAGTGCGTCGGCGTCGAGCCCGCCGATACCTTCCCCCCGCCCATCTTCGCCAAAATCGAGGTGCGGCTCCACCCCGACGACGTGCCCCTTCTCTCCGACAGCCCGCGACAGCCGCGCATCAGGGGATGGTTCCGACTCCGCAACGGCGAACCGATCGACACCTTCGCCGTGCTTCTCGCCGTCGACGGTTTCCCACCTGCCATCTTCAACACCGACCAGCCTCCGGCGTGGACCCCGACAGTCGAGCTCACCGCCCATGTGCGCGCCGTGCCGGTACGCGACGGGTGGCTGGCATGTGCGTTCACCACGCGCTTTATCACCGGGGGTTTCCTCGAGGAAGACGGCGAGGTGTGGGACGCCACCGGACGGCTGATCGCTCAGTCCCGCCAGCTGGCTCTGGTGCCCAGGAGGCTCCGCAAATAGAGCGCGATCTAGTCTGGAGCAGGGCGACCTTTTGCGGAGCCGTGGCCCGAGCGGACCGTAGCCGAGAGCGAGAAAAAGAGCTCCACATCCGTCGAGGGACGAGGTCACTCATCGGTGCGCCCTCTAAGACGTGAGCCAGGAGCCCCAGCTATTGAGCCTGGAGCGACAGGAGACGGCCGTATTGGTGAAGGCTCAACCGTTCCCAGCGAGTTCGTGAACTCTCATGCGACTCTCAGGATCAAAGACGCTAGCCGCGCCGTTGGTATGGGTAAGCGACCACGACACGAGGACTTTTCATGACGATGACCAGCGGCAGCGGAACCTACATCGGATACGAACCACCTGGGACCAAGGCCCCCCTCCGATCCGAGCCACCACGTAAGAAGAAGGGTGGATGGATCGCGGTCGTCGCAGCCTCACTCGTCGTTGGCGGACTTTCTGGAGCCGCCGCCGCCGTCCTGATCGACGATGAACCGGCGGCGCCCGTCGTCATCGAGGTCCCGGCCACCGCCGAGCCGGTCGCTCCGTCGAACACCGATGTCCCGACCTTCCTTGGGGTCGATCCTGCAGCGGTAGGGGCCACCGTCATCCCGAGCATCGTCACCGTACAAGTGGGTTCGATCCAGAACGGCGAGTTCGTCCCCACAGCCTCGGGGTCGGGCGTCGCATTCGACCCCAGTCACATCATCACCAACCACCACGTGATCGACGGGGCCACCGCGGTCCGGGTCGTTCTCTCCGATGGCAGGGTCTATGACGCCGAAATCGTCGGCAGCGACCCCATCACCGACGTGGGCGTATTGGTGTTGGAGACGACAGACCTCGATCCGCTGACGCTCGGCGCCACCGACACGCTCACCGTCGGGATGCCGGCTATCGCCGTCGGAAGCCCGCTTGGTCTCGATGGCGGACCGTCCCTGTCGGTAGGTGTGATCTCCGCCCTGGGTCGTGAGGTTCGGACCGGCCCCGACGTCGTTCTCTTCGGCATGATCCAGACCGATGCTCCGATCACCAACGGGTCGAGCGGCGGCGCCCTGGTCGACGCCAACGGCAGGCTGATCGGCATCACCACCGCGGTCGGCGCCAGCCAGCTCGGCATCGAAGGTATCGGGTTCGCCACTCCAATCGAGATCGTCGAGCGCGTCGCCACCGAAATCATCGAGACCGGGTCCGCGTCCCATGCGCTGCTGGGGATCCTCGGCAGCACTGCGTTTGAACAGATCTCTGAAAGCGGCGTGATGCCGGTTGGGGTCACCGTCGAAGAGGTGACCGAATCCTCGTCAGCCGCCATCGCCGGGATCGTCGTTGGCCAGGTGATCACCTCTGTTGATGGTGTTCCCGTCCGCACCATGGACGAGCTGATCACCGCGCTGCGACACTACAGCGCTGGGGAGACGGTGACCATCGAGTTGACCGATGGCGGAATGGTCACTCTCCAGCTCGGTACGCGGGAGTAACGAGTGACAAGCAACACTCCCCGATGAGGATGAGGGAAAACCGGGGCATTGCGCGGGTTTTCCCTTGGGTGGCTTGCCTTCCATAACTCTTCGAAAGCTCTTGACTTTCGTCATGGCGTTCGATATTCTTCGAACGTGACAAGAAATGTGCCCGAAGGCCACAAATCCAGGGGAATGCGATGAGGATGGAACCTCGGGTGAGGGATTTCACCGCCCCCGAGACCGGCGAGCCGACTGTCGAGCTCGCGCTCCACTCCGCTGCAGACCTGCTCGTCGTTCTCTGGCTCCTCGAGGGCTGTGACGAGGCGGAGCAGGACTTTCAGGAATACGGCCTCGGAGCCGACTGGTTTGCCGGCATCACTTCCGCCATGTCGGATGCAACCACCGAGGCTATCCAGGGTGTCGGCGCCGGTGAGGTGTGGATCTCGGTGATGGGAATCCTCGCCGACCTGCCGGACGGCAGCACCGTCGACGAATTCATCGACCACGTCCAGGCCATGGATCCCGTCGATATGAGGACCCGTTTGGTAGAGCTGAAGAGCTCCCGCGGCGCCGATGCCGATCTCCTGAAGGCAGCGGCCGAGGGAGACGCCAGCGCCCTGGAGCAGTTTCTCACCCTGCCCATGTTCGATGATCACGAACTGTGGCGGGACACGATCCAGCATCTGCTGGAGATGTCTCCCCAGGAGACCACCGAAATCATCACCACCGCGATGCGGGGCCTGCAGAAGGATGCTTTCGCCGAGCACGAGAAAGCCTTCCGTTCGATTCTCGAACGCGACATCGAGGCGCACCGGAGCATGGCGAAGCGAATGTCGGCGGAGCGGCTGGTCGAGCTCACTACCAACGGGATTTCGATAGAGCAGGCCGGGTACACCAGGCCGATCCTGCTGCTCCCGACCGTCGCCGGGCGGCCGTGGGTGATATTCACCGATACGCCCGACCGCCTGATCATGGCCTATCCGGTAGCGGACGAATACATGGGCGCCGATCCCGACGCCCCGCCCAACTGGCTGATCAAAATATACAAGGCACTCGGCGACGAGCGGCGACTGCGGATCCTGCGCCACCTGTCGCGGGGACCAGCTTCGCTGCACGAGCTGGCCGAAGAGTTCGACATCTCGAAGTCGACTCTGCACCACCACATGATGCTGCTGCGCACCGCGGGGCTGGTGAAGGTGCTGATCGGCAATGAGAAGGAATACGCGTTACGCGAGCACGTGGTGCCGGAGACGGCGGCTGTCCTCCAGGCCTATATCGGCAACGATGCCATCAAGGGGGAATCGTGATGTTGCACAGCCCCAACCTCGGTTACTCTCGGATGGCCGAGCTCACCAAAATCGCCGGCGGAAGCCAAGCTTCGCGGCACAAAGGGGGGGCGCCAGGGAGGGTCGCTCGAATCCGCCTCGTCATCGCACGGGTTCTGGTACTGACGGGAGCGAAACTCCATGGGACGGAGCCCGTGGTCATCGGGAGGGTCGTCATCCTCGACCCGTGTGGCGAACCCCCACTGGGATTCCGGCCGGCCGCCTAGAGGCTCCGCAAATAAGACGCTATCCGGTCTCTGTAGGCGAGACCATCTGCGGAGCCGTGGCCCGAGCGGGCCGTAGCCAGAAGCGGAAAAAAGGCGCTCCACAAACAGGACGCTATCCGGTCTCTATAGGCGAAACCATCTGCGGAGCCGTGGCCCGAGCGGGCCGTAGCCAGAAGCGGAAAAAAGGCGCTCCACAACAAGGGCACGATCCGGTCGGGCGCGGCGGTGTTACGTTTCGAAGCGCCTACCGTTGTCGCTTCGTCGCAACAAAGGGACATCATGTTGGAAGACACCGCTGCCAACGGCGCCGCCGCGAGCATGCGCAATGGCGTCAAGATCTATGGAGAGGGCACCGCCATAGTCCGGGCCCTCGACGGGGTCTCCGCCGACTTCGCGCGCGGGCGGTTCACCGCCATCATGGGGCCCTCGGGATCGGGCAAATCGACCCTGCTGCACACGCTTGCCGGTCTGGACAACCTCACCGAGGGAACGGTCCACATCGGAGACACCGAGCTCGGCTCACTCAAGGATCGCGAGCTGACCATCCTGCGCAGGGAGAAGGTCGGCTTCATCTTCCAGGCGTTCAACCTGATCCCGACGTTGAACGCCGAGGAGAACATCACCCTTCCCCTGTCGATCGCAGGCAAAGACCCTGACGAGGCATGGTTCAACGAGGTCGTCAGCGCGGTGGGGCTCGAGGATCGGCTCGACCACCGGCCGGCTGAGCTCTCCGGCGGCGAGCAACAGCGAGTCGCCGCCGCCAGGGCCCTCGTCACCAGGCCGGACATCGTCTTTGCCGACGAGCCGAGCGGAAACCTCGACTCGAAGGCGGAAGCGGAGCTCCTCGCGTTCATGCGACGAGCCGTCGACGATTTCTCTCAGACGATCGTCATGGTCACCCACGACCCGATCGCGGCGAGTTACGCCGACAGAATCGTCTTCCTCGACGATGGCGACATCGTTGACGAGATGGTCGACCCCACCGTTGATTCGATCCTCGAGAAGATGAAGCACCTCGGAGAATGACATGCTCCGTGCCGCGCTGAGAGGCGTCATCGTCAACAAGCTCCGCCTGGTGCTGACCGCGCTCGCCATCGTGATCGGCGTCGCTTTCGTGGCAGCCAGTTTCATCTTCACCGACACCATCAACGCCCGCTTCGAAACGTTGATCACTGATATCTCCGCCGGGGTCGACGTCTACGTGCGACCGATCCCGCCGGAGACCGGGAACGACCTGGTCGAATTCGGGTCCATCCCCGATGAGATCCTGGCGCAGGTAAAAGCCGTCCCCGGGGTCAGGGTCGCCGAAGGAGCCGTCGCCGGATACGCCCAATTCGTGGGAGCCGACGGCGATCCGGTCGGCGGGCTAGGACCTCCGACCTTGGGTTTCTCCTGGACCACCACCAGTGACCTCAACCCGATGACGATCGCCCCCGATAACGGGCGAGCCCCGACTGGACCTGGCGAGGTCGTTTCCGACCTCGGCACCGCGGAGACTGCCGGGTTTGGCCTGGGCGACACCGTCACCATCCTCACTCTCGGCCCACCAGAACAATTCGAGGTGGTCGGGCTGGCCAATTTCGGTTCGGAGGACAACCTCGCCGGGGCCACCACGGCGGCATTCGAGTTGGAGGAGGCGCGCCGCCTGTTCGACCTGGAGGGGAGCTACGTCGAGATCTCGGTGGCCGCCGAAGAGGGCGTCGACGCCGAAACGCTGGCCGCCGACATCGACGCCGCCACCGGGGGCGAATTCGATGTGAAGACGACGGAAGCGGCGAATGCGGACCAGCTTTCTGAAATCGGTGAGGCGCTCGGATTCCTCAACACTGCCCTGCTCGCCTTCGCCGCCGTGGCGGTGTTCGTAGGGGCGTTCATCATCGCCAACACCTTCAGGATCATCGTGGCGCAACGCACACGCGAGCTGGCATTGCTGCGCGCTATCGGTGCCACCGGCGGCCAGGTCACCCGGTTGGTCGTGATCGAAGCGTTGGTCGTCGCGGTGATCGCCTCGGTGATTGGAGTCTTCGGTGGTATCGCCCTGGCCCTGCTGCTCGCCGCGCTGATGAATGCCATTGGGTTCAACCTCCCGGAGGGCCCGCTGACGATTGCCCCGCGGACGGTCGTCATTGCGATGACGGTCGGCATTGTGGTCACGGTGGTTGCAGCCCTGCTCCCGGCGCGTAAGGCTGCCAAAATCCCGCCGGTGGCGGCGATGCACGAGGAGCTGGCTCGCACCGGCCGCAAGCCACTGCGGCGGCGAGCGGCGGCGGGTGCAGTGGTGACGACCGGCGGTGTCGGCCTATTGCTCTTCGGCTTGTTTGGCTCGGTGGCGAACCCGCTGCTGCTCGTCGGCATCGGTGCGCTGGTGACGTTCCTCGGCATCTCGATCCTGGCCCCGCTTGCCGCCCGGCCCGTCGCCAGCACCATCGGTTGGCCGCTCCCTCTGCTGTTCAATATCACCGGGTTGCTGGCCAAGGAGAACACGGCGCGCCAACCGAGACGAACCGCATCGACGGCATCGGCATTGATGATCGGGGTCGCCCTCGTCGTGTTCGTGGCCATCTTCGCCGCTTCGATCAAGTCGACCATCAACGAGTCGATCTTCGACAACTTCCGCGCCGACCTCAACGCCTCGTCGACGAACTTTCAGATCGGGATCAGCCCGACGTTTGCCGAGCAGCTGGCTGAACTCGACGAGTTCGATACGGTGTCGTCCCTGGTGTTCGATACCGCCTCTCTCGAAGAAGGCGGTACCGATATCATCGTGGTCGATCCACTGCTCGCCGAAGAGGTGGTGAATCTCGACCCCTCCCCCGGTGCCTTTGCGGCTCTGGAATCGGCGGACGGGGTGGTCGTGTCCAGCACGGAGATGGAGGACAACGGCTGGGTGGTCGGAGACACGATCGTGATGGGGTTCCCCAAGGAGCCGGAGACGCAGATGGAGATCCTTGGGACCTTTGGCAACGCCGACTTCGGCCAGTACATCCTCAACCGCGACTTCTACAACACGGTCTACGACAACCCCTTTGACAGTCTTGTCCTGGCGACGGTTGCGCCGGGCGTCGACATCTCTGAGGCGAGGGTCGCGGCAGACGCCATCGCCGAGCCGTATGCCAACGTCCAGATCCAGAACAAGGATGAGTTGGTCGCCGAAATCGAGGGTCAGATCGACGCCTTGCTGCAGCTGATCTTCGCGCTGCTCTTCCTCGCCATCGTCATCGCCATCCTCGGCATCACCAACACCCTCGCCCTGTCGATCATCGAACGCACCCGCGAGATCGGTCTGTTGCGCGCCGTCGGGATGACCAGGCGTCAGACACGACGGATGGTGCGGTGGGAAGGGGTCATCATCGCCCTGTTCGGCGCGGTGATGGGGACGGGAATCGGACTCTTCCTCGGCTGGGCGGTGGTGCTGGCACTCGCCGATGAAGGACTCGGGTCCTTCGCCATTCCCTGGGGCCAGATCGCAGTGCTCGTTGTGGCCTCCGGAGTGGCCGGCGTCGTCGCCTCGATCTACCCGGCGAGAAAGGCTTCGAGAATGAACGTGCTCGACGCGATCGCGTACGAGTGAGGACCCGCTCCGCGGGTTAGTCATCAGCCATCAGCAGGAGTGCGGCGAACGGGTCGGGTGCGTCGCTTCAGGCTGAAGACTGACGACTGGAGCGAGCGCAGCTCGCGACTACTCCTGCACTTCCCAGGAGCGGGACTCTTCGACCAGATACATGCTCACGTCGTGGACTCGGTCGAGCACTTCGCACAGCGTGTCCTGCCGGTACATGAGGTCGATCAACGAGATCTCCACCTTGGCGACGAGCGACAGCTGATGTTCCTCGCCATCCGAAAGCGCCCCATACGTGTCGACGGCGGATACTTCGATGGGCAGGTCGGTACCGCCTTTAGCTGCCAGCTCTGTGGCCAGCACGATCAGGTCCGGCCGAGCTCCCAACGGTGGCAGCGACCAGTTGAACATGAAGGGAACGATGAATTTTCCGGTCGGGTCCTCGGGGATGTCGGTGGTGTCCGCGAGGGCGTCCTCGAGATCGAGCACCACCCTTGGATCGAGGTCGATGGCGACATGCAGGTCGAGGGGCCCCTCACACGCCTCGGCTGGGTGGACATCGACCTCCCATGCCTGCCGCAGCGTATAGGTCTCGACGAAATGCCGCTCGTCGTGCACGTGGAATCCGTGCTCGACTGCATGGTCCTTTAGGTATGTCACCGTACCAGCTAGGTCGACTGCCATGACGTGAGGGTACCGCGCCTTCATGCGATAGGGTTTCGGCGACCCGCGAGGAGAGGCAACGGTCATGCCGCAGCGCTTCGGTGCAGACTGGAACCCGTTCAGTACGTCGTTCATCTCGGGAGAGTGGTGGTACGACCGGTCACAGAACACGTTTGGCTACCCCCTCAGCGAAGACGACCGGGAGTGGGGTGATACCACCTGGGAATTCCTCGATCCCGAGGAGTATGCGGTCCTGGCCACCCAACACATGCCCTGCTGGACGGCAAAGGCCGGGGAAGAGGCGATGCACGCCGCGCTCGTGTCCGGGGACCCTTACGCCATCGATCTGGCCGCGGGTCGGCACCCCGCCTACCGCGCCACCGCCGACACCCTCGCCGGGCTGTTGTCGCTGAACACGCAACGGTCCTATGCCGGCGAGCTCCTCGATCGAGCGATCGAGACCGATTATGAGTCAAAGGACGACCCGTTCGTCCGCACCTACCTGCCGGAAGCGGGGATCGTTGTACCGATCGCCCCCGGCGTCGTGGTGGCGCTCCCCCTGATGCGGACCGCGGTGGCGCTGGCTGATGCCGAGCTGCACCAGGCTGCCCAGGAATACGCAAGGGCGATCGGCATCCTCGAACCGGTGGAGCGTACGACGCACGTGACCCTGTCACTGGCTGAGCTCCTGTGCGCCGCCGGCCGCTACGCCGACGCGATAGACATGACCGACGGCGTCGTCAACACCGATGACGTCACCGCCCTCACCATGGCGTACCGGGCGATGGCGCAACGTGAGCTTGGTGACGTCGCCGCCGCGGCACGGACCCTGCAAGACGTGTTTGGGCGGGACACCCGTTCCGACGAGGTGATGGGCTTCGCTCGTGTCGTCGAGTCTTCACTGGCCGAGCCCTCGACATGACCGCAGCCGACCACTTCGCCACCCGACGCGTTGTCCGCTTCGGCACCACCGGCTGGGAGACGGTCGAGGATCGGGTGGCCAGAGAAGGACCTTTGGAGATCCGGATCGGGTCGACTCCGATCGCGGTGCTGATGAGAACACCAGGACATGACGTCGACCTCACCCTGGGCTTTGCGCTCACTGAGGGAATCGCCATCCATCCGCACGAGCTGGTCGGGGCGGTGTCGGTCGGCGGCGATGACGAGGACGCTCGGTACCAGCTCGAGTTCGCCGCGGGTGTCGAGGTCGACCCCGATCAGTTCAAACGCAATCTCTATGCCAGCTCGTCGTGCGGGGTGTGTGGCAAGGCATCCATCGATGCGATCCGGATTGCGGCTGCGGCGCCGGCGCCGGGCCCCCACATCGATGGCGTCTCCCTCGAATCGTTCGCGGCGACGATGCGAGCCGCCCAACCCGGCTTCGACGCCACCGGGGGACTCCACGCCGCCGCCCTGTTCCAGCCGGACGGAACGCTGGTCGCGCTGCGCGAGGACATCGGACGCCACAACGCGGTAGACAAGGTGGTCGGTGCCACATCCGGAGCCCTGTGGCCGTTGAGCGGCCACCTCTTGTTGGTATCCGGCCGCGTGTCCTTCGAGATCGTCCAGAAGGCGGCGGTGGCTGGAATCCCCATCGTTGCCGGCATCTCAGCGGCCTCGTCCCTTGCCATCGACCTCGCCGAGGAGTTCGGGATGACCGTCATCGGCTTCGTGCGCGAAGGCTCGTTCAACGTGTACACCGGAGCCGAGCGGATCGGTTATGAGAGCGCGCAGCAATAGGCGACCAGTCGCCTCGGCGGCAGTGGAGCCATTTTTCCCGTTCGTAGCTACCGCCTGCTCGGGCCACGGCTTCACAATGGCCACGCCGAGAGAGACCGGATCACGCGGCCGGTGACAGGTAGCCAATCTCCGGACTCCGGACTCCGCCTTCTTGCTGATGACTGACGATTTCGGCGGCCGGCGGCCGACGGCTGGCGGCCAGATAGAGTCCGTGTTACCGAGCCAGACCGGCTCGATTTACGAGGCACTTAGTCCGTTGATTTCGGCCGGACCGTGATCCCCCCGAGGTAGGCCCTGGCGTCGACGACCAGCACCGTGGCATCGTCGGCGGCGGTATCGGGATCGGTGAGGTTCTCCGTTCCGCCCATGATCGAAGTCGACGCCATCTCGACCCGCCAGTGGGCAGGGACGAGGACATCGATGCCACCCATGATTGCCGTCAGATCGAGCGTGATGGTATCGGCAGACTGGACCTCGGTGAGGTCGATCGCCATCCCACCCATCACTGCCGTCCCCGATCCGAAGCGAAGCGCCTCGGACCGGCTGACGAACTCGATGCCGTCCATCGCCGCCACCAATGCGAACGTTTCCGAATCCTGGTCTCCGTACGTTGGCAAACGCCGCTTCGCCACCTGGGCAGCGACCACCGCAAGCACGTTAAACAGGACGATGCCGATCAGGATGCGTCGCAACCACTTCACACTGTGGACGGTAACAGTGCTCGATTACCTCGCAGCCTCGAGGGGAGTCTCAACATCGGCGATGCCCCATCTTTGGAGGGAGGCGACGGCGATGAGAACCAATGACCCCCCAATGATCTGAACCGGGCTCAGATGCTGCCCCAATAACACCCACGCCGCAGCCGCGGCGAATACCGGCTCGGTGGTGGCGATGACCCCGACCACACCAGAGGCGACCCGCTGCAGGGCGCCAAACTCGATGAAGAACGGCAGGGCGGTGCCGACCACCCCGATCCAGACAAGCTCCGCCCATACCCCACCCGACAGATCCGTCGGGAACGTCCACAGCGGCTGGACGACGATCCAGATCAGCGAAGCGGATACGAAACCCCAGGTCATCACCGTGACGATCGGGTAGCGGCGTGTCAACCGTTCCCCAAGCACGAGGTACGAGGCAAAGGTGACCGCGGAAGCCAAGCCGGCGAGGACCCCGAGCCAGTCGCCACCCTCGAGCTGCCACGCCTGCGTCACCAGGACGACGCCGATGATCGCCACGACCGCAGCCGCCCACGCCGCCGAGCTGACCGTCCTGCCCTGCACCCCCGCCATCCAGGCCAGGACCAGGATCGGTCCGAGGAACTGGATGGTCGCCCCCGGCCCCACCCCTAGACGCTCCAACGCCCAGTAGAAGGTCACGTTTACCACAGCGAGGTTCGCCCCGAGGAGAGCGAACCACCACAGGCCGCCTCGCGGGTTGAGCAAACCGCGCCACCACGCCACCGGCACGAGGATGGCAGTGGTCAACAATGCCCTCGCCTCTGCAACCCGCGCCGGTGAGACCTCGCGGAAGGCGTCGGCAGCGATGGCACCGCTGATCCCCCACATGAATGCTGCCGAGAGGGCGAGCAGGACACCGGTGCGAGCGGAACGGTCGACCGTCATCGCGAGCGGTGATCCCCACGTACTCGACGTGTCTCCGTCATGTTTGGCCTCACTACGATCGGGCCGGGAGCGTACCGCTACCCGATCAGGAGCCGATCGTGCCCAAACCCGAGGTCTTGTTCGTCTGTGTCCACAACGCCGGGCGGTCCCAAATGGCTGCCGGGCTCCTCGACCATCGCGCCGCGGGGCGGATCGTGGTGCGGAGTGCAGGTTCTGACCCGGCAGGCCAGGTCGACCCCACGGTCGTCGAGGTGATGCGGGAACTGGATATCGATATCTCGAAGGAAGTTCCGAAGCCGTTGGCCGACGGCGCGGTACGAGCCGCCGACGTCGTCGTCACCATGGGATGTGGAGACGTCTGCCCGGTCTATGCGGGTATCCGCTATCTCGACTGGGACCTCCCCGATCTATCGGGAAAGAGACCCGTCGAGGTCAGGAGGATCCGCGACGAGATCGAGCGAAGAACCGTGATCCTCCTCGATGAGATCCTGGCATGAGTGCAACGCTGCGGACCGACGCGGGGTTCTATCTACTGAGATGACTACAACCGTCACCGATATCAACTGGCGCCTCGCCGACGACACCGACGCGGCGTTTTCCGATCTCGTCCGTTCGCTGCAAGACGGCATCTTTTCCGGCGCGCTCCAACTCACTCGTAACCGGCACGATGCCGAGGACGTCACCCAGGAGACCTTCGTCCGGGTGTACCGGGCCCTGACCGGCTATGACCAGCAGCGGATTCGGAACCTGGAGTTGCGAACTTGGACATGGACGATCGCGTTGAACTTGTGCCGTAATAGGGCGCGCACTCGGTCGCGACGCCCCGAGGTGAGCGGAGTCGACCTCGACCGACCCGTAACGAACAGCGACCCGGGTCTCATCGCCGCCGATGCCGCCGACCTCGAGATCTGGCGGGGACGGCTGTCCCGGGTCAGCGCACCACAGCGCACCGCCGTTGTGCTCCACCACGTCGTTGGCTTGCCGCACGTCGAGATCGCCGAGATCACCGGAAGAACCGAGAGCACGACACGATCCGATCTTCGCAGGGGTTTGGCCGCCTTGCGCAAGATCATCGAGGAGGAATCGTCATGACCAATGACACCATCACCCAGAAGCTCGAGCAGCTGGCAACGAATGCGCCGCATGGCCTGCTCGATGAGGTGCTCGACGCGGTGGGGATTCTCGCCGACGAGTTCACGCTCGTCGACGGCCCCACCGGACCGGCCTACGTCTCGTGGAGCCGAGCCGGCGTCACCGCCTACGTGCCGCAGGCGATCGTCGCATCACCGGAGGACTTCGCCGCACAACACCCCAGGCCGGCCGATTACGTCGAAGCCCCGCCGCGCCGGCTAGCCGGTCACCTCGACCGGGCGCTGGAAACGGGCATGCTTGGCAAGCTCGCCGTTGATCTCGACGCGCTGGGAGAGTTCCAGCGCAAGGTGCTGGAAAAGTGCGCCGAGATCCCTCCTGGTGAGATCCGCCCTTACGGATGGATCGCAAGGGAGATCGGGAACCCGGGTGCGGTCCGCGCCGTGGGAACGGCGCTTGGGAGCAACCCGATCCCGGTCCTGATCCCGTGCCACCGCGTGGTACGGAGCGATGGCATGATCGGGAAATACGCCTGGGGATCGGCCATGAAGCGAGAGTTGCTCCGAGGCGAAGGCCTCGACCCCAACATCATCGAAGAGACGGCACGCCGCGGCATCCGTGTCGTCGGCACCGAGACCACCGGTATCTACTGCTACCCAACATGTCGCCACGCCAAGCGATCCTTCAGCCGCTACCGAGTCGACTTCCGCTCCGCCGCAGACGCGGAGGACTCCGGATATCGAGCGTGCAAGGTGTGCCGGCCGGCTGCCTGACCTTTTAAGGAGCGCGCACCGATAGGTGGCCGGTCGTCTCGACAGAAGTGGAGCCATTACTCCCGCTCTTGCCGTTTCGCGGCGGGCCGCTCGGGCCACGGCTCCGAAAAGGGACTTCGCCGATACAGACCGGATCGTGCCCTATATGCGGAGCCTCTACGCCGCCGCTTCGCGAAAACCAAATGGTGGAAATCAACCGCAGATGGTGGTCGCGCGGCTACACTGGGTGGTGCATGGAGGGGGCGGTCTGGGACTTGGGCAACGGCCCGCCCAGAGCGAGAGGGGGAAGGCATCGTGCGCAGAATTACTTTCACAATGGCCTTGTTGGGCGCTGTCATGGTGGCGGCGCCGGCGATGGCGCAAACCGAGACGATCATCATCGAGATCGATGGGACAACGAGGGGCGCGGAGGGCTCGATCACCACGATTGCCGAGCTGGCCGTCGATCCTGCCATGGTCGGCACCGCGTGTACGGGAACAACCCAAACCACGAACAACGCATCCGAGCATCCCAACAACGATTTCATCCTCAGCAGCGGGACGTCAACCGCGGTATTTCTCGACTGGGAACGTGAAGCGGGTGCGGTCGTCACCACGTCGATGACGCTCGTTCTCGGCGACACGATCACCGTCGAACTGCGGCTGGGCCCCGCCGAGGTCTCGAGCGGGATGGTGGTCATCACGCTGAGCTGTGTCCAACCGGAGCCGCCGCCAACGACAACGACCACCACTACCACTACGACCACCACGCTGCCGCCGCCCCCCGCCACCACAACCACGACAACGACAACGCCTGCTCCGACGACCACAACCACGGAACCTCCCCCGGAAGGTGGTGTGAGCGCCGGCGGCGGGAGCATGGCACCTGCGTCAGGCGAGGCGGCATGGTGGCTGGGCGGTGGTGCCCTGGCCGCGGCTGCAGCCACCCTGCTCTTGGCTCCGGGCTGGCGACGGGGTCGGAGGCTCGACCGACATTGAATTGTGAAGTGGCGCGTTGGCCGATAGCGTGTGGTGGGAGTCAGTAACGATTGTGGGCGCGGGCTATCGCCCGGAGTGAGAGGGGAAGGCATATGCGGAAAGCGACCATCGGACTTGCGCTGCTGGCCGTGCTGCTGATCGCGATACCGGCGATGGCACAAACGGAAACGGACACCATCGAGATCCTCGTCGACGGTATTGCTCGGGGGGACGAGGGCGAGGTCATCCACCTTCTAACCGTGACCGTCCCCGAAGGGATGGTGGGTCGGGCCTGCACTGGCTCTGCGGAAAGCCAGAACAACGAATCCCAGCACATCGACAACGACTTCATCCTCAGTAGCGGTGCGACAACGGCGGAGATCCCCAACTGGGAGGCGGTTCCCTTGGCAACCACCGCGATGTCGGGGACGCTCGTGCTCGGACCCACGGTCAACGTTGACCTGCGCCTGGGCCCGAGTGAAGTCTCCAGCGGAGGCGTACTGATCATCCTGAGCTGCGCGCCGCCGGCGCCGCCAGAAACCACGACAACAACGGCGCCGCCCCCACCAACAACAGGGCCGCCTCCACCGACGACAACGCCGACGACAACGCCGACGGACACGACGGAACCACCGCCTGAGGGCGGTGTCAGTGCCGGCGGCGGCTCTACAGCCGGTCGCAGCGGCGAGGCCGCAATGCTGTGGCTAGGCGGTGGCGCCCTGGCGCTGCTGGGCGGTGCCACGGTGTTGGCGATGAGGGGGACCGCGGGACGGGAGTAGGGGACCGGCCTGATCTGATGAGAGGTTCACGCACCAGCGTTATCGGCGCGGCGGCATTGCTTGGCCTTGCCGGGGTGATCATGCTCGGTATCGGTTTTGCGATTCTCTCCGGCAGCAGGGCCGCAAGCGGAACCGGCGGCGCTGCCTCAGACTCGGCCGAAGCCCCTCCGATCTCCGCGGTGCTTTCGGTGGTCGAGAATCCTGTTGCCGGGCCCCCAAGAGAGAAGGCGGCGCCTGATGAGCAGGTCGGCGCGGCGGTGCCGGCTTCTTCGCCGGACCTTGTTCCAACGCGGGTACGCATTCCAAGCATCGAGGTCGACACCGGCGTCATCGACCTTGGGGTCAACCCGGACCGAACCCTCGAGGTGCCCAAGGACATCAGCGTGACCGGGTGGTACACCGGCCGGTCGGTCCCCGGTGAGGTCGGGCCTAGTGTCGTGGTCGGCCACGTCGATTCTGCCGTCGACGGGGCCGGTGTCTTCTTCAACCTCCGCCAGCTCGAGGCGGGCGACCTGATCGAGATCGAGCGATCCGACGGCTCGGTGGCCGAGTTCAGGGTAACGAGCCTGGTGTTGGTGGAGAAGGACGAGTTCCCGACCGACAAGGTGTACGGCGCCACCGAGCAGCCGACGCTGCGCCTCATTACCTGTGGCGGTTCGTTCGATAAGGGCGCCGGCTCCTATCTGGGTAACGTCATCGTCTACGCCGAACACGTCGGCAACCGCGATCCGGTCTTCTCGCGGTCGTGATTCCGGCAACACGCAGCCGCCGACATACCAGCTACCCAGAGTAGGAATACTACGCAGAGTGGCTAAAGGGTAGAGCCAATCCGTCGAAAACTGACGGATGACTCGATGGCTCAGGAACCCGTTCGCGCTGGCCGCACTAGCGATTGCCGGCGTGCTCGTCTCCGCTGCCGGCGCCGCCGTTGTCGTGCCCGCCGGTGCGGCCGATGTCGTGGCCGCCGAACCTGCTCTCGAGCCGACCGCCCAAGCCACCACCACCATCGCCCCCACTACCACCCCGACTGTTGTTGAAACCACCGATACCCCTACCACGACGATGGCCCCCGCAGCCACCACCGAAACGCCCCAGGCGGCGATCGAGGCCGCGTTCGATCGTCCGCCCCCGCACCGTCCAACCAAGGTGCGAATTGCCTCCATCGGGGTCGATGCCACCATCATCGACCTCGGATTGAATCCCGATCGGACCCTCGAGGTGCCAGAAGACATCAGGCTCACCGGGTGGTGGACCGGTCGATCGGTCCCCGGCGAGGACGGCCCGAGCATCGTCGTCGGTCACATCGACTCCGCGGCGCAGGGAGCCGGGGTCTTCTTCCGACTCCGCGAGCTCGATGTAGGCGACGCGATCTACGTCGAACGCTCCGACGGCTCCGTTGCCGAGTTCCGCGTGACGGAGACCGAGCTCGTCCTGAAGAACGAGTTCCCCACCGACAAGGTGTACGGCTCCACCGACGGGTCGCAGCTTCGCCTCATCACCTGCGGCGGCTCCTTCGACCGAAGCGCCCGGTCCTATCTGGGCAACCTCATCGTGTACGCCGAACACGTTGGTACCACAGAGGCGGTTCGCTTGCAGTCCTCTGATCTGATTTCAGCGATCAGGTAGTAGCTCACCCTCTTAGCCACCGATCTCATCAAGGCCGAAGAGCCGCCAGCCGACATTCCATGAATGATCGCAACGACATGCCGAGCGTGCGGGACGGAGCTCGAGGATCCCGCCGCGCGCTACTGCAGCTGGTGTGGGGCGGACGTGCCGTCGGACGAGCCCGAGGAGATTTCGCCGGAGAACGAGCACACACACCGCCAACACGCAGCAGATCCCTTGCGGTACGCCACCTTGGGGGCGTTCGTTCTGGGAGCGCTCGCCGTTGGCGCCCTGACCGTCGTCACCGTGAGCGCCCTCACCCGAACCGACGTAAACCAGCCAACGAGCGCCCCGACAACCACAGTGACCAGCGCGGTCACCGAATCAACGCACGCGTCGGAGACAATCAATCCGGCGGTGACCCAAACGATCACAATCCCCTTCCCTCGGCTTGGAGGGGTGGGTCGGTATCACCAAGACGGCGTCGTCGCCATGTTCGGCATCGCCGGCGACCACTGTGGCACGCGGGAGGGGATGATCGGAGCCAGCGGAACCATTCGCAACGAATCGCCGGCGGGCCAGACGTTCGACTACATCATCGAGGTCGACCTCATTCGGGTCTGGACCAGAGCTCGGATCGGTCACCTCGAAGCGACGGTGACAGGCCTGGCCCCCGGCGCATCGGCCGATTGGAGCGTTGAGATACCGTCGACTCGGGTCTCGGCCATCGACTGCGAAGTCACCGACGTGACGCTGACTCCGATCGACTGATCATCCGGCGCCAGAGGCTCCGCAAATAAGGCGCGATCCAGTCTCAATCGGCGAGGCCATCTGCGGAGCCGTGGCCCGAGCGGCCCGCCGCCAAGCGGCAGGAGCGGGAAAATCAGAGGCGCCGCAGATAAGGCGCGATCCAGTCTCAATCGGCGAGGCCATCTGCGGAGCCGTGGCCCGAGAGGGGCGTAGCCAAGAGCGCGAAAACTGGCCCACTTCTGTCGAGACGACTAGTCACCTATCGGTGCGTGCTCTTCGTCGGTACTTGGTACGTGGTACTTGCTACTTGGTACTCGGTACTCTGCCCCCATGGACCTCATCGAAACGATCCGCGCCTCGGTCATCGGGTCCGACTACGTCGTCCCCGGGCCGTTCGGGCCTCGCCGGGTCACCTATGCCGACTACACCGCATCCGGGCGGTCGCTGACCTTCATCGAGGACTACATCCGCCAGGTGGTGCTCCCGTTGTACGCCAACACCCACAGCGAATCGTCGGGTACCGGGCGACAGACCACCCGGTTCCGTGAGGACGCACGGCGCATCATCCGGCGGGCCCTGAATGCCTCTGATGAGCACGCTGTTCTCTTCACCGGCTCGGGGGCCACCGGTGCGGTCGCCCACCTGATCAACGTGCTCGGTCTCAGCGTGCCGTCACAGTTCGACGACCGCTACCACCTGACCGAAAAAATCCCACAGTCGGAGCGGCCGGTCGTGTTTGTCGGTCCCTTCGAGCACCATTCCAACGAGCTGCCATGGCGCGAATCGATCGCGGACGTCGTCAGGATCGAAGAGGACCAGGACGGTCACATCGACCTCGACCAGCTGGCGAGGGAGCTGGTCACCTATGCGGATCGCCCGCTGAAGATCGGGAGTTTCTCCGCGGCGTCGAACGTCACCGGCATCATCTCCGACACGTCGGCGATCGCGTCGCTCCTCCACGAACACGGCGCGCTGTCGTTTTGGGACTGCGCCGCCGCTGCACCCTATGTCAAGATCGACATGTCGCCGTCCGGCGATCCTTCGGCGTACAAAGATGCTGTGTTCATCTCGCCGCACAAGCTCATTGGTGGCCCTGGCACACCCGGGCTGCTGGTGGCACGAAAGGAGCTATTCGCCAACCGGGTGCCCGCCGTCCCCGGCGGAGGCACAGTGACCTTCGTCAACCCCACCGAGCATCGCTACATCGCCGATGTCGAGCATCGAGAAGAGGGGGGAACCCCCAACATCGTGGGTTCGATACGGGCGGGCCTCATCTTCCAGCTCAAAGAGGCCGTCGGGACGGACCGTATCCGTACTCTCGAGGAGGGTTTCATCCAGGGAGCCATCGCCTCCTGGGCCGAGAACCCGAACATCGAGATCCTGGGAAACCCGGACGCCGAACGCCTCTCCATCGTGTCATTCGTCGTCAAACACGGGAATCGGTATCTGCATCACAACTTCGTCGTCGCTCTCCTCAATGACCTATTCGGGATTCAATCGCGAGGAGGTTGTTCCTGTGCCGGACCGTACGGGCACCGTCTGCTCGGCATCGACATCGACACATCGCTCGAATTCGAGCGGGAGATCTCACGCGGCTGCGAGGGCATCAAGCCCGGCTGGATCCGGGTCAGCTTCAACTACTTCATCACGGATGCGGTCTTCCAGTACATCGTCGACGCTGTGGACATGGTGGCCACCTCTGGGTGGCGACTGCTGCCTCGCTATCGGTTCGATGTTGATTCAGGGCTGTGGCAGCACCGCGACGGGCGGGGTGATCCCCCTGTCAGCCTCACCGAAATCGATTACCGCTCTGGTGCCATGCGCTACACCGTCGAACCGCGGCGCGATCCCGATTACATCCTCTCCGACTATCTGAAAGCGGCCGACGAGATTCTTGCCAGCGCGACGGGCGACGGCGATCTCACCCCACCCGAGGTCTCCGTCGAGTTCGAGCACCTCCGCTGGTTCACGCTTCCCCACGAGGTCGAGGTCATGCGCCAATGATTGTCACCGAGCAGCCCGAATGGTTTCGTAAGGCGCTGACGACCCCCTACGACGAGGGCACGGTAGACGTCAAGGGCACCGACATCCACTACCTCGACTGGGGCGAGCGGGGCCGGCCCGGCCTCATCTTCGTCCACGGTGGCGCCGCCCATGCCCACTGGTGGTCGTACCTTGCTCCGTTTTTTGCCAGACGGTGGCACGCAGTGGCCCTCGACCTGTCCGGCCATGGTGACAGTGGGCGCCGCCCCGAATACAGCCACGACTTGTGGGCCGACGAGGTCCTTGGTGTCGCAGAGGAGGTCGGGTTCCCCGGGCCCCCGGTGGTGGTAGGACATTCGCTGGGTGGGGTGGTCACGATCAAGGTCGCTGCGTCTCACGGCGATCGGATCGCGGGAGCGGTGATTGTCGACTCACCGGTGCGCGGCCCGGACCCGGAGTCGAGAGAGGGCGCCTCGGGAGCAAGCCCCTTCCGGTCCCCGGGCGTCTACCCGGACAAGGAGACCGCAGCTGGACGCTTCCGGTTGGTTCCCGACCAACCCAGCGACAACCAATACATCCTCGACTACATCGCCGACCACTCACTCGTCGAGACCGACGAAGGTTGGACATGGAAGTTCGATCCTCAGGTGTTCAACCAGACTCTCTCTTCGCTCCACCAAGAGCTCGCTTCGGTCAAGGGAAGGATTGCGCTGCTGCGCGGGGAGCACAGCGTGGTCGTCCCCGAGGACGTCGCCGATTACATGTACGAGTTGATGAACCGCAATGCCCCTGTGGCGTCGATCCCGGAGGCGCACCATCATTTGATCGTCGATCAACCTCTTGCTTTTGTGGCAGCACTTCGCACGCTGCTAGCCGATTGGGAGCACTCCGTTCCGCGCACAAACCTCTAGAAACCAGCGTGGACAGCCGATACACCGTTGAAGACCAGACAACGGGGAGGCACACGGATGCCCGAATTGACCCTCGAACAGGCATACGAAGCCGCCTACCTGTGGCTGTTCCACGTCGATCAGCCACCAACCGAGGTTATCGAGAAGCCGCCTGAGATGGTGGAGATGTACTCGGAAAACCTGGTGTCGTGGGTCAGGGCGGGGGGAAAGGTTCCCCAGAAGTCGATCCTCGCCCTCCTCCAACTCGAGGGCGATCGCAAGAAGGCTATCTTTTCGGTGGGTGGTTTCAGCACGGGTGCCGTGAGCGTCAGCGAGTCCCATGGAGTCGCCTTGTTCGCTCTGCGACCCGACGGCTCGGTGTCCGCCGAAACCGGTCACGCCGCAATCATGATGCCGCGGGAAGGGCCGCCACCCCCGTTTGCCGAGGAAGAAGATCCGGACGCTCTCGCCGGCTCCCCCGGGACCTGGGGCACTACCAGCTTCGACAGCAGCGTGTGGGTTGACTGTCCGGAGTGCGGCACCAACCAGCATGTATCACTCGACTCGTGTCGGGCATGCGGGTCCCGTCTCGTCAAGCAGGAGCTGGCTGAGATCGAGGATCCGGACTACAAGTGCCGGGTGTGCGGATCGCACGACATCGAGGTGATCAACGAGGGATTGGCCGTGGCCGCCGTAGCGCAGGGGAGCCGCCACTAGTCACAGGAGGCTCCGCAAATAGGGCACGATCCGGTCTGTCGGCGAAGGCGATTTGCGGAGCCGTGGCCCGAGCGGCCCGCTGCGAAGCGGCAAGAGCGGGAAAATGGCTCCACTTCTGTCGAGACGACCGGTCACCTATCGGTGCGCGCTCTAAGGAATACCGGAAGGCGCGCCAGGGGTTCTCTCTGCATGGCACGACAGTTTTCCGTCCCGTTCGCCGGAGAACGGGTCACCACCTCCAATCGCCGCACCTGGTTGCGTCTGACCACGAGCGGTGCTGTGCTTTTCGGGCCGGGGCGAGCAGCCTTGATTTACGCCGGGAGGAGGGGAGACCGTCGCCTCCTCCACACCATGGAGCGACGCTGGGCACGCGCCGCCTCGGCAGCCCTCGGGATGCAAATCGACATCCGCGGCCTCGACCTGGTCGACCCCGACGAGCGATATGTCGTAACACCGCTACACGAGAGCTTCGCCGACGCCCTGTGTTTGCTCCGGCTTCCGCTCGACCTGACGTTCGCCGCTCGAGACGAGCTGTATGACTGGCGCACCCTCGGCCCGTACCTCACAGCATCGGGGCAGACCAGGATCCCGACTGCCGATGGGCCAGCCGCCTACAGGGCTCTGCTCAATGGAGCACGACGCGCATTTGACACAGGAGAAAGCTTCGTGGTGTTCCCGCAGGGGACCATCCTCGGCATCGAGGCCGCATTTCGCCCAGGGGCATTCCGGATCGCCGAGCGACTCCGTCGGCCGGTGCTCCCGGTCGTCATCAGCGGGACCCACCTTGTCTGGGAGCACCCGTACACGCCGAAGGTTCGCATCGGCGTTCGGGTGTGGGTCGAAGTGCTCGACCCGATCCCGGCAGAATCGATTGCCGGCCGGGCCGGCAGTGTCGAGCGAGAGATGAAGCAGCGTGCGCTGGCGTCGGGGATCGCACCAAGACGCTTCGAACCCGACCGCGATGGCTGGTGGGATGAATATCCATACGAGATCGATGGCGATTTCCCCGAGCTGGCTGGTCGCGTGGCCGCACACCGGTCCGAGGTTGGTAGTTAGAGCGCACACCGAAGTCTGACCGGTACTTGGTACTTGGTACTTGGTACTTGGTACTTGGTACTTGGTACTTGGTACTTGGTACTTCGTCCTACTTCTTTCGCCGGACGCGTTTGGCATCGGCAGCCTCTGCCCCGCTGACCTTGATCACTGCTCCCGCGGCTTCGAGGCGGTCGGTGAGCGAAGCACGGAACTTCCAGGGGAGGGATCCGAACCCGCTCAACGGGATCAGCTCACCGCGGGCGAGGCGGACCAGCTGGTCGGCATCCACCGGCGTCGGCGGGGGTGACGCCAGCGGATTGCCAGGGTCCGGTTCCTCCTCCAGCGTGGTCACCACCCCGGCGGCAGCGTCGCGCAACGACAGCCGGACGTACCACGGCAAGACGGTGGCGCTCTCGTCGAAGTCGATGGAGACCTCGCGCACCGCCTCGAACGGGATGCGGAACGCCCAGTCCCTCTGGGGCCCGCCGGCGACCAAAAACAGCGCCTGCTCCGAAAGCAGCCAGAACAGGACGAATCCCTCCCGGTCCCTCCGGTCCAATCCGGCGGCGGAGCGATCGATGGTTTCATCCTCCACCAGTAGCGGCTTCACTTTCGCCTTGGCCTCGGTTCGACCCAAATCGAGGACCTTTTGCTTGAACGCTTCCAGCAACGCCATGCCGTACAGGGTAGCGACGGGCGGTGGTGCCACCACCGGTAGGGTGCCGTAGGGATGACCCACGAATCCCCTCCAAGTCTGCCCGTAGGCCAGCCCCCACATGCGGTACCGAGGGATCCCGCCAACTCGTGGACTTTGGCTGAATGGGACCGGATGTGGCACCCCTCGATGTGGCTCCGCCTCCCGCCGAACCCGCATGTCATCCACGCCTGGCACATCGTCGGCATCGTTGCCCTGACCGGTTACGCCAATGTGGTCGCCAATCGGGTCCTCGACTCGTTGTGGTACATCCCGTTCAACCTGGCCATCCTCGGGGTGGCGGTCGCCATCGCCAGACACGCCGGGGTCACTTGGACCGACATGGGATTGTGGCGCGAGCGCCTCGGTCGGGGATTGCTCGTCGGGGGGATCGTCGCGGCCGTGATTGCGGTCGTGATCGCCATCGGTGTCGCCGTCGCGGGCACCAGGGAATTCTTCTACGACGATCGCGTCGTCGATTCATCGACCGCGTTGGCTCTGTTCAACGCACTCGTTCGGATCCCGATCGGCACCGCTTTCTACGAGGAGATGCTGTTTCGCGGGGTGCTCTTTGGTATGTTCGCCCGAAAATGGGCTCCACTTTGGGCTGGGCTGGCCTCATCCGCCCTGTTCGGCCTCTGGCACATTCTTCCCACGATTGACACTCTGGGTACCAACCCCGCCGGCGACCTCTTCGACGGTTTTATGGGGGTCATCATCGCCGCTCTCGCCGCGGTCGCCGCGACCGCCATCGTCGGGGTGGGGTTCTTGTGGCTGCGCCTGCGGGCAAACAGCACGGTTGCACCGATACTGGCGCACATTGCGACGAACTCGTTCGCCCTGTTGGCGGCCTTGCTTGTGGTGAGGGGGTTTTAGGTCCCGGCCTCCGGTTTCTTGCCGATGACTGACGACTTCTTCCGGCCGGCGGAGCCGGTGGCCGGGGACCGTCGACGGCCTCTTGGTTGACACTTCCTCGGCAACCCGGAGGCAGGGACGGTCTCATGGAACGGAAAGGTGGTCGAGGATCCCTCCGTCATCATGGTCCCACCCCTGACCGCGTACACGCCACAGGTACCGCGGCTGTTTTCGCTCACCCTGCGCGAGAACCTGTTGCTCGGCCAACCGGCGGACGATGACGACCTCGAACGGGCGATCTACACGGCGACGATGGAGCACGATCTGGCGGCGATGCCCGACGGGCTGGAGACCATGGTCGGCCCTCGAGGCGTGCGCCTCTCTGGAGGCCAGGTGCAGCGATCGGCGGCGGCGCGAATGCTGGCGCGAGAACCCCAGCTGTTGGTCTTCGACGACTTGTCGAGCGCGCTCGACGTCGATACCGAAAAGATGCTCTGGGATCGCTTGTTCGCCGGCACAGGGGACGCGACGGCACTCGTGGTGTCACATCGCAAGCCGGCGCTGCAACGTGCCGACCGTGTGATCGTGATGCTTGACGGCCGGATCGATGCCGTCGGATCCGCCGAGGAGTTGCTGGAGACGAGCCAGGAGTTCCGACGGTTGTGGCGTGGAGGTAACAAGTAGCAAGTAGCGAGTAGCGAGTAGCGAGTATTCAGAATCTGACACGGCTCCGAAGCCCGTAGAGCATGCGTTGGATCTCCGTGGTCTCATCGAGGTAGTCGCGCGCCACCTCCGCGCTCACGAGCTGCAGGTCGCGGACAAGCATGAGGTGATGCTCGAGCTCTGCCGCTGAGCCCATCGCGATTGTGAGGAAACGCTTGAACTCCTTGACAGACTCACGGCCGGCTCCCTCGGCGACATTGGCTGGTATCGACGTTGCGGCGCGCGTCAACTGGTCACCGACGCCGAAGCGATGTCGCCCGGCGAACGAATCAGCCTCACGATGCAAGCTCAGGGCTAGTCGGTAAGCCCGCTGCCAGACAACCAGGCGCTTGAAATCACGCACACAAACGTCATATCTGAAACGCGGACTGGAATCCAGAACCCCGCTACTTGGTACTCACCTCAGTACTTGATACTTGGTACTGAGCGCGAGCGGAGCGAGCGCGATCACGGCCGCGTGATCGATAGGACCTCGACCTCGAAAGTCAGCGAGTCTCCTGCCAGGGCATGGTTGGCGTCGAGCAGCACGGTTTCGGCGCGTACCTCGAGCACGATGGCCGGGAGCCCGTTGTTGAGCGTGACCTCGTCGCCAACCTGAACGTCCGCCTGCGAGGGACCGTACGGCACCTCGTAGATGTTGTCATCCGACCGCACGCCGTAGGCGGCTTCTGGCGACATGGTGTGGGTGCGGGTCTCGCCGACCCTGAGTCCTCGTACCGCGTCGTCGAAGCCAACGATCACCTGGCCGGAGCCGACGGTGAAGCTGAGCGGTGTCCCGCGTTCGCGGGAGGAATCGAAGGTAGACCCGTCCTCGAGCGTGCCGACGTAGTGAACTTCAACAAGATCACCGTCCTGCACCGTCAGGCCCCCTGCTTCTGGTTCCTCCTCGCCGCCCGAGCTGCAGGCAGCGACCACCAGGGCCAAGGCGAGAACCGCCACCAGGATCGGACGCTTAGGCATCGGGAGCTCCGTGTCGATAAATACGAATAGCGGAGCCTACGCCGTAGCCTTCCGTAGCGATGGAGACCACGATGGACCCCGATGTGCAGGACCGCAGCACGGAAGCTGTAGCGTTCATCGACGCCTGGCTCAGCAAACACGCCTGGTGGGCCGACGCCCGGGCCATCGACTTCGCCCTGGACGTCAGAGCCGTTCTGTCCGAGCCCGCTGACCCCCAGTTGGAAGACGAGGCGAGCCTCGCCTCGGTCGCCGCAGGTAACTAGTACGCCCCAACCCACGGCTCCCAGGTAGATATATGACCCTGCCAACCCTGGGTTCACGCGACTAGCCCAACCCAGGGCTCCCAGGTAGATATATGACCCTGTTCTGTTGCAGCACATCCCTGACACATGTCGCGGGTCTTCCCTGACAGTGTTGGGGGTATGTGGAGTGAGATTGCCATCAGTGTGCGTCGTGCCATCGCGGAGGCGGATGTGTCGACGTTGAA
>JADFIY010000138.1 GCA_022566415.1 Acidobacteriota bacterium
GAGCTCGATGCCGTCCATCGATACGTCGACCTTGGAGACGTCGATGGTTTCACCGTTGCCGGTCTCCAGGTCGTCGTAGCGGGCAACGTAGGTGCCGGTGTCCCCGATGTAGCGGAACCAGGACCCGAACGGGCCCTCGTTGTTGAACGACAGCGCCAGCGTGCACAGCGCACCGCTGGGAGCCCCCAAACCGATGGTCATGTCCATGGCGATGCCGAGATCGGGATGGATCGGGCCCTGTTGTGCCCACACCCGGTTCGCGATCTCGCCGGTCTGGTACTGGAAGAGGTCAACGGTATGGCCAGCGTGGTGCCACAGCAGATGATCGGTCCAGCTGCGCGGCTTGCCGAGGGCGTTCTTGTTCTCCCTGCGGAAGAAGAAGGTCTGCACCACAAAATGCTGGATGGCGAACTCGCCCGCTTCGATGCGGGCCCTGACCCACTGGTGGCTGGGATTGAAGCGACGGGTGTGACCGACCATGGCGACCAGGCCGCTGCGTTCCTGGGCTTCGACCAGCGCCTCCGAATCGGCGAGATTGTCAGCCATCGGGATCTCCACCAGCGTGTGCTTGCCCGCCTCGAGCGCGGCGATCGCCTGCGAAGCGTGCAGCGGGGTGGGCGTCGCCAGGATCACCGCGTCGACACCGGGGCGGTCGAGGCTGTCGGCGAGATCGAGTGACCAGTGCGGGATGTCGAACTCGGCGGCGAATTCCCTGGTGTCGGCCTCGAACCCGCCGGCGACGCTGACGATCTTCACGCCGTCGATCCGAGAGAGCGCGGCGACGTGTTTGCGGGCGATGGCCCCCTCGCCGGCAATCACGATGTTCATCGTCTTGTGCCTCCCAAGTCGCGTCGACACTAATGATCAGGCCCAGACGTGATCCGAACCGGCACCTATCTTCGAGTGGACCAATAGCTCAGTCGATCAGTACGTGGCTCTTTGTCACTGATCTCTTTCGGTACTTCTCAAAGCGGCAGCCCCGCGTATTGCTCCGCCACCGCCGCCTGGAAGGCATCGGACGAGGCCAGATAGTCCAGCTCAGATTCCTGGATCCGCTGACCGAAGTCACCCATGTCGGGAAAGCGGTGCAACAGGGTGGTCAACCACCAGGAGAAGCGAACCGCGCTCCACACCCGGTGCAGTGCGGTGTCGGAGTAGGTGTCGAGCAGCTCCGACGACCCGTTGTCGTAATAGTCGACCAGAGCCCGCGACAGGTAATAGACGTCGCTCACCGCAAGGTTGAGGCCCTTGGCCCCGGTGGGCGGAACGATATGGGCGGAGTCTCCGGCGAGGAACAGGCGCCCATACCGCATCGGCTCGGCGACGAAGCTACGCAGTGGGGCGATCGACTTCTCGATGGAGGGACCGGTGACGATCTGCTCGGCGATCTCGTTTGGGTACCTCGCCTTCAACTCCTCCCAGAAGCGGTCGTCCGGCCACGCTTCGATGTCGGTATCGAGGGGGACCTGGATGTAGTAGCGGCTGAGCATCGGGGTCCGCATCGACGACAGGGCGAAGCCGCGCGGGCTGTTGCAGTAGGTGAGCTCGGGGAGCGGAGGGGTTTCGGAAAGGATGCCGAGCCAGCCGAACGGATACTCGCGCTGGTACTCACGCAGTACGTCGTCCGGGATCACCGTGCGGCTGACCCCGTGGAAACCGTCGCATCCGGCGATGAAGTCGCAGTCGATGCGGTGCTCCTCGCCGTCCTTGACGAAGGTGACCCAGGGCGAGTCGGTGTCGAAACCGTGGGGCATCACGTCGACTGCCTCCTCGAAGATCGCGCCGTCCCGCGCCTGAAGCGCGTTGTCGAGGTCCTCCTGGATCTTGGTTTGCCCGTAGGCCATGAACTGGGAGTCAACGTGCTTCTTGATGTCGAGGAACAACCGTCTGTCGCCGCCCCAGGTGATGGCGGTGCCGTCGTGGACGTGCCCCTCGCGGTCCATGCGGTCTCCGAGACCGGCGTCGCGGAGGATCTCCACCGTTCCCCACTCCAACACACCGGCCCGGATCCGAGAGAGCACGTACTGGCGGGTCTGGCGTTCCATCACGATGCTCTCGATACCATTGAGGTAGAGGATCTCAGACAGCAACAGTCCGGCGGGGCCGCCGCCGATGATGGCTATTTGAGTGCGCACAGCTTCACCTTCTTGCCGTCTTCACGCTACCGATTCGTCGCCCGCTCCGAGGAGCCCGTCTTGTTGAAGCTTGCGCAGGCTCTCCACCGTCGACCTGGTCATGATGGGGTCGACGTCGAGGATCTCGAGGACTTGGGCGGCGGCTTCCATCTCTTGTCTCCGGCGCACCGCATGCTTCTCGGTGCCGGACAACATACGCAACAGCAACTCCTCGTCGGCGCCGGAGACGAGGTCGACGACGTGGTCCCAGAACCACTCCGCTTCGCCGGCGGCCTCCGCGGTCCGGGTGGCCTCGATGAGCACCGCGGTCATTCCCTTCATGAAGACGCTCCGGAGCAGCTTCCGCATGGCGGCAGTGCCGGGCTCCTCCCCTACCACCTCGACTCGAGCTCCCAGCGGATTCACCATCTCTGCGTAGGCCGTGGCGCCGGGACCCGAGGCGTAGGCAGGGGCGGTCAGCCCCCGCCCCGGCACGGGGGCCATGAGCGCCACGTCGGCGAACGGCAGTCCGCGCAGAGTGGCGGTTTCGTTGAGATCCTCTTTCAACGACGGGGGCGCCGTGGACAGGTCGGCATAAACGGTGCCGCGCCCGATCGCATCCCACGCCTGGGCAATGGCCGCCTGGGCATCGGCCGCGGCCGTGATTGCCATCACCAAGCCGCTGCCGTGTACCGCCGTCTTCGGATCGTCGTGCCGCTCCACTCCTCGGGGCGTTGGCACATCGGCGGGATCGTATCCGTGGACGGTCGCGCCGGCGGCGGCCAGATCTGCCGCGATCAGCGATCCCGCCTCGCCCAGCCCGAAGACGGTGACGGTGTGGTTCACGTCACCCATCGTCGGGGTGGTCGAGGTATACGACTCCGAGATCGGCGAGCGTGTCCCGCAGCCCGTAGAAGTCGACCCCGAGCTCACCGAGCTCGAGGCGGGCGCGGGTGTCTTCCTCTTTGGCGACACGCTGGTCGGCGGCCTCCAAAACGGCGGCCGCCTCTTCCCGCACGACCACAACCACTCCGTCATCGTCGGCGACGATGACATCTCCCGGATCGATGGCTGTGCCCGAGATGTCAACCGGCACGTTCACCGAACCCGCCGTGGCCTTGGCCGTTCCCGCCGAATGGACGGCACGGCTCCACACCGGAAACCCCATCTCGTTGAGCTCGGCGCGGTCGCGCACCGCCGAGTCGATGACGAGACCGACGCAACCGTGAGCCCTGAGCGACGTTGCGAGCAGGTCGCCGACCATGCCGTAGACGGCGGGTTCGGTGAGCGCCACCACGAGGAGGTCCCCCTCCTCGACTACTTCCACCGCGGCGTGCACCATCAGGTTGTCACCGGGTGCCGACTCGACGGTCACCGCAGAGCCGGCGATTCGCGACCCCTGCTGGATCGGCATGATGCCGGGGTCGAGGAGGCCGCGGCGTCCCTGCGCTTCGTAGACGGTGGCAACGCCGGCCTCGGCCAGTCCGGCGATAACGTCCGGTGTCGCCCGATCGATCTTCCGGACGACGACCTTGTCGCTCACCTCAGCCCAACTCGTTCGCCACTTGTGGGTAGACCCGCTGGTAGGCCTCACCCATCGTGTCCGTGGTCAACCCCAGGTTGGGCCCCGAGTTGCGGCGTGCCTGCACGCCGCGGCGCACGGCTACGTCGGTGTAGTACTCCCAGAGATGTTGCTGGCCCTCCATGCACTGCATGGCCGCGAGCTTCTTCTCCCACACCGCGGTTATGTCCAGCAGCACGTTGGGCATGAACCCGCAGTACTCACTCTGGTGGGGCTCGAACATGAAGACCGGCGGAGCGCCGATCACCTCTCCTTCCGGCTGGTATCCCGGGGCCTGGGCCAGGATGCGGGCCTCCTTGGCCAGGCGCGACGCGGTGGCGTGGTCGAAGTTCCACGGATCTTCGGTGGTGTGGGTGAGCACGATCGTCGGTCGCACTTCGCGGTAGACCTGCGCCAGGCGGTCGCGTAGCTCGGGAGTCTCCACCAATGGGTAGTCACCGACGTCGAACGTGACCAGCTCGGCGCCGAGCACGGCACAGGCCTTGGCCGCCTCCTCGTGGCGGGTCGCCTTGATCTCCTCCACGTCCATGCCGGCCCGCCAGTACCGGGCGGATTCGCCGCGTTCCCCGTAGGAGAGGCACACCACCGTCACCGGGTGGCCGCGATCGGCGTACAGGGCCATGGCGCCACCGGCGCGCCACACGAAGTCGGCAGCGTGGGCGCTCACGACGAGGACGGAATCGGTCACCAGGTCAAGCTACACGGCGCGAAATCCGTTGACAATCGGCCAAAGCCGCAGAGAGGCCGGCGGCTACACTTCGCCGCCAACCGTCGCCGGCGAGAGGCATGACGAGTGGAACGAGCACACCGTGACTACGACGACATACCGGGAACCTACGTGTTCGACTCGGTGCACCATCGCAAGGGGTATCACCTGAACATGTTCGGCATGTCGCTGAACGACCCGAAGAACCGGGCCAAGTTCGCCGAGGACGAAGGGGCGTATCTCGACGAGTGGGACATGACACCGGAGCAACGGGAGGCGGTGCTCAACCGGGAGTGGCTCGAGATGCTGCGTCTCGGTGGGAACATCTACTACACCTTCAAAATCGCCGCCTTTGATGGGCTGAATATGCAGGATGTTGGGGCAGCCATGTCCGGAGTCACTTCGGATGAGTTCACCCAGATGATGATCGACGGAGGAAGGAGCGCCAATGGCTGAGGTTGTGTACGGTGTCGCCACCTCCCATGTGCCGGCCATCGGCGCTGCCATCGACAACGGCAAGGAGAACACGCCGTACTGGCGCCCGCTGTTCGAGGGGTATGAAGGGGCCCGCAAATGGATGGCAGACGCCGACCCCGATGTCATCATCCTCGCTTACAACGACCACGCCTCTGCCTTCGACCTCGACCTGATCCCCACCTTCGCCATCGGCGTCGCCGACGAGTTCCCGATTGCCGATGAGGGATACGGACCGCGCGACATCCCGAAGGTCGTCGGTTACCCCGAGCTGGCCTGGCACCTTGCCGAGTCACTGATCCTCAACGGGTTCGACATGACGATTGTCAACGACCTGCCGGTCGATCACGGCCTGACGGTGCCGCTGTCGATCATGTATGGGAAGCCGGACAAGTGGCCGGCCAAGGTCATCCCGCTGGCGGTCAACGTGATCCAGTACCCACCACCGACCGGACAACGATGCTTTGCCCTCGGACGGGCGATCCGCAACGCGGTCCAGACCTTTCCCGACGGTGACAACCTCAAGGTGGCCGTATTCGGCACCGGCGGGATGTCGCACCAGCTTCAGGGAGAGCGCGCAGGGTGGATCAACACGCCCTTTGACTCAGCGTTTCTCGACCGTCTCGCCGACGACCCGGAAGGGCTCACCGAGATCTCCCACACCGAGCTGCTCCGCGACGCCGGCTCGGAGGGCATCGAGTTGGTGATGTGGTTGATCATGCGTGGAGCCTTGAGTAGGCAGGTGCGCGAGGTGCATCGCCACTATCACGTGCCGGCATCGAACACGGCAGCCGGGCTCATCATCTTCGAGGGGAGCGAAGCCCTGGTCTCGATGTAAGCCGTCGTGCCTGAGGGCGAGGTGGCTGCCCCGCCGTACGGAGTGAGGTTGGAAGCATGTGCTCTGCTCCAACGAAAGACCAGGCCCGGTAGGTTGCGATGACTTCCCCCGTACCGCGACCGGCGAGATCCAGCGTTTCACGTTCCGCGATTCGTGTGCACTGCTCCGCCGGCCAACCTGGTGGCGCCACGGGCTGGACAAGCCTGCCAGGATTCCCCTGACCACCTGGTCAATGGGTGGCTATGCTCGCCGTGTCCCGCTGACGCGGGCGATCACTTGGTTCGCCGTGCGCGGCGGCCGAAGCCAAATCTGGAGGCGACGAATGTTCAGACGTTCACGAGTCGGTTTACTCCCGATGCTGCTGGCGCTGGCCCTGGTGGTAGCCGCATGCAGCAGCTCAGACGATACGACGACCACGACACCCACGACGACCCCGGAAGCGGCAGCCACGACCACTACCGCCGCCGCGGCAACCACGACAACAGAGGCGGTCTCGACCGAGCCGATCAAGATCGCCGCCCTGACACCGCTCAGTAGCGCAGGAGGACCCAACTTCACCCCTTGGGGCGTGCAGGTGAACGCTGGGATGCAGATGGCGGTCGACGATATCAACGCCGCCGGAGGCGTCGACGGTCGCATGCTCGAGCTGATCGTGGCCGACACCCAGTCCAACGGCGTCGATGGCGCCGCTGCCTTCGAGAGAGTCATCGAAGAGGGGATCGTCGCCGCCGGCGGGGTCATCTCCAGCGACACCGGCCTGGCAACGTCTCGGATCGCCGAGGAGAAATCTGTCCCGCTGTTCCTGGTGAAGGCGGGGTCGGATGCGATCCTGACCCAGGACAGCCGGTACACGTTCCGTACCTGTCTGCCCGCGGCTCCGATGGTAGCCGGCCCGATCCTCCAGTACGCCCAGTCTCAGGGGTTCACCAAGGTCGGGGCAATCATCGCCGACTATGCCTGGGGACAGGCCATGAAGTCGGCCATGGAGACCGCGTTCGCCACTGACGACAGCATCGAGCTCCAGATCGAAGTAGCGCCGGTCACCGAGAGCGACTTCACCACCTATCTGCGGTCCCTGGAGGGCTTCGCTCCCGAGATGATCGTGGCCACCGGGCACCCCCCGGGCGCGGGCCCGATCACGGTACAGTCGGCCGATCTCGGCTTCGAC
>JADFIY010000139.1 GCA_022566415.1 Acidobacteriota bacterium
CGCTCCATGAGGCTCCGCAAAGAGGGCGCGATCCAGTCTGTGTCGGCGAAGGTCATTTGCGGAGCCGTGGCCCGAGCGGCCCGCCGCGAAGCGGCAAGAGCGGGAAAATAGCTCCACTTCTGTCGAGACGACCGGTCACCTATCGGAGCGCGCTCTACGCGCTCAACTCTGCCAGCCGCCGTTCGAGGAGGGCTCGGTCTGAGTCATTCATTTCAGCGGCCAGCGCGCGGTGAAGGCTCCTGCTGGCCTCGGAGGTCTGGCCAAGGCGTCGCTGCAGGTCGGAGCGAGCCACCCACAGGTAGTGCCATCCCGAGTCGACATCGTCGAGCAACGCCAACGCAGCCTCAGGGCCATGCATCTCTGCCTCTGCGATGGCGCGGTTGACCCGCACCACCACCGTCGGCTGCATCGCCTCCAGAGTGCGGTAAAGCTCGCTTATCTCCTGCCAGTCGGTCTCCGCGTAGCTGGGAGCAAAGCCATGGAGGCAGGCAATCGCCGCCTGTATCTGAAACGGTCCGGGCAGGCGACGACTCTGCTGCCGATCGAGGATCTCGCCGGCTTCGGCGATGGCGGCATCATCCCAACGGCTGCGGTCCTGATCGGCGAGCAGCACCATGTCGCCCGACTCGTCGAGCCGCCCACCGCGGCGGGCGTTGGTCGCCAGGGTCAGCGCCAGCAGGCCCCAGCACTCCGGTTCATCCGGCATCAGCTCGGTGAGCAGCCTGGCCAAGCGGATCCCCTCATCGGCAAGATCCACCCTGGCGTCGAACCTACCGGTCGGGGCGTGGTGACCTGCGGTGAACACCGCGTACACCGTTACCAACACTGGTATCAGCCGCTCCGGCAGCTCATGGTCGTCCGGTACTCGATAGGTGATGTGGGCATCGGCGATCTTGGCCTTGGTGCGGCTGATCCGCTGCGCCATCGTCGGGGTCTTCACCAGGAAGACGCGGGCAATCTCGTCGGTGGAGAGTCCACAAATGGTGCGGAGCGCCAGCGCAATCTGCGAGACGGGGGCGATCGCCGGATGACAACAGGTGAACAGCAGTCGGAGACGGTCATCGCGATCGTCGGGCGGTGGGGGCGCTTCATCCAAAAGCCGCATGGCCTCTTCCTCTTTGGCGGAACGCTTCGCCTCACGGCGAAGACGGTCGAGGGCCTTGTTCCTTGCGGTGGTCATCAGCCAGGCGCCGGGGTTTGGCGGCGGATCGTCGTCGCTCCAGCGTTCCAGCGCTACGACGGTGGCCTCCTGAAGGGCGTCTTCAGCAAGGTGGAAGTCACCCGTATACCGGATGAGGGTGGCCAGGATTCGGCCACCCTCGATCCGCAACGCCTCGGCGAGGTTCACTCCTCGTCGAACTCCCTGATGGGTCGCACCTCGACGTGGCCGTGCCAGGCGCCGGGGATCTGCGACGCCCACTTGATGGCATCATCGAGATCGGCGGCCTCGAGCAGGTAGAAACCACCGAGGGCTTCCTTGGTCTCGGCGAATGGACCATCGGTGGTGATGATCTCCCCACCCTTGCCCCCTTCGACATGGACCGTGGTTGCGGTGCTCGTGTCGTGGAGCGCTTCGCCGCCGAGGATGACCTTGGCGGCGTCGCCCTTCTCGCTGAATTCCGCGTATTCGGCCATGACTTGACCCCACTCCTCGTCAGTTGGAGCCGACGACGGCTCCTCTTCGTAGATGAGAGCTGCATATCGCGGCATCTGGCTTCCTTTCGCTTGGGATGCCTTACATCCATACAACGAATGGGAAGAGCCCATTTCGACATCGAACACCAGAACGCTGGTTTTCTCTGCGTACCATTATCGCCACGTTCGGCGCCCAGTGATCCGGGCCGGCGTGGTCCATAATCTTCAAGCATGCCGGATAGCGAACTGTTGAGGGTGCCGCGCATGAGTGCTTGCAACGTCGGTTGCGCAGTGCGCTCGCCGATGGGCCTGCCGCATAGCCAACAGAGCCCTTCCTAGCCGTCTGCCGTGTTCTCGGTGCCCTTGATCTCGAGCAGCCGACGTGCGGTCGTCTCCCTATCGTCTGGATCCATCTTCGCCAGCAGGTAGTCGGCCGCTACTCGCCGCGTTCCCGAGGTCTCCTCGTCGCTGAGGAGCACGTCGGTGGCCACCTCCATCGCATGCTCGAGACGACGGCGGCGGACTCTGTCCCACTCCATCTCCTGGCGAAGCGCCGGCGCTACCCACCACCAACCGCCCACGGCGAGCACGAACCAGGGAACGAGAGCCACCGCCATGGCGAGCACCGTCGGGGTAGTCGTCACCAACAGCACCGCCGACGCCATCAGCGCACCCGAGGCGTACAACAGAGCGTTGAGCGGGGCCTCGCGGTCGGGATCGACGGCGCGAATCGCCCGTCGGACCGTGTCTGCGTCGTATCGGTCATCGGGGAAGAGGTCTGGCATCAGGCGGCTTCGTCGCACGTTCACCAAGATAGCCCAGGGCTCCACCGCGGAAGCCCTCCTCATTAGAGTCGTAGCCGATCGAGGGAGGAACATGAACGAGACCGCGGAGCAACAGGGAACCTCGGGTTGGATCATATTCGCATCGGTATTCATCGTGGTCGGAAGCCTCTCCCACCTCTCCACAGGTATGACGTTTGTCTTGAACACGAGATGGGCCCTGGAGATGACGGATTACACGTCGGAATCAACCGTCAAGCTGCTCGGATGGATCAACCTCGGGGTCGCCGCACTGATGATTGCCTCCGCCTGGGCAGTCCTCTCCGCCAAGACCTGGGCGCGAGTCGTTGGAGGGCTCTTCGGCGCGGTGACGATCGTCAACGGCATCCAGAACCTGTACCTCAACACCTTCTGGGGGATCGCTGGAATCGCCGTCGGCGTAGCAATCATCTTTGCGGTCAGTGTCAAGGGCTCCATCGTGGCCAGGGATGCGACGCTGCTCGGGACCACAGAAGGCGTGCCGCTCGCCGAAATCCCAAGCGAGCGGGACGACGGCATCAAGGACTTCTAGCTGCCTCAGCCGACCAGAGCGATGACCGCACCCAGCGCCAGCCCGACCCCAAAGAGCTGGAGGCGGGTTGGGCGCTCGTGTAGAACCAGCATCGCCATCCCCGCCGTCACCGCCGGGTACAGCGAGACAAGCACGGCCGTTACCCCGGCTGGTCCCCGTTGCAGGGCGAGTGCACCGGCGATGTTCGCCGCCATGTCCAGGTTCCCGGCGACAGCCACGATGCCGAGATCCTCCGACCGAGGTGGGGCGGCGACACCACGGCTCGCCGCCGCTACGAACGCGATCGGGACCGAGACCGCTCTCGCCGCCACCAGGGGCCACAACCCCGAGGCCGGATCGGTTTGTGAAAACGCCAAGAAGAACATGCCGAACAGGCCGCCGGCGACGACCGCATACAGCAGTGATCGTCGATCGAGTCGACCGGTAGCGTGCTCCAGTGCAACGAGGAGAATCGCGCCAATCGCCAGCCCGACACCGAGCCACTGCCGGGCGGTCAGGCCGATCCCGGCGATGACGTCGGCCAACACAGGGATCACCGCGGCCACCGCACCGGAGATAGGAGCGGCGACCGTCATCGACCCTCTGGCGAGAGCCAGATACAGCAGCACCAGCCCGATCAGACCGGCGAGGCCGGCCCCGGCCCCCCAGAGGAGGTCCGTTCTGGTGACCGCCGACGCCGGAACCACCAGCACACCCACCACAAGCAGCCCCAATCCCAGCAATTGAGCCCAGGCGATGACGGTCCATACCGAAAGGCGCCGCGTGGCGTATCCCCCAGCAAAGTCGGCGAATCCGTAGAACAAGGCGGCGATAATCGCCAGGGAGCTGCTCATCGGCCTGCGAGGCTACCCGGCACGCCGGCACGGCTGTGGCCAACCCCTCACCTCTCCGAATACGGCATCGGCCGCTACGCTGCCCACACGATGGCCGACCCCCGCTCCGCTCCGGCTCCCGAGACATATGTCCCCCATCTGGGGGAATCCCGTCAGTATCTCCGCGACGTCATCCTCGGCGTGAACGACGGGTTGGTGTCGACGTTCCTGCTGGTCGCCGGTGTGGTCGGGGCCGGTCTGAGCGCAACTATGGTCCTGCTCACCGGGATTGCCGGCGCCGTGGCCGGCCTGGTCTCAATGGGGGCCGGTGAGTACATCGCCACCAAGTCCCAGGAGGAGGTCTTCAAGGCCGAGATGGCGCTCGAGGTCGAGCATCTGGCCAACCATCGGGAGTACGAGCGCGCCGAGCTGAGAGAAATGTTCGGCGACATGGGCCTCGACGGCGAAGACCTCGATACCTTGGTAACCATCATCGACGGGAACGACGACGTGATGCTCGGCGTCATGGCCGGGCTCGAGTTCGGAGTGGTCGACACCGAGCGGCGGAGCCCCGGGCTGGCCGCCGCCACCTCCGGGATACTCTTCCTGGCGGGGGCGTTCCCTTCTGTCCTCCCGTTCGCTCTTACCGACAACACCAGCACCGCTCTGTTCGCCGCCGCCGTCCTCAGCGGCATCGGACTGGTCATCGTGGGCGTCGGCAAGACAGTGATGACCAAGACCAATCCCTTCATATCAGGCGTCGAGAATCTCCTCATCGGGCTTATCGGCGGGGTCATCAGCTTCACCATCGGCCGAATCGTTCAGGGATTCATCGACTTCTAGACGCGCCCTGATCGGGACCACCACGACTCGTCCTGCGTCCTGTTCGACCCGTACCCTTGCCCCGTAATGGCGGTCGATCAGCTCCGGCGTGAGGACGTCGCCTGGAGCGCCGTCTGCGACGACTCGACCCCCGGAAACCAGCACGATCCGCTCGGTGAACTGGCCGGCGATGTTCAGGTCGTGCATTGCACTGAGCACCGTCAACTCCCGCTGGCTGCGTAGCCGGTCGATCAGTTCCATGACCTCCTGCTGGGCGCCGATGTCGAGGCCTGTGGTCGGCTCGTCGAGGAGAAGAATCGGTGTGTCCTGAGCGAGGGCGCGGGCAATCACCACCCGCTGTAACTCCCCGCCGGAGAGGGTGGCAACGTCGCGGTCGGCGAAACGCTCCAGATCGAGGGCATCCAGCACCTGCCCGACCAGGAGCAGATCGTGTTCGGACTCAGATGTCATAGCGCCTCGGTGGGGTGTCCGGCCGAGAAGCACATAGTCGACGACGCGCATCCCTTCGGGGAGTGTCGGATGCTGCGGAACGATCGCCACCGTCCTCGCCACCTCTCTCACCTGCATCTCGGCGACAACGGAGGATCCGATCTGTACCGTCCCCTGGTATGGCACCGCGCCGGTGATGCAGCGCAGCACCGTGGTCTTGCCGGCGCCGTTCGGTCCGATCATCGACACCCAGGTTCCGGCTGCGATCTCCAAGGACAGGTGGTCGAGGATGGTTGTGCCTCCCAGCTGCACCGAGACATCATCGAGGGCGACGGGGACACTCATACCCCGGCACCCCTGCTGGAGCGCAGAACGAAGGCAAAGAAAGGGGCCCCCAGAAAGGCGGTCACCACGCCGATGGGTAGCTCGGCGGGGGCCACGATGGTACGGGCGATCAGATCAGCGATGATGAGGAAGGCCGCCCCGTAGAAGATCGAAAGAGGCAGCAGCACCCGATACGACGTTCCGAAGACGATCCGCACTGCGTGAGGGACGATGATGCCGACGAAGCCGATCAACCCGGCGACCGAAACCGCAGCGGCGGTCCCGAGAGTCGCCGCCAGCACCATTACCAGCCGCACCCTCGGAGCATCGACTCCCAGGGCATGCGCTTCTTCATCCCCTACGCTCAGCACGTCGAGCCGCCGTCGTCCTGCAATAACCACGATCCCTGTGACCACGACATAGGGAAGGATCAGCAACACCTCCGACCACCCCACCGTGCTCAGGCGCCCCAGGATCCACGCGTAGACCTGACGCAGTGTCTCGGCCTCCCGTTGCAGGAGATAGGTCTGTGCTGCGGTGAGAAAGGCCGCAACCGCGACCCCGCCCAGGATCAACGTCACCGAGGTCCGGCCCGCCCGCACCGAGTAACCAACGACATAGGTGAGCGCGACACCCATCAGCCCGCCACTGAACGCAAACAATGGCAGCGGGTCGACCGGCCACATCGTCGTGCCCGGCGCATATGCGATCGCCAACGTGGCGCCGAGCCCGGCGCCGGCGGCGACGCCGAGAAGGTAGGGATCAGCCAGCGGATTACGAAACGAGCCCTGGTACGCACCGCCGGCAAGGGCAAGGGTCGCCCCTACCAGCCCGGCGAGAACGACCCGAGGGATCCGGATCTCCCACAGAATCGCCTCCTGCTGCGCGGTGAAACCGCTGTCGATCTCGACAAACGAGAACCGATCCATGATCGAGACAACGACACTCCCAATGTCGAGATCCACAGCGCCGAAGGAGACGGCCACGATCGCGGTGATAGAGAGAACGGCGCCCGCACCCACGACCCACCACACCTCCATCCTGGTGGGACGGACCGTGATCACCCGTCGACCAGCGCTCCGATGGCAGCGGCCACGGTTTCCATGAATTCGACCACCCGCGGGCCCCATCGGGATGCGACGTCGTCGTCTAGCTCGACGATCGTGCCGCGCTGCACCGCACGCATCGTGTTCCACCCGGGACGGTCGGCTACCGTCGCTGTGTTCTGACCGCAGCACTTGGTATCAGCGAGGAAGACGAGATCGGGATCCTCGGACACGATGTGTTCCGGCGACAGCTGCGGATAGCCGAAGCCGTCCGGGTCGGGTGCTGCATCGGCGATGTTCACCAAGCCGAGCATGCCGTAGATGGCACCGGCAAAGGTCGCAGACGTGGCCGAGTACAGAGTCGGGTCGAGCTCGTGGTCGCAAGTGGCACCGCCAGCGTC
>JADFIY010000140.1 GCA_022566415.1 Acidobacteriota bacterium
CAGGCGTTCTACATGGTGGGCGGCCGGGACGATGTGATCGCCAAGGCCGCCGAGCTGGAGGCCGCCTGATGGCCAAGACCTTCCACGTCGACATCGTCACCCCGGAGGCCGTGGTCTGGTCAGGGGAAGCGGATATGGTGTCGGCACGTACCACCGAAGGCGACATCGGCATCCTGGCCGACCACGAGGCGACGATGGCGGCCCTCGCCACCGGTGCGGTCCAGGTGCATCACGATGGGGTCATCACCTCGGCCGGTCTCCACGGCGGGTTTCTCCAGATCCACCACAACACGGTGACGCTGCTCACCGACTGGGCCCGGATGACCGAGGGTGGCCTCAAAGAGGCCAGGAAAGCGGCTGCCGACCTGCGCGCCGAGGTCGAAGCGGACGAGACCGACGAAGGCTGATTCCGGATAGCCCCCTCCGTCCTGCCGGCTGCGCCGTCAGTCCACCTCCCCCAAGAGGGGAGGAGACGGACCTTGGGTTTCTCCCCCCGTCTCCCCCTTGGTGAACGGTCGCGCTGAGTTGCGACACTTGCATCAGCGGCGCCACCCTTTCGATTGGTGTCATAAGCCATCGAGAGGAGGCACCGCTGATGTCTGTCCATGATGCCGTAGCTGAGTATCGGTTGCGTCTGGTTGCGGTGATCGAGGCGTCTGAGAACAGGCGGGCAGCGTGTGTTGCGGCTGGTATCCACCATTCGACGTTTTACCGGTGGAGGAACCAGCCCCATGGTCAACAACGTCGGGTGTCGTGGCTGGAACGACACCTTGGGGAACGGATCGTCGCTGATGCGTTGGCGCACCCTGGTGATGGGCCCCGACGGGTCGCTGACCGGCTCGGTGACCAAGGAGTGGCGGTAACCGCATCCAAGGTGTGGCGTACCTTGGTCAAGCATCGGCTCAACACCAAAGCGTTGCGGTATCAATTGTTGACCCAACACGCCAGGGATCCAGAACCGTCGATCCAGGTATCGCAGCGTGCTTCGCAATATGTGGGCCGCCTCGACGCTGAGATACCGGGTGATCTGGTCCAGTTCGACTGTTTCCACGTCGGGTCGTTCAAAGAAACCCGCCTCGGGCAACACAGGACCAACAAGGGGACGATCTGGCAATACACCGCCATCGACGTCGCCTCCTCATGGCTATGGGCCGAACTCCATGCCACCGCCCACAACCCGTCACCCGCAATCACCTCCCAGCTGGCCCACCGGGTAGCAGCCGACCTCACCGGCTATGGGTGGGAGTGGAAAGCAGCGTCGAGCGATAACGGCAACGAGTTCCGCTCCGCGCTGTTCCGAGGCACCCTCGACACCCTCGACGTCACCCACCGGTTCATCCGAGCCGGCAGACCCCAATCCAACGGGAAGGTGGAACGGGTGCAACGCACCCTGCTCGAAGAGTTCTACCAACCCGCCCTCATCAACTACGTTGAACCATCCATCACCGGGTTACGCCGCGACCTGGACGCCTACGTCGCCGACTACAACCACCACCGCCGCCACTACGGCCGATGGAACAAAGGAGCCACCCCAGCAGCCATCATGACCCCCAACCCCAAACTCCACCCATGACCCCCAACCGTCGCACAATCGCGAAATGCGACACCCTGAGGGGGAGCAAAGACCCTCCGTCAGCGGCTACGGCGCTGCCACCTCCCCAAAAAGGGGAGGAAACGCGACCGGGGACCTGCGACCTGCGACTTGCGACTTGCGCTCAGCCGCCGATATAGGACATCTCCACCTTGGGGAGGCCGAGCGGGATCCCGGAACGCTCTTCGCTGTACCGATCCTCACGCCGTTCCCACATAGCGGTGATCAGCTCCGTGATCTCGTCATCGGAGGCGCCGGAGCGCAGCGGGCCGCGCAGGTCGGTGCCGCCGGTGGCAAACAGGCAGGTGAACATCCGACCCTCTGAGGACAGGCGGAGCCGGCTGCAATCTCCGCAGAAGGGCTCGGTCACCGATGCGATCACCCCGATTTCACCGGCGCCGTCGAGATACCTCCACCGGTTGGCGACTTCACCGGGATGGGCCCCAGGGAGTGGCTCGATCGGCCACCGCTCGTTGATAGCGGCGACGATCTCGCGGGCGGGCACGACGTCGTCCATCCGCCAGCCATTGGAGGTGCCGACGTCCATGTACTCGATGAAGCGCACGATGTGGCCTGTGCCGCGGAAGGCGTTGGCCATGTCGACGACCTGGTCGCCGTTGATGTCACGCTGAACGACTGCGTTCACTTTCACCGGTGTCAACCCGGCGGCCGCCGCAGCGTCGATTGCCTCGAGGACGCGGGCGACCGGGAAGTCGACGTCGGACATGATCCGAAACACGGTGTCGTCGAGCGAGTCCAGGCTCACCGTCACCCGGTCCAGGCCGGCCGCGGCCAACGCGGGCGCCTTCTTCGCCAGCAGCGATCCATTGGTGGTGAGGGCAAGGTCGTCGATCCCGTCGATCACGGCGAGCCTGCCCACAAGATCCTCGATGCCCCGCCGCAACAGCGGCTCTCCACCGGTCAGGCGCACCTTCTTCGTGCCCAGCCCGGCAAAGATGCGAACAACCCTTTCGATCTCCTCGAAGGTCAGCAACTCCTCGCGGGCAAGAAACACGTAGTCCTTGCCGAAAACCTCCCGGGGCATGCAATAGGTGCAGCGGAAGTTGCATCGATCCGTCACCGAGATCCGGAGGTCCCGCAGCGGCCGATCCATAGTGTCGAACAGCATGGTTGCAGGGTACCCAGTTTCCAGATCCCAATTCCCAGTTCCCAGTTCCCGGCTGCCAGTTTCCCGCCTACCAACGACCAGCGGCTGGCAATTGGGGCTCGGAGTCGGGCACAATCCCAACCTATGCAAAACCTTCCTGAGCTGCGTGTGGTGGCTCTGACGGAGATCATGCCCCACGAGAAGGTCGACCCATTGCGGGTTGACCGCTTGGCGGCACGAATCAGCGCCGAGGGATCGCAACTCAATCCGATGGTATGTATCGAGGACATCAGCGGGCGGTTCGTATTGCTCGATGGGGCAACACGAACAGCGGCCCTCGGGAACATTGGTCTCGCCTACGGAGTGGTCCAGGTTGTCGATGCGCGATCCATCACTCTGGAGACATGGCACCATGTGGTTCGCGACGCAGCGCCGGAAGCCGTTACCCGCCACATCGAGGACAACCCAAACCTCATCCTGGCGGAGGACGAGGGAACGCCTCGTATCTCGACCATCGACGGCGGCCGGTTTACCGCACGCAGCGACCGGCTGACCCAAAACGGTGTGCTTTCCGCGCTGGTGGATTGCTACATCGGTCGGTGGAAGGTGAACCGGGTGGTCGACGCCGATCTCGACAGCGTCGCCTCGTTCTACCCCGACTGGGTCACCGTCGTCGAGTTCCCCACACTCACCATCGATGACGTAATGAAGGCAGCCCTCGGCGACGACCGCCTCCCAGCCGGGATCACCAGATTCATCGTCCCCGACCGGGCGCTTCGAGTCCAGGCCGACCTGGCGTTGCTGGCTCCTGGACCGCAGCCGGAGAGACAGGCGCTGCTCGACCGGCTCGTCGAAGAACGGTCCAATGCCGGCCGTATCCGGCGCTACCCGCAATCGGTGGTCATCTACGACGAGTAGCCGGGCGGCTGCGCCGTCGGCATCGAGCTGGCGGGTCGTCGAGGAGACGGCCAGCCAATCACACCGATAGGTGACCGGTCGTCTCGACAGAAGTGGAGCCCCTTTCCACGCCCTTGGCTACGAGCGGCTCGGGCCACGGCTCAGCAAACGGGCTCGCCGGAAGAAACCTGATCGCGCCCTATTGCCGAGCGCCATTTCTCCCGCTCTTGCCGCTTCGCGGCGGGCCGCTCGGGCCACGGCTCCGCAGATAGCCTTCTCAACAAAGGGCGGATCACTCCCTATTGCGGAGCCTCTGGTCAGTCACGAATCAGCTCGAGGAACTCCGAGCGTGTCCTCGGGTTGTCCTTGAAGGTGCCGCGCATCGCGCTGGTGATCATGGCGCTCTCCTGCTTCTGGACACCGCGCATCATCATGCATAGATGCCTGCCCTCGAGCACGACGGCCACGCCGTGCGGATCGAGAATGTCCTCGAGGGCACCGGCGATCTGGTTGGTCAGCCGCTCTTGCACCTGGAGACGCCTGGCGAACACATCGAGCACGCGGGCGATCTTCGAAAGCCCGATGATTTTTCCCTTTGGCAGATAGGCGATGGCAGCGGTGCCGAAGAACGGGAGCATGTGGTGCTCACACATCGAGTAGAACTCTATGTCGCGTAGCAGGACCATCTCCTCGGCACCCTCGGCGTCGAAGATGGCGTCGTTGACGACCTCCTCAACCGAGGTCGAGTACCCGCTGGTCAGATAATCCAACGCCTTGGCAACGCGCAACGGAGTCCGGTCGAGGCCTTCACGGTCCGGGTCCTCGCCCAGCTCTATCAGCTGTTGGCGGATCAGCGCCTCCAGACGCGGGGCGTATACGTCGGAAACATCGTCGAAGTCATCCGGGCTGCGCGGGCTGTACGGCGAGCTCAAGTGGATGGCCATGATTGGTCGAACGCCGTCATTGTCGATTTGTTCCGCAATCTCCAACGTGGTTCGGCCGTCGACCGGATGGATCCATTCCGGGGCAACGTCGGCGATCGGCAGCGCCACATGAGCAGCCTCGAGCGCACCCGGATCGGGGATCGGCTTTCCTTCTCGATCCTCCGCCATCTCTCCGTAATAGACGACGTCGACATCCGCCGTCCTTGGCGCGTTTGGATCGGCGGTGCGCACGCGGCCTAGTTCATCCTCGACGGCGTGAGCCACGGCACGCAACTCGTCGATGTCGAGGCCGGTGCGCACGAGCACGGCGGCGTTGAAGAAGTCGGGTGCATCGGGGGGACCGCCGACGGAGGGGCTCTCGAAGATCCTGCTCACCCGGTCGACGGTCACCCCCGGTGCTCGCCGAAGCAAGCGGACCGCCTCCGGGATGTTGTGCTCCTTCTCGATGTTCGATCCGATCAGGATGATGGCGCTGGTCGGTTCACTCATCCGAGTCCTCTCGAGTCCTTGTTATGGCGATGCCTACCGACCGAGCGTGTCGAAGCGCACCCGGCTTCTCCACGGTGAGCTCCACCCGGTGGATGCGCTCATCGGCGTCAAAACACACCGTGGCGAGCTCGGCGACCAGGCGCTCGACGAGCATCGGGGCTCCGGACTCGACGTGGGCGATCATTGCCTTGGTCACCGTCCGGTAGTTGACGGCATCTTCGATGTCGTCGCTTGCCGCAGCCGGCCGCGTGTCGACCCAGAGGGTTGCGTTGATCAGCACGTTCTGCGGATTGACCCGCTCGTCCGGATTGATCCCGACGATCCCGGAAACCACAAGGTCCCTGATATGAATCTGGTCCAAGTCCTCCGACTCGCGACTCATGTCAGATGCCCCCCGCCATCCACCCTGACGATCTCTCCTGTGACAAAATCGTTACGCAACAGGAACAGCACCGTATCGACCACGGGCTCGGTCCCGCCAACCCGCGCAAGCGGAAGTTCGGCCGCCAGCCGCTCCGCAAAGCTGTCTTTGCCAGGAATGATCACACCGAGAGCGACGGCGTTGACCCGGATCCTGGGGGCCAGACCGGCGGCGGCGGCTCTGGTGAATGCGTCGATCCCGCCCTTGGCGACGATGTAGCTGAAGTGCCTCAGATTTGGTTTAGTAGTGCGCACATCGGTCACGTTGACGACGGCTCCCGACATCTCCAACGGCAACCGGTCGGCAAACGCCTTGGTCAGAAACACCGGTGTCGACAAGGTCACGTCGAGGGTCTGCTGCCACGCATCGAATCCGACGTCCTCGATCGTGTTCTCCAAAAACCCCGAGGCGCTGTTGACCAGGAGTGAGACGGGCCCGAGCGCTTGCTCGGCAAGGTCGATGACCCTTGCCGAGTCCTTCGGGACGGAAAGGTCCACCGATCCCACTGCGGCCCGAACCCCGAGAGCCTCGGCCTTGGCGGCCGTGTCCGCGGCCGGCCCGGCCGATCGGCCATAGTGGACAAACACATCTGCCCCGGCCGCCGCCAGGCCCAGCGCCAGCGCCTTGCCGACCCTCACGCCTCCGCCGGTCACGACGGCCACCCTGCCCTCCAGATCCATGGAACGAGGCTACAGGAGGGTCGGCGGGAATCACTTGGCGGAGTGCTGCGCGGGTCCAAGACCACCGCCTGAGCAGCGGCTCGGTCCGCTCACCATTTCTCACAACCGTGCTCGGATGCAACCGGGGCCTGGCACCGTGACGTCCTAAGCTGCTGCCCCGTGAGCAAGCAAGACCCGAAACACGGCAGATGGATCCTGCCGCTCGTCATCGCCGGGCTGGTGGGGCTGACCTACTCCTTCGTCAACGCTCTTCCTCCCGCCGAGGTTCCGCTGGGAACCACCATTCCCACAGCAACCTCGTCGACCCTCCCCCCGGAGACAACGACGACGACCTTGCCCCCGGAGATCGAGACCTTCCTGATCCTCCTCGATGGCTACCAGACCACGGCCACCGAGATTCAAACGGCCATCGACGCGACCAATGACGCATGGGAGAACAAGGACATCACGTTCTCCGAGACCCTCGCCCAGTTCACCCAATCGAGAGTCGACGCGCAGACGCTGAGCGACTCGGTCGCAGGCTCCAATCCGCCTGTCGTGTATGCGACGGAGTGGCCGACGGCCGTCAGCACCGCCGAGGAACTTCCTCTCGGCGTAGATGCCATCGTC
>JADFIY010000141.1 GCA_022566415.1 Acidobacteriota bacterium
TGTAGAACACTTCTCACGGCGCCCGGTCCATGACCACTCTTGCGATGTGCTCCAGGTGAGCAGGGTCGTCGAAGTAGGCGCTGTGACCGAATTCGCCGGTCTCCACGTACTGGGCGCCGAACGATGGCGCCGTTGGATCGAGCCCATGGGTGAGACGGTCCCCGACCGCGGTTCTCCCCAGTGCCCATACCGCTCCCTGAAGGAGCCCGATGGGACCCCCGAGGACGGCACCGATCGCCAGCGGTCGCATCGATGGGGCGTGGTTGATGACATCGCCCCGGGCTTGCGCCGCAAACACCGAACCGGGCGGGAGGTTCAGATCCTCGACACGGTCCACGCCTACTCCAGGGCTGCCGACGAACAATGCCCGGTCAACGTGGCCGGCCAGGCCTTCATCGGCCAGCGCCTTGCCGACGACGGTCGAGCCGTAGCTGTATCCGATCACGGTCACATCGGCACGCTCCAGGTCGAGGCCGGCGACGAACCGGGTGAGCTCAGCCGCCCCGACCGCCGCCTTGTGCGGGTTGCAGGCACAGTCGGCGCTGAACGGGTTGGCGATGACGTCGTCCGGCATATCGAACGGCAGGGCGTGGATCACAGCCACCGTGCTCGACGGGTCGGCTTGCTGTGCCGCGATGAGCAGGGTCCGAGCCCTGGCGACGTGCAGCTCCGTTCCGGCGAGATCGGCGCCGGTGCCCGGCACCAGGATCACCACGTGCTCCGCATCCGCGGGACCGAGCCGGATGGCCACCCTGCCGTCACCGTGCGGGTCGAGCATCAGGACCTCGGCGTCACTACCGAGCGATGCGACCCAGCCGTCGTACGCCCTTCGCACCAGAAGACCGATCGAACCGGGTTCGGGAGGGTCATCGCTCCCCGATCCGACCCGACTGTCCTCTTCTCTGCGACGGCCCTTACCCCGGCCGGCCGCGAGACCGGCGGCCGCGGCAAGGCCACCTAGGCCACCGAGGCCTGCTAGGCCGCCGAGGCCTGCGCCGGGAAATGGAACCCTGGGAACACCCGGCCGCGGTACCGACGTCGGCGCTGGCCTGGGGTGATTGGAAGTCAGTCCAAGACCGTCTCCGGGCGCGGAGTACGCATCCGTCGGTTCATCGTTCGGCACGGGCCCCCAGCCGATGCCGAGCACCAGGAACATCGTGAGGGCGGTGATCATGATGGCTTCCATTCGGTACCGAGCACCAGGTAGCAAGTACCAGGTACCGGGAAGTGCGGGTCAACGCGACCATGCCGGATCGCGGGGCACCGGTCAAGGGGCCTGTTGCACCTCGCCGAACAGGGCTTCGGCTGTGCTGATGTCGGTGTGGATTTGTTCGACCAGCGCATCGACACCCTCGAATCGTTGCTCGCTGCGCAGGCGTGCCACAAACTGCACCCCGATCTCGCGCCCATCGATGTCGACGTCCCTGCCGATCACATGAACCTCCAGCACCTCTTGGTCTCCACCGAAGGTAGGCCGAACACCGAAGTTTGCCACCCCCGGCATACGCTCACCGTCCACCTCTGCATACACGGCATAGACACCGCGACGCGGAACCGCTAGCCCGGTGGGAAATGAGATGTTCGCCGTGGGCACACCGATCGCCCTGCCGCGTCCCTCTCCGGGGACCACGATCCCTTGGATGAGATACGGCCTGCCCAACAACTCGGCCGCTCGCTCGACATCGCCGGCGGCGATCGCCTCCCGGATGGTGGTCGACCGGATCTCGTTCCCGTCGTCGGAGAGGATCGGCACCACGGAGACCTCGAACCGGTGCATTCCGCCCAGCTCGATGAGGGTGTCGGTGGTCCCCAAGGCCTTGTTACCGAATCGGAACCCCTCCCCCACCGCCACCAAACGGGCGTCGAGCCCGTTGACGAGCACGCGCTCGACGAAGGCTGCCGGCGCCATCGCAATCATCTCGTCGTCGAAGTCCAGGATGGCGGTTCGGTCGATCCCGGCAGCCGCGAACAGGGCGAGACGCCCTTTCAATGTGCTGAGCTTGGGTGGTGCTCCCTGTGGTGACAGCGCGGCGGCCGGATGGGTGCCAAAGGTGAGCACGACCTTGGTGTCTGCCGGTGCCGCGTCGAGAGCGGCGAACACGCGAAGGTGCCCACGATGGACCCCATCGAACACACCGATGGCGACCGCCGAACCACCGGCTGGCGGGTCCCACGTCTCCGGCCGTCCGCGATAGACGATCATGAGGTGACGACCTCTGCCTTTACCGTCGCCCCTTCGACCCGGTACACGCCGAGGAGCACATCGGAATCGAGGAGGCGGAACAGGCTTCCGTCTGGTGCGTCGACGCTCGCCGCAGGGATCACGGCGCCGTTGCGGACCGCTGGCACGTACTCGGGATCGAGCACAACGCCCGGCAGGTCTTCGAGCGCCCGCGACGGTGTCACGACCAATTCGGGCAGGACTCCGTCGGCTGCGGCTGCGACGATCGTTTCGATCGATGATGCGTCGGCGACGTGCAGCGAGCCGTTGCGGGTGCGGCGAAGTGCGCTGAGGTGGGCGCGCCCGCCCAGCGCCCTCGCCATGTCGTCGGCGAGCGTTCGTACATAGGTGCCGGTGCTACAGACGACGCGGAACCGGACCTCCGGGTAGTCGGAGGGAGCGATGTCGAGGATCTCCAGATCGTAGATGTCGACGGGTCGCGTCTCTCGCTCGACGACCTTTCCCTCCCTGGCAAGCTCGTACAGCCTCCGTCCCTCGACCTTGCGCGCCGAAACCATCGGCGGCATCTGGTGGATCTTGCCGGTGAAGCGACCGATGACGCTGGCCAGGTCCTCCTCAGTGACCGGCAACGGCGTGCGGTCGAGAATCGCCCCGTCGGCGTCGAGGCTGTCGGTTGCGACACCGAAAACCGCGGTCGCCTCGTACGTTTTGGGGAACGACTGGACGAAGCGCAACAGCCTCGTGCTCTGGCCGAGTCCGAGCACAAGCAGCCCGGTGGCCATCGGATCCAGCGTGCCGGCGTGCCCGACCTTGCCGCCGGCCAGATTCCTGACCTTGGCCACGACGTCGTGGCTCGTCCACCCACCGGGCTTGTCTACGAGCAGGAACCCCGAGGTGATGGTTGTGGTGGTCACGAGAGCAGTTCGGTGATCTTGGCGACGGTCTCCTCAACGGTGCCTTTGGTGGTGAAGCCGGCGGCGTTGCGGTGCCCGCCACCGCCGAACGCACCGGCCACAGCCGCCACGTCGACGGCGCCACGCGATCTGAGGCTGCCTTTGAGGGCCCCCTGCTCCACCTCCTTCAACAGGAGCGTGGTATCTGCTTCCTCCGCCAACCGCACCAGGTCGATGAGGCCATCGGTTGCTTCCCAGGTGACGTCGGCGTTCTTCACGTCGTCGCCGGTCAGGACCGACCACACCAAACCTGCTTGCTCGTCGAGAACGGCGCGACCAAGCACATCAGAGATCACTGCGAAGTAGCCGAACGGAGCCGACTCGAACAGATGCTGGCCGATCATGGCGGGCTCCACGCCTGATTCGATCAGCTCGGCGGCGATGCGATGGACTTCGGCGGTCGTCGCCGAGTACATGAACCGGCCGCTGTCGGTAACGATGCCGGTGTACAGCGCGTCGGCCACAGCCCTGGTGATCGGCCATCCCATCCTGACCAGCAACTGGTACACGAGTTGGGTCGTCGCCGCTGCTGTGGGGTCGATGAGGGTGATGTCACCGATGTCGCTTTCCGACTTGTGGTGATCGATCACCAGCAGTTTCGACGCCTTCGCCACCTTGGGGCCGACACTGCCCAGCCGGTCGATCACCCCGGTGTCACAGACGACGGCAAGGTCGAGATCGCCGGGAAACCGGCCGGGAGGGGTGAGCACACTGAGGTCGAGGTAGTCGAACTCGTTGCCGAGAACGAACGGTTCACCAAAGGACGCTACTGCGTTCTTTCCTGCGGCTCGGGCGGCATGGACAAGGCCGAGCATCGCTCCGAGGGCGTCGCCGTCTGGCCGGACATGGCCGACGACGCCGATGGTCGACGCCGATACCAGCGCATCTGCTGCGGCGTCCCAGTCGCCCTGTGTCAACCCCACTCCCGCTCCGATCCATCGATGACATCCCTCAACAAGCGGTCGATCTTCTCGCCTTCCTCGATCGACACATCCACCAGGAAGGTGAGCCTGGGGGTGTACTTCATTCGTATCTGGCTGCCTTCGATCGCCTGGATACGCGGAGTGGCGCGATCCAGGGCGGCTGCGGTGGCTTCCCGATCCTCCTCGCTTCCCAGCACCGAGTAGAAGACGACGGCGGTTCGCAGGTCGGGTGAGGTATCGACTCCGGTGATGGTGAGGAACCCAAGGCCGGGGTCCTTGAGTGATGTCACCGCATCGGCGATGACCTCACGCAGCAGCTCGTTGACCTTGCGCATTCGGGGGGTCGTGTCTCGCCTCATTGCTCTGTCGGCTCGAGGTACGAGGTCGTCACACCGAGCAACTCGACGTCGTCGCGAGCATCGAGATCGTTGTTGATCGACCGGAGCATCCTTTCGACCTGACCGGGCGACGTGGAGATTGCGGCAATGCCCAAAGTCGATCGTTGCCATAGATCTTGATGGTCGACCTCGGCAATGGCTACGGGATGAGACTTTCCGATGTCGGCAATGATGCTCTTCACCACACGGCGCTTCTCTTTCAACGAGTGCATGTCGCGGATCCTCAGTTCGACGGTGACCGCAGCAACGTGCATGCCAGTGCCCCTACGTCCTGGCGATCTCGCGAACCTCGTAGGACTCGATCGTGTCGCCTTCCTTGATGTCCCGAAAACCCTCGAGGCCGATGCCGCATTCGAACCCGGTCTGCACCTGCTGGACGTCGTCCTTGAACCGTCGCAGCGAGCCGATGGTGCCGTCGTAGACGACAACGCCGTCGCGAACGAGCCTGGCGCGGGCGTTTCTGTTGATCACTCCCTCGGTGACATAGCACCCGGCTACCAACCCATACCGTGGCGCCCTGAACGTGGCGCGCACCTCGGCCACACCCAGGAACGTCTCGACCTGTTCCGGGGCGAGCTCGCCGACCATCAGCTGCTCGACATCGTCGAGGAGCTCGTAAATGATGGAAAACGTCCTGACGTCGATGGCGCTCTCTTCTGCTGCGGCCCGCGCCGAGGCATCGGGTCGAGAGTTGAACCCGTAGACGATAGCCTCAGACGTCTCGGCCAGCATGATGTCGTTGGCTGTGATTCCACCGACGCCGCCGTGGATGACGGTCACCGCTGCGTCCTCTCGGGAGATCTTTGCAACTGCCTCGCGAATGGCCTCCAGCGACCCGTGAGCGTCGGCCTTGACGATGATCCTCAGCTCGGCGTGGTCAGCGGTGCGCATGCTCTCCAACAGCTGGGTCAGGCGCTCGGTTGCGGTGGGCACCAGCAGCTCGGCAGCACGCTTTCGCGCTACCTCCGCTGTCGCGAGCTTGCGGGCGGTCCGCTCGTTGTTGACGACCTGAAACATGTCACCTGCCTGTGGCAAGTCGTCCCATCCGGTGACGAGCACCGGCGTACTCGGCCCGGCGGAAGTCAACTGCTCGCCGTTCTCGTCGTACATTGCGCGTACGCGGCCCGCGACCGTGCCGCTGGCGACCGCGGCGCCCTTCTCGAGCGTGCCCCGTTGCACGATCACCGTCGCTACCGGACCACGCCCCACCTCGAGCTGTGCTTCGATGACGGTGCCGATCGCCGGCGCATTCGGGTTCGCCGAAAGTTCCTCGACCTCCGCCACGAGCGAGACGATCTCCAGTAGGTCGTCGACGCCGGTGCCGTTGAGGGCGGATACCTCGACCGCAGGAACCTCGCCTCCAAGGTCCTCGACCAACACATCGTGCTGGGTCAGCTCGGCCTTGACGGCAACGGGGTTTGCGCTCTCCAGATCCATCTTGTTGATTGCCACCACCAGCGGCACCTCGGCCGCCCTGGCGTGGGCCATCGCCTCGATGGTTTGGGGCATGACCCCGTCGTCGGCCGCTATCACGAGGATCACGATATCGGTGACCTCGGCACCGCGGGCACGCAGCGCGGTGAATGCCTCGTGGCCTGGGGTGTCGATGAAGGTCATCCCCAAATCTCCGCGCTGGACCCTATAGGCGCCGATGTGTTGGGTGATGCCGCCGGCCTCACTTTCCACGACGTTGGTTTTTCTGATCGTGTCGAGGAGCTGGGTCTTCCCGTGATCGACGTGACCCATCACGGTCACCACGGGGGGTCTGGGCTCGAGGGTTGCCGGATCGTCTTCGAACTCGATGATGTACCGAGTCGGCCCTATCTCCTCTTCCTCGACCTCCTCGGGCTCGGTGAGCAGCAACTCGTAGCCGAGTCGCTCGCCGAGCGGAACGATGGCGTCGGTGGGGATGGTTCCGCCGGCGGGGACCATCTCACCCATCTCCATGAGCTCTTGGACGATGCTGACGGTTCTGGTCTGAATCATCCTGGCCAACTCGTGTGTGGTGAGGCCGGGTTCGACGAGCAACACGTGCTCGTCGTCCAGCTCGGGTGTTTTGCCGTCTGCCTCAGGTTCGATATCGGTATCGGTACCGGTTTCGACTGCCGACTCCGGCTCGGACGCGGCCTCTTCTTCCGGCTCCGCCTCTCGGAACGACTTGGCGACGATGGCGGCGTCGTCTTCCTCCAGACCCGACGAAGCGGTCTTCACGTCGAACCCGAGCTCCTGGGCGCGAGCCAGCACGTCCTTGGACTCGAGGTCAAGAGCGCGAGCAAGGTCG
>JADFIY010000142.1 GCA_022566415.1 Acidobacteriota bacterium
GGCGAGGCCATTTTGCGGAGCCGTGGCCCGAGCGGCCCGCCGCGAAGCGCCGAGAGCGGAAAAGAATGGCGCTCCGTAAAAAGGGCGCGATCCGGTCTCTGTCGGCGAGGCCATTCTGCGGAGCCGTGGCCCGAGCGGCCCGCCGCGAAGCGGCGAGAGCGGGGAAGAATGGCGCTCCGCAGACACGGCGTAGGCGGACCGGACCTGATACCCGGGCCTACCCGCTACAGATACTGGCCGGGCATCGAATCGACCACCGTCTCTTGTATGGCTTGCTCCTGAGCCTCGACGAATTGGCTCTGGACCGCGATCACGACGCCGTTCATGAGGCCATCGAGCCAGCCGACCAGCTCGGCCTGAGCGACGCGAAGCGCCGACGGCGATGGGGCCGGATCGTCGAACCTCACCGCGAGGTGGGTGAGCTCTGTGTGCAGCTCCTCGGAGACCACGCCGCGCAGCTCGGCGATCGTCTGCTCGTAGATGTTCTTGAACTTCTCACACCCGGGGGCGTCGCAGGGTGTGGTGCGTGCCTCTTCGAGCATGGCCTTGGCGACCGAGATGATTCGCATCAGCTTGCCCGGGCGGGCTACGTAGCCGGTCGCATCGGCTAGTTGGGCAGTGGTCATAGTCCGGGGAACGTCCAGAGCCGGCGACTCCCACACCGAATGACACGCTGGCGACAGTTGGCGTCGCCCTCACAGCAGCCAGAACACAAAATCCAATCGTGACGCTAGTTGCGTGTTGTGACGCGGTGAGGCCCGCCGTTACACCCCGGCGCTGATCTTGCCGAGCTTCTTGACCTGGAACGCAATGATGATGTCGATGATGCCCTTCATCAGCGCCCAGATTCCGGCAAACACGAGGAGGGTCTCCACCTTGGTGAAGAGAAATTGACCTCCCAGCCAGAAGCCAAGGGCGATCATGAGGATGCCCGCGACCAGTGAGATCCACCACAGGTCGTTCCCTTCTTTGGTCACGAACGCTTCCATGATCCAGATCAGACCGATGATGGCGAAGAGGAATCCCAAAATGTTGGCGATGGCGAGAAACGTCCTGGTCGGGTAGAACAGGGCGGTGAAGCCCCCGATGATCAGGATCGCCCCGAAGACGTACCACAGCCAGTTCCAGCCTTCGACCTGGGTGCCGACCATTACGTACTGCAGGCCGGCAACAAGCAGCATCAGGCCGAAGATGATCCCAACCGCCGCCGCAGATTGGGTGTCGAATTGGAGCACGATGACCGAGAAGATCACCCAGCCGATACCCGCCACCAGCCACAACCACCACATCCGCGCGGTGTCTCGCATCGCGCTCGCCGTCGTCTCAGTTTCCGTCATGGATGTCTCCCCTCGTCACCACTCTGTGCTGATCCCGCCTCCGGGCGAAACGGTAGCGGATCGTCGCACACGCAGCGCGCCAACCAAGGTTCATCCATCCGCCGGACAGCGACCGTATTCGCTTACCATCGGCGCCCCGACCCAGGGCAGAGGATGATTACGTCCGGCACGCTCACATTCCTCTTCACCGACATCGAACAGAGCAGCCGGCTCTGGGACGAGAGTCCCGAGCCGATGCGACAAGCGCTCACAACCCACAACGAGATCCTGATCGGAGCGATCGGCGACCACGGTGGGACGATCGTCAAGGACCGGGGTGATGGCTTTCTCGCCGTCTTCGCCAGCGCTCCCGATGCGTGTGAAGCGGCCCTCCTCGCCCAGCGCGGGCTCGCCGGCGCCGCCTGGGATGAGGCGATCGGACCGCTGCGGGTGCGGATGGCGCTGCACAGCGGCACCGCAGAGGCCCGCGACGGTGACTATTTCGGACCCGAGGTGAACCGGGCCGCCCGCCTCGAGGCAGCGGCGCACGGAGGGCAGATGCTGATTTCGGAGGCCACACGTGCGCTGGCTCAGGAAGGCCTCCCCGACGGAGTCACCTTTCGTGATCTCGGATTTCACTCCCTTCGTGGGTTGACGCGGCCAGAGCGGATCTATCAACTCATCGCCCCCGACCTGCCCGCCGACTTTCCTCCACTGCGAACCGTTGGCGGCGCGCGATCCTCATTCCCCACCTTCCCCACATCGTTTGTTGGTCGCACCGACGAGGTGGCCCGCATCGCCAGCCAACTCTTGGATGCGGATACCAGGGCGCTGACGCTGCTGGGCCCCGGCGGAGTCGGAAAAACGCGTCTCGCCGTGGAAACCGCCAACCAGCTTGCCCCTGAATTTCTCGGAGGAACCGCATTCGCCGACCTGGTCAGGGTCGCCGACCCGGAGGGAATCCCGCTCGCAGTGGCCCAGGCCATCGGTGCTCATCCCGAGGGCTCGGCCCCGGTGCTCGACATCGTCGTCTCTGAGATCTCCGATCCGACGCTGTTGGTCTTGGACAACTGGGAACACCTCAAAGAGGGAAGTCCAGTCATCGCCGAGCTGATCGGGCGGTGCCCCGACCTCACGTTGCTGGTGACCAGCCGCACTCCGCTTCACATCCGGGGGGAGATCATCCACCAGCTCGAACCACTCGGTGTGACATCGGAAAACGGGGCGACGCCGGCGGCAGTCGACCTGTTTATTGATCGAGCCGCCGAACACGGGGTCGAGATCGCCGTCGACGGGCCGGATGGGGAAGCGGTGCGTTCGATCTGTCGACGCCTCGATGGTCTGCCGCTGGCAATCGAGCTGGCGGCGGCAGGGGTGCGGCTGCTGAGCCCCACCGAGCTGGATCGCAGGCTCGGCGAGTCGTTGGCCCTCGTTGGGTCGGGAGCAGTCGATTTGCCCGAGCGGCAGCGAACGATCCAATCGACGATCGACTGGAGTGTGGAAACACTCACTCCCGATCAGCGGACGCTGTTCAACCGCCTCTCCGTCTTCCCTGCGTGGGCAACGCTGACTCAGGTCGAGCAGGTTGCTGCGGTGGGACTCGAAGGCGATGCGTTGGAACTCATGTCGGCACTCGTGGACAACTCGCTGGTCACCGTGTCGTCGAATCTGCCAGGCGGGACCAGGTTCGGGCAGCTCACCGTGCTCCGTGAGTACGCGGCGAACGGGCTCGAGGAGGCGGGCGATACCGACCCCACCAGGTCTCGAATGATCGACTACTACCTCGCCGCCGCACCTCTTTTCGCCGCGGCCATGGATCGCGACGAGTCCCCGATGTGGGACGCCGAAACAGATCACCCCAACCTGGCCGCAGCCATGCGGTGGAGTCTGGCGGCGGGACGAGCCACCGAGATGGCGAACGCCAGTTACACGATCTGGCCGTACTGGTTCAATGGTGATCGAGCCGCGGAGGCCGCGACCTGGGCGGAGGAGGCGGACCAGGTGGCCAGTTCCCCCGAGCTCGACTGGCTCGGCGGGTTCTTCGCCTTCCAGAAGGGGGACTTCGAGACCGCTGCGGACCGTTTCCACCGCGCCATGACCGGCTTCATCGAGGCGGGCGATATCTCGGGCATGAATATGACCAGGACCTTCGCCGCCACCCTCGGGGAGGACCCCGGTGAGAACGAGGCGATGCTCCAGGAGGCACTCACCTACTTCGAGGAAGAGGGGCGAACGATTGCTCACTATGTGGCCGGGATTTTCATCGGCGTCAACATTGCGATGACGGGTGACCAGGAGAGGGCCCTCGAGCTCAGGCTGAGTAATCTCGCCGAGTCGGACAGACTTGAGTACCCGATGCTGACCGGGTGGAGTGACTGGAACGTGGCAGTCTCCATGCTGTCGTTCCAGCGCTGGGACGAGGCCGCCGCTCACAGCAGGCTCACGCTCAAAATCATGGTGGAGCGGAATTACCACGAGGGAATCGCATCGGCGGCCTTCCTCATCGCCGTGGTCGACGCCAACCAGGGACGCGGCGAACGAGCGGCAATGATCATCGGCGCCTGCAATGCGATCTTCGATCGCATCGGAATAGCCGTGTGGTTCGAGGCGGCCGCGTACGTTGCAGAGGTCGTGGCCTCCCTGCGCGATCAATTCGGCGATGCCGAGTTCGATCGGCTCGAAACAGAAGGGCGGGCACTCGGCGTCGACGAGCTCGTCGAGCTGATCGAGTCGGGTTGAGGCCGCGCGCTTAGACGTCCACGTCCCCGTCGTCGGCGTGCCGATCCAGCCACTGCGTCAGCGGCGCCGGCATCTCCGCCTGGCGGTCGCCCCAGTCGTATACGACGGCGTCTCCGGCGGCTGCATCGTGGAGTGCTCGCCGCTCCGGGCTGAAGAAGATCCCGAGGAATCCGAGCCCGAAGAAGAGAAAGGAGAACGGGAAGACGATCGTCCTGATGAAGGCCTGACGGCCCGAGATCGGTCCACCTTCACGAGTAACCACCGACAGGCCGATGATGCCCATCCCCGGAGTACGCCCCGCCAGCGCCAGGCTGGTCCAGAGGTAGACAAACGCCCACAAGGTGAGGAAGACCACACGCACCGCGCTGCGCTGCGCTGAGGCGTCCCATTGGACCCGGAAAAATAGCTCGAGCACAAATTCCACACCGAGCGCTCCAAGGATGAACCCCGTCCACAAAATGAGCAGGTCGACAAGGAACGCCAACAGACGAGAGATCGGACCGGCATAGTGCCCGGAGACCTGGGCCCTGCCGTCGTCATCAACACCCGATCCGGCGTCGAGCTCATCCGGTGATCTCGGCCTCGACGCCGGATCACGCATGGTCAACCGGTAGATGAACCGGCCGGTGATCGCATCGAGCGCCACCAGCTGCCGGCGGAACACGTCGAACATCGACCCCGCCAGCTCGCCGGTGCTCTCGCGAACGATGTCGGGTATGCCGGCCCGCTCGATGATTTCCTTGACGTCGATCCGCTCGAGCAAGGCGTCGATGTCGATGCTGTCGAGCAGCTCGTTGAGGTCCACCCGTTCCAGGAAGGCCTCGATGTCGACCCGATCGAGGATGGCGTTGACGTCGATGCGGCCGATGAGCTCGTTTGGGTCGAGAATGTCGACGACAGCGCCGGTCGCTCGACTCGCTACTCGCGACAGAACACCGCCCCGATGTTCATCGTCCGTCGATGACGAAGCCGCGGCGAGCACGAGCAACAGCAATGCCAGATCACGATCCTGCACGGCGAGACCTTATCGCACCCACGCGCCCACAGTTGCTCTGCGGTGCCCGACCACACCAGACGTCTCGGCTCTACCCGCTCTCGGCCATACTTCGGCGCATGGGTGAACTGTCAATCGAACGAGACGAGGTGTTCCGGATCAAGACGGCGCGAAGGCCGGGAACCCTGGCCAAGGCCCTGGCGGTCATCGGCGAACTCGGCGCTCAGATCGGGGAGATCGTGACCCTCTCCGTCGGCGCCGAGTTCAACATCCGCGAGGTGACCGTCATCGCACCCGACGACGCAACGGTCGAGAAGGTGCACCAGGCGCTCGAGGAGCTTGACGGGATCGAGGTCCTACCGGGCCAAGTCGACAAGGTCTTCGCCCAGCATGAAGGCGGGAAAATCGGGGTGCACTCGACGGCAACGGTGCGGACCCTCCAGGACATGCGCGAGGTATACACACCCGGGGTCGCCAGGGTGGTGCAGGCGATCGTCGAGGACGAATCGGTAGCGGACAACCTCACCTGGCGAGGAAACACCGTCGCCATCGTGACCAACGGATCCCGCGTGCTCGGCATGGGTGATGTTGGTCCCGTTGCCGCGCTGCCGGTGATGGAGGGCAAGGCGCTGTTCTATGCCGAGCTCGTCGATCTCAACGCCGTCCCCATCGTGCTCGACGCCCCCGACCCCGGCCAGGTGATCGAGACGGTGGTCCGGCTGAGCCCCGGGTTCGGGGGTATCCACCTCGAGGACATCGCCACTCCTGCGGTTTACGAGATCGAACGGGAGTTGATCCGCCGACTCGACATTCCGGTCTTGCACGACGATCAACATGGCACCGCGGTGGTGGTGATGGCTGCGGTGTTATCGGCAGCACGGCAGCTCGGCAAGGAGACCGCAGACCTGTCTTTCGGCCAGCTCGGCCTTGGGGCTGCCGGAAGCGCCATCGCAGGTCTCGCCTCGGGTTTTGGCTTCGAGATCATCCGCGGGTTCGATCCCAGCCCGGATGGTGTCGAGCGGCTCCTCGAGATCACAGAGCAAGGAGTCTCCGTGCTTGCCAACACCGACGACTCGTTCGCCGACGAGATCATCGACCGCTCCGATGTCCTCGTCATGACGACCGGGCTCCCCGGATTGCTCCCCCCCGACCGCTGCCGTACCGGTCAGATCATCATGGCGCTCAGCAACCCGGTGCCAGAGATCGCGATATCGGAGGCAAGGAGGGGCGGCGCTGCGATCGCAGCCGACGGCAGCATCGTCAACAACGTGCTCGCCTACCCCGGTCTGTTCCGCGGAGCGCTGGACTCCGGCGCCGGGTCGATCACGATGGCGATGAAGCGGGCCGCCGCCTTCGCCATCGCCGATGCGACACCAGACGACCAGCTGCTCCCAGATCCGCTCGATCGGGACGTACATCGCCGGGTCGCCAAAGCTGTGGCAGAAGCCGCGTCCGGCTGAACGGCCGCCCCCTCTGCTCAGAGAGCGCACAAATAGGTGACCGGTCGTCTCGACAGAAGTAGGGCTACTTTTCCCGCTCTTGCCGCTTCGCGGCGGGCCGCTTGGGGCCACGGCTCCGCCAATGGCCACGCCCATTGAGACTCGATCGCTCCCGTTTGCGGAGCCTCTGAGA
>JADFIY010000143.1 GCA_022566415.1 Acidobacteriota bacterium
CGCGATGGCACGACGCACACTCATGGCAATCTCACTCCACATACCCCCAACACTGTCAGGGAAGACCCGCGACATGTGTCAGGGATGTGCTGCAACAGAACAGCGTCATATAGAGGGTCCCCAACCCTGGGTTGGAGGGTCACCCATTCCGTGGGCTCGGGGCGTCACATAGCGGGTCTACAACCCTGGGTTCACGAGTCCGCCTCATCCCGTCGAGCTCATCGACGCTAGGCGGACGATCTACACGCCTGTGTATACGGGGTCCTGCGCCAGAGCGCGGCGCACGGAATCGACCACATGCTCGGGTCGGCTGATGAGATCATCCCAGGTGAAACGGAGAACTCTCCAACCGTTGAGCACAGCAAGGCGATCGCGTTCTCGGTCTCGGCTGAAAGCCTCGACCTGGACGTGCCAGCGGCGCGAGTCCCACTCGACGGCGAGGGACCGGCTCTGGTAGGCGACGTCGAATCTCTGCTCCGCATCCCACGGAACCGGGAACTCGTATCGCGGAGTGGGCAGGCCGCCTTCGATCAACACACGAGCGCCGAGCCTCTCCAACGACGAGCCGCGCTCCGGCCCAGGGCCACGGAGATCCAGCACTTCCCTGAGCGCACACATACCCGGCTTCCCGCGGCGAGAGACCTGATCTAGTACCACCCGCAACTGCTCGATCGAGACCTGACCGGCAGCAACTGCTTCATCAACGACACTCGCCAAATGGCGTCGTGTTATCAACGCCGCCAGGTCCACGATCGTCCGGGAGACTGTGGTGGTCGGTATCCCAGCAAGTTCCGTCACGTGACTCTGCTCGATATCGAGACTGCGGTGCACGACCACCCCGGGGAAGAAATGGGTGGTTCGAGAATGGACCGTCACCGACGGTATACCCCTGGGGACCTTGGGTATGTCGTGAAGCTCGGCCGCGGCGTGATGCGAGACGGTGGCGTTTCGTAGCGCTGCGATCGCCGCACGTACCACGTCGAGCGAGTCGGTCATATCGATGAGTCGATACCCGTACCGGCCTACTGGGAGCCACCTGCCGTCCCTGACGCGCTGGTCGATCTGACCACGCGTGAGCCCGAAGGCGAGGGCCTGATCCCTCCGGAGTACTCCGCCTTGACGGGAGCTGAGATCGGTCGCTGCACGATCCGGGTTCATACGCGTACTGTGCCGCGGCCCTGTGACAAAGTCGCGCGGCATCATTCCGCGGCATCACGACATCAATACTCGGTCTACACCTCAGGTTCCGACCGCCGCTGTTCCGCGGGCTCACAACGTCAAATAGACGGTCTACAACCCAGGGTTCAGCGGGCGGGCTAGACCAGGTCTTGCTCGCGGATGCCGAAACTCGGATGTCGGAGTCGGCACAGGGCGAGCTTCTCCAGCTGCCGGATGCGTTCCCGGGTCAGGTTGAACTCGTCGCCGATCTCTTCGAGCGTACGCGGCACGCCGTCGTAGAACCCATAGCGGAGCGCCAGGATGCGGCCTTCACGTTGCGGCAGCCTGTCGATCGAGATGCGGAGGCTGTTGGCGATGTCCATCTCCTCGGTCACCCTCACCGGATCGATGGCGTCCTCGTCTTCGATGAAGTCACCGAGCTGGGCGCCGTCCTCACCGACCGGCTGCTCCAGTGAGACGGTGTCTGCCACGCTGAGCGCAAGCTCCACCTTGGCCACGTCGACCCCGGCCTCCTCAGCGATCTCCTCGGGCTTCGGATCCCGCCCAAGCTCCGCCTTCAGGCTCGCCTGCGCCGCCCTAACCGCGGCCAGCGTGTCGTGGAGGTGCACCGGGATGCGCACCGTTCGAGACTTGTCAGCAATCGCCCTTGTGATGGCCTGCCGGATCCACCACGTTGCATAGGTAGAGAACTTGAACCCCTTCCGCCAGTCGAACTTCTCGACGGCACGGATCAAACCCAGGTTTCCTTCCTGGATGAGGTCGAGGAAATCGATCCCGGATGTATTGGCGTAACGTCGAGCGTTGGCAACCACGAGACGAAGGTTGGCGGTCAGGAATGCGTCCTTGGCGGCCTGGCCCCTACGAGCCTGGCGGCGCAGCGAGATCTGCTCGCCGCGACCCTCGTAGGCCGCGGCATCGAGGCGGTCCTGGGCAATTTGGCCGGCTTCGATCTTCTGGGCGTAGTCGACCTCTTTCTCCGCTGTCAGCAGCTCGTACTCCCCGATGGCAGTGAGGTACTGGCTCACCAGATCGGTGGTCAGCCGCCCGCGCTCGTCGGTCAGCTTGCTGCGGTCCCGCTCACGCCGGGTGCGGGTCAGCGTGTCGCGCTGAACCCGTTCCTTGGCCTCCTCGCGCTCACGTACCGCACGATTCACCACCGCTTTGCGCGGCTTTTGGTCTGATGTCATCCCCGAGTCCTCCAACATGGTTCCGTCGTCCCGCCATTTCTTCCCACCGACGGCTGGCGCTCCTACTTACGCGCGACCAGTTCCGAGAGTTCCAATATCACACATCACGGCCAATTTGTGAACCCTATTTCTCGACTTAGGCCGCGACGGTGAGACGGAGTACGCATCGTTGAATCGTATGCGGTTGCTGGGTATATCGCTGATACAGGGGCTCAGAGGCTCCACAAAAATGGGGCGATCCGGTCTGTCGACCAGATCATCTGTGGAGCCGTGGCCCGAGCGGCCCGCCGCAAAACGGCGAGAGCGGGAAAAATCGTGCTCCACAAATATGGGGCGATCCGGTCTGTCGACCAGATCATTTGTGGAGCCGTGGCCCGAGCGGGCCGTAGCCGAGAGCTGGAAAATCGCTCGACTTCCGTCGAGGCGATCGGTCATCTGTCGGTGCGCGGTCCCACCAGCTCGCACAGTCCACGGAGCGACTCCAGATCGATCCCCGGTGGGCGAAGATCGGCGTCCAGCCGCTCACACAGCTCGCCAAGGCCGGCATCACGCGGAATCGCCGGGAAGGGACCTCCCCGATCACCAAAAAACCGGTCCCCCCGCGGACGATCTTCATCGAAGAACCCGCTGCCGGGACGACGGGGTTCGTCTTCGAACAAGGAACCACCGTCGAGCAGGCCGGGGAAGAGCATCAGCGACAAGTCGTCGAGATTGAGATCGTCGGCGCCGAAGACCAACCCAAACAGGTTCGGCTCCACGCTATGGCAGGCGTCACGGGCCTCGGTCCACAGAGTGAGATCGACCGCACCGCTGACCAACGATCCCGGCACGATGACGGCGAACCCACCATCGGACCTCGCCTCCACGAGCGGAACGTTTGCCCCGTGGTCCTGCAGGCACCTTGTGTAGACCTCTAGCTGTTCGACAAGGCCCTGTTCTGACGCGTCGTCGTCTGTCGCGTTGTAGATGAGCCAGGCCGCGAGCCCAACGACCACGGCAGCGACGATGAGCAGGGTGGGGACAAGCCAATCGAGGTGCGAGCTCGTTCGGGTATCGCTGGCCATGGGCCAATGATACGAGAGTCCTCAGTTTTCGGTCCTCAGTCCTCAGTCTTCAGTCCTCAGTCATCCGCGAGAAGGTGACCGCGGGCCGATGACTGATGGCTGACGACTGACGACTCCAAATTCGCGAAATCCTCAGCTATTTGGGAACCGCTCGTATCCTAGCTCTCATGTCCACGTCGGCCCAGCTCCCCCTGTGCGTGTACTGCGGAACTGCGAGGCCAGCGGACCATTCGCAATGCCCCGACTGCGGGCGACCGTGGATCGACGTCAGGGTTGGCGCCATGGCCAAATCAAGAGTGCATGTCGCCGTTGGCGCCGCCACCACTACGGAAACCCCGAACGTCTCGTCGATTCCGATCACCCGCGCAGAGGGAGGGGAGCCCGACAACGATCAGCTCACGGTCGTCCTCGCCGACGACGAGGAGGGGCGGGCACCCCGGTTCCGACGCGCTATCCCGATCGTGCTCGGTCTGTCCGCGCTGGGCGTGATCGCAATGTTTGCTTCTGGGTTGCTCGATGAGAACCCGGCGGAGCCAGCGCCACCGACGGCACAGGCCACCGCGACGACCCAGGCAACCGCTCCTCCCACCAGTGCCCCAGCCCCCACTACGACGGCTCCACCCCCAACCACCACCAGCCCCACCACGACGATCCCGGCACTGTCGCTCATCGGCGCGTCTGGGGACCCTGTGGTGACGTCGCGACTCACGCTCAAGGCCGGCGGCATCGGCCCGATCGAGACCGGCACACCGGCCCAGGAAGCCCTCGGCCGCCTGGTGGCGAGCCTTGGCGCACCAGCGGAGGTCGGCGTGGCCGGAACCGAGCATGGGTTGTGCGAAGGTGACGACGGTAGATATGTCCGTTGGGCCCAGCTCACCGTCATCGTCTTGGGGACGGTGGCAGACGGCACCTTCGTCGGGTATCGCTACCAAGAGCCGCCGGTGCCCACCAGCCTCATCAACCTGGCGACTCCGTCGGGAATCCGTCTCGGCGACGACGTTGCAACGTTGAACGAGACCTACGCCTCCTTCACCATCACCTACGAGACCGTCGCAGGCGCAACGACCTTCCGCCTCTTCGAAGATGCGGAACTTCTGTTGTGGGGGCCGGTGTCGTCGACCGATGACAACGGCAGAATCGAAGGAATCTACTCTCCGGCGGCGTGTGACGGCCCCTGATCTGATTTACTCGGGCGCGGCGTAAGATCGGCCGACCCGTTGAACTGCAGGCACGGATGAGCCAGGAAGCCCCAAATTGGTGGGAGCGCGTGTTCGCTCTCCAGAACCTGATCTCCGTATTGCTTGGGGTGGCCGTATTCCTGGTCGGCCTGCGACTCTGGGACACCACACTCGGGGTTGTCCTGTCCGCCGTCGCCGCCTCACTCGCCAGCGGCCTCGTTTGGCTCGTGTGGTGGTACACCACGGTCCCGACGGACCCACAGAGGACGCTCGACGCGGTCCACCTGGGTACCGTCGCCGATCACGGGCCGGGTCCGGCACCGACGCTTGCTGAGCCGGGGTCCCGAGCGAGCGCCACGTATCGAGAGTTGGTCGCAGCAATCGAAGGGCACACCACGGGCCAGGTCCTCATCGTGTCGGCGGCCGAGCCGGGAGTGGGTGCTTCGACCGTTGCATTGAACCTCGCCGTGGCTGCAACTCAGCTTGGCCGGCGCGCCGTGCTCATCGACGGGGACATCGATAGCCCAGGGATCTCTCGGTACTCGAGCAGCGGAGGCGGCATCGGCCTCACCGACATCGCTTCCGGTGAGGCAACGCTTGCCGAGGCTTCGCAGATGTGGAACGTCGGCAACGACTCGATGCTACCGGTGGTGACCGCAGGAACGCATGTAGGAAGCGCCGCCGTCCCCTTCGACGGAGTCGACCTGGCGGCGGCGTTCGACGTGATCGGCGAGCGGGCCGACCTGGTGCTGATCGATGCGCCGCCGATCACCAAGGATGGACCGACCGCCATGCTCGCTGCCCACGCCGACGGTTCGATTGTTGTTGTCGGCGGTGTCCCCACCACCGAGTCACTCATTGCGGCCAGAGACGGCCTCGCCGACGCCGGAGCACCCGTGATCGGATTCATACTGGATCGGAGCGACGACGCCTGGTCTCAGACACCGTGGGTACGCATGCTGAAGCGTTCTGTCGCCGCATTCACCATCATCTCCCTCGTCTATCTGGCGTTCACCGGATTTCTGCTGTGGAGTTCGTGGAACGGTATCGCGAGAGAAACCCTGGACACGGCCGGAGCCCGGGCGATCGGGTCGCCGATGCCGGAGCCGCCAACGGATCTGGTGGATGAGGGTGGCACACCACCGATCGAGGACGTGGTGGTCGCGCAACTCGCGCCTGCGGAGGCTTATCGATCCTTCCTACTCATCGGGACCGATGAAGCGGCAGGCATAGCCGACGTCATCCTCCTCACGGTGCTTCCCACCGACGGCAGCGATCCCTTCATGGTGTCTCTCCCCCGCGACCTCTACATCCCAAACCGCTGCACCAACGGCTACACCAGGATCAACGCGACACTGCACGGTTGCGGGGAGGTCAACGGCCCCACCGCACTCTCGCTCGCGGTCGAGGACTTCACCGGCATCAGCGTCGATCACTTCGCCCTATTCGACTTCGCTGGTTTCGCCGACATCATCGATGGGGTCGGCGGCGTCGAGATCTGCGTCGAGTACGAGCGAACCGACTGGAGAGCGGACCTCCACCTTCCCGCCGGGTGTACCCAAGCCGATGGGGCAACCGCGTTAGCTTGGGTGCGGTCGCGCCAACCCCGCGAGAACGTCAACGGCACCTGGCAAACCGTGCCAGGCGCCAGTGACCTGCTGCGCAACAAGGCCCAGCAGGACGTCCTCTTGCAACTGCTTGGGAAGCTGAACACGTTCGACTCGCCCGCAGACCTCGCTCGTAAGATCGACGAGCTGGCGGAAGCGTTCACCTTCGACGATGGGCTCGGCATCGCCGATGGCATCGCCCTCGCCTGGAGCCTCAGGGGCCTCGATATCGCCGACGTCATCCGTATCGAGATTCCGGTCGTCTACGCGACCACCGGCGATGGGCAGTCGGTTCTCCGGGCGACGCAACCATTCGACGAGGTACTCGCCGAGCTCTATCCCGGTCTGCTCGAGGCGGCAGGGCCCGGCACCGACTGAGCAAGGGCAACCCGTAAGATACCG
>JADFIY010000144.1 GCA_022566415.1 Acidobacteriota bacterium
GGTTCGGTCGAGCGCAGCTGGCTACAGATGCGTGGGTCATCAGCAACCGTTGGTCCGCACGGCGCGTCAGTGATCGGAGGTGTCGGCCGTCGTTGTGGTGTAGTCCGGTATCTGGCATTTCGATCTCGCCGGCTGTCCTCCGTTCGGGCCGCATCGCCCCTCTGTCCCCCGGATCACAGCAAGGATCGATGTCAAATGAGTGACAGATGGGTTACAGATAGCTATCGGATCGATAACAGAGAGCCGACATCGTCGATGACGAATCCGCCGTAAACCCTTTAACAGCAACGCTTGACAGCTATCTGTCATCTGGTCGACACCTACGCGATCCACGATGTGCAGATGGAACGACTCGATGAACTGCTTAGCCCCCAGGATCTCGCCGGCTACCTCGACGTGCCGGTCAAGACGGTCTATGGCTGGCGCCACCGAGGCCTCGGGCCAGCTGGCTTCCGGGTCGGCCGGCACCTCCGTTACCGGCGAAGCGACGTCGAGGAGTGGATCAGTGCCCAGCTGGAGTACTCGGCATCCGATCTCAGGGCCGTGCGGCCGGGCGGGTAGAGTCGCATGCCAGCGACGGTTCCGGTGATGAGCGGCGGAGCTTCATTTTGCACTGCGTTCGGGGATTCCAGGCTGGCCGACATGCAGCTAATCGCTGTCCAGCAGTGGGTGGCCGACTTCGCCGCCTCGGGATATGCGCCGGCCACCATCCGCCAGGCGTCTGCGAGATTGGCGGGCGACGTTACGTTGACGAGAGACCCAGGAGGTACCCCAGATGGCACACGTTGAGAGGCGAGGACAGGGCCGCTGGAGGGCCCGGTATCGAGGTCCCGACGGTCGAGAGCGGTCGCGGACGTTCACCCGTAAGGTTGACGCCGAACGGTTTCTCGCCACAGTCGAGGCCGACAAGGCTCGGGGACGATGGATCGACCCCGAGCTGGGCAAGGTCAAGTTCGGTGACTGGGTTGAGCGCTGGATGGCGACGACCGTCCATCTCAAGCCCAAGACGCAGTACGACTACCGCTCGCTTTTGCGCCGGCACGTGATCCCCAGGTTCGGAGATCTCGAGCTCAGACGGATCGACCGGCTCATGGTCAGAACGTGGATCGCCGATCTTGAAGCTTCGGGGTTGAGCGCCTCCCGAATCCGGCTAGCTCGCCAGGTGCTCTCCGCAGCAATGACCGCCGCTGTCGAGTCGGGCTTCATCGCAGCTAATCCCGCTTCTGGGGTCAAGGTGCCCAGAACCCGTCCAAAAGAGAAACTGTTTCTCACAGCAGAGCAGGTCGAGCTGCTCGCTGATGCCATCGACGAGCAGTACTCGGCCCTCGTTTACCTCCTGGCCTACGGCGGACTGCGTTGGGGCGAAGCCACCGCCCTCCGCCGGCGCCGCCTCGATTTGAAACGATCCCGGGTTGAGGTCGCTGAGTCCCTGGCAGATGTGGCCGGTGCGCTGCACTTCGGGCCCACCAAGACCTACGACCGCCGCACGGTTGTGCTCCCTGCGTTCGTGCGTGATCAGCTCGCCCAACACCTGTCGCGTCATCGCAGCGACGATCTCGAGGCCCTGGTCTTCCGCTCACCGGAAGGGGCTCCGTTGCGGCACAGCAACTTCTGGCGCCGTGTCTGGATACCGGCGGTACGGTCTGCCGATGTCCCCGAAGGCCTCAGAATTCACGACCTGAGACACACCTGTGCCGCCCTCCTCATCGCCGAAGGAGCGCATCCCAAGGCTATCCAGGAGCACCTCGGGCACTCCTCGATCACGGTGACGATGGACACCTATGGCCACCTCTTCCCGTCACAAATGGAGGAACTGGCAATCCGACTGGACCGTTCGCGCGAGGTGGCGCTCCAAAATCTCGCGGCCTCACCGCGGCCTGGAGACGGCCTGACGGTTAATCCGCTCATAACCGATAGGCCAGAACCCCATGTCCCATAAGGGATTTCTCTGGCTCCGGGGGTGGGACTCGAACCCACGACACGCGGATTAACAGTCCGCTGCTCTGCCAACTGAGCTACCCCGGAAGGCGCCCGTCGCACCGGCGGGCGGCGCCGAGGATACCAGGGGCATCGCTTAGATCCGGCCCGGTCCGGTCGGGATCAGAGGGTTCGTAGCGCCTCGGTCGGAGACACCCTGGCGGCCCGCATCGCCGGGTACAGGCCCGCGATCGCCCCGATCAACATCGCAACGACGATCCCGCCGATGATGGCTACGGGTGGGATCAGCACGCCCCAACCCTGGACGGCCGACCAACCGGCCGTGACCGCTGCGCCCAACAACACGCCAGCGAACCCACCGATTCCGGCCAACAGCAGCGACTCGCCGAGGAACTGGATCGAGATGTGGCCGCGGGTGGCGCCGAGCGCCCGGCGCAGGCCGATCTCTCCCCTCCGCTCCAGCACCGAAATCACCATCACGTTGGCGATGCCCACCCCGCCGACGAGCAACGCAACGGCGCCGAGTCCAAGAAACAGGTTGGTCAACGTCGATTCCGCCGCTTCTCGAGCCTCCAGTGCGTCGGACGGCCTAGTGACCTCCACCTGATCGGGGTTCTCCGGGTTTACCGTGGCGGGCATCACGTTGCGGACTTCGTCGATGTGCGCTGGGTCGGTGCGTACGTAGATGATCGAAGGAACCAGATCCTCTTCGAGGTAGGTCTCGGCGGCGCCAAAGCTGACGAGAGCGGCTCGGTCGAGGTTCGGTGACAGCTCGAGCGATTCCATGATGCCGACGACCGAGAACCATTCATCGCCGAGCCACACCGCCGTCGGCGTGTCGAGGTTCCTGATCCCGAGGCGTTCGGCGGCAACCGATCCGAGCACAGTCACCGGATAGTCCGGCGTTGCCTCATCGAGGAAGAAGCCGTCGGCCATCGACCCCTGGAGGGTTTGCAGCAGGTTGGTTTCAGCCGCCAGGACGCTCAATCCACCGGTTTGGCCCTCCGGCACCAGATCGTTCTTGTAGACGCGGGCGCTGTCGATGTCCGCAATCGCGGCAACGGTCTCCACGGGGTCGATGCGCGTCACCATCGCCGGCGCCGTATCCGGCAGCTCACCCGGACCCAGGCCGATCCCGGTCCCGGCCTGCACTTGCAGCATGTTGGTTCCGAGCCGATCCAGTTGTGCGATCAGGTCGGACTTGGAGCTCTCGGATAGGCCGAGCACGGCAACCATGGCGCCGATCCCGATCATGATGCCGAGCGCGGACAGGATGCTGCGCAACCGACGGGTCCGTAGACCGATACCGGCGGCTCGGAACGCATCCGCCGCTGCCAGCTTCGAGGGGGCGATAGGCTCGGGCGTCATCTCATCACCCCGGTGTCGTGCTCGATCTCTCCGTCGAGAAGCGAGATCTGGCGGCGGAAATGGTCTGCAATGTCGTGATCGTGAGTGATCACCACAATCGTGGTCCCTTCTTCGTTCAGCTGTTCAAGGAGCTCGACGATGGCCGCTCCGGTCTTGCTGTCGATATTTCCGGTTGGCTCATCGGCCAGCACGATCCGCGGGTTACCGATCAACGCTCTGGCGATGGCAACCCGTTGGCGCTCACCGCCGGACAGTTTGGTCGCCAGATGGTCGGCGCGATGACTGAGGCCTACCCGATCCAGGGCGACGCGAGCCAGATCTCTCCGCTCGGAAAGCGGCATCCCGGTGTAGAGCATCCCGTCGGCCACGTTGTCCAGGGCCGACTCACCTGCAAGCAGGAAGAACTGCTGGAAGACGAAGCCGATGTGGTGGGATCGAAGCGCCGACAGCTTCTTGTCGCTGAGCTGCGCCACATCGAAGCCGGCGACTCTCACCTCGCCCGCTGTTGCTCGATCCAGCGTGCCCATCACATGGAGCAGGGTGGACTTGCCAGATCCGGACGGCCCGACGACGGCTACGAACTCCCCATCGTCGATCTCCAAGGTCACGTTGTACAGTGCGCGCACCGGCGGCGTGCCGGGATATTCCATCGTCACTTCGTTCAAAGCGAGGGCCGTTGTGGCTATGACCTGATCGTCGGTGACCGTCAAGGGATCACGACCAGAAGCCCGGGCTGGAGCCCGTCGCTCGCAACCTCTACCGTCCCGTCGGCGAATAGCCCAGGGTCGACCGCAACGAGGAAGGTGGTTCCGTCTTCTGCCACGATTTCCACGGCGTACCCACCCTCGGCGAGCGCGATGAGTGCCGTGACCGGGACGGCGAGCACGTTCGCTGCCGAATCGCCGATGATCTCGACATCGACCGGAGCCTCGTCCAGTCCGGGTGCGGCATCGGGGTCGTCCAGGGTCACGGTCATCTCAAAGAACGTGTCCCCGCCCTGGTTGGCTTGCACGACGGTCCCGATCTCCGTCACCGAAGCCGGCTCTCTCGTCCCGTTGGGGAGCACGACAACGACAGCGTCGCCGACGGCGACAAGGTCCTGATCGTTTGTGGAGAGTTCGACGGTAACGAAGGTCGCGCTCACCGACGTTGATATGATTGGCGTTCCGTCTCGGACCACATCACCGACTGCGACCAGATTGTCGCCAACCCGAATTGGGTTGGGCAGGAAGATCACGTCTCCAACATTCACCACACCGTCGGGCTGGGCACCGATGGCTGCCTGCCATGCCACCACGGCGAGGCGGCTCGCCTCGTCGAACACACCGTCTGCAGTGAAATCGTCGGCGTCTCCATAACCGAGCTCGACTAAAGCTGCTTCGAGTTGGAGCACATCCGCCCCCGAAACCCCGAGCCCCATCGCCCGGAAGACGGGCACATCGCCGATGAGCAGCACAACCGGCTCGCCGTCGATTGTCATCAGCTCCTCACCGAGACCCGCGATCGACCCCTCGTCGATGATCGTGGTGACCGTTCCCTCGATTGCGCTCGAGGTGGCGACGATTGGCGAGCCATTGCCAACTGTTGTGCCGACGTCCACCAACGGCTCAGCGACGTAGAACGCATCGGCCATGAAGATGACCTCGCCGAGGTTCAGCGAGCCGTCCTCATCGGCTCCGATGTCCTCTTGGAGACGCTCGATGGCGTCCGCCGTCGCCGAAGTGAAGTCCTCGTTTATCGTCATATTGCGATTCGGGTCGTACCCGAGGTCGACCAGCGCTTGCTCCAGTTGCTCGACGTCCGGGCCATCGCTCATCCGGGTGTTGAAAGCCCGATACGCCGGTAGCGTTCCCGGGAGGACGACCACGGGATCGGTGTTGACCTCGTAGAGAACATCACCGAACTCGACCACCGTCCCTTCGGCAACGATCGCGGTCACCGTGCCCGTGAGGAGTCCGGGAATCGTCATGACCCCGTCATCGGATGAGCGGAAAGTCATGGGATCGGCTGCACCGTAGCCGAGCGTTCCTGGGAGCTCCTCGGTGACCACGAGGTCGGTTCGCTGCACCGTGGCCGTGCTGAGGGTGAGTTCAGACGCGGAGTCGTCGCCCGTTCCGTTGGTAGCCAGGACGGCTATGGCTATGCCGCCCACGACCAATACAGCGACCGCGATGCCGACCCACAACCATTTCCTACCGGAGGTCTCACCAGCCGGTGTGGACTCGTTTGCTCCGCCCTCCTCGGAGGGCTCCATCGTCTCGGGCGGGACCTCGAGTTCTTCTTGCACGTCGTTTGGCTCCATTCTGGTCGCATCCATCAGCCGTTCCCTCCGCCGCCGCCGCCGCGGGGACCGAAGCCACCGCCGAATATGTCTTGGCAGGCTTCGAGAGCTGCTCGCACCTCTGGGTCGTCTGGGTCGAATTGGCCGCCAAACAAGCCGCCGCCGCCGCCGGGCCCGTCCCCTCCGCCACCGCCCTGACCGGGTCCGAAGTTGGAGAAGTCGGGATCGTCGACCTCCAGACCGTTCTCGCGCAGGCAGGCGGTGAACTCGATGAACGTGTCCTGGAACTCACCCTGGTCGAAGTCCCCCCCACCGGGCCCAAAGGCCAGACCCTCGAGGTTGTCGGAACACGCCTGGAAGGCGGCCTGGACGATCTCCTGATCGACGCCCCCGAAGGGACCGCCGTCCTGGCCTCCTCCTCCGCCACGACCGAAACCAAACCCAACGGAGCCGTCGGCGTCGACGACCGGGTCCTGGAAGTTCTCCACGCCGTTCTCACGCATGCATTGGGAAAAAGCCAGCAGCGCCTCTTCGTCTGAGATGCCGCTCGCTGCATCTTCGATGTCCTCGACCAAGGCAACGCTGGCCTCATCGAGGGTCGCGCGTAATTCTTTAATCTGAATAATTCCTTCACCCAGTACAGTGATATCTGTCTCGGAGGAGAGCCCAAATAGTTCAAAAACACCGGAAAAAAGAATTAAACCGCTAAATTCGGACGTAAAATCGAAGGTGCTTGAGCCTGCAGAGAAGAGAAAATCAGCCTCAAATTCGACAGTCCCGGAATTGCTGAACACTACTTCCAACCCTTCTGCATTTATTGCATTGCTGAATACAATCCCATTACTGTGCGAGAATTCGAGACGCGAGTTGTCCAATTCATCCGGAAGCCGATGAGAATGTATCTGGGAGTCAGACCCACTGAACCTGATTACCTTAGGGTTCTCACTATAAATAATGTCTCCCTCGATTTCACCATCTGCGTATT
>JADFIY010000145.1 GCA_022566415.1 Acidobacteriota bacterium
GACCTCGCGCCTCGGTGACGAAATCAAGGTGACGGTGTCGTGCGCCGAGGGGGACACGGGGTACGTCTACGAGGGAATCCTCGACTTCGACGTGCTCCGTATAGAACTGGACGCCATGCCGCCGGTTCCGGTGAAGGTGATGATGAACCTCGCCGATCCCGATCGTGCCTTTGCATTCTCGCGCCTCCCCAATCACGGCGTCGGCCTCGCCAGGGTCGAGTTCATCATCAACAACCTCATCGGTGTGCATCCCCGCGCCCTGCTGACGCCGATGGGCCTGGCGGACGACGTGAGAGAGGAGATCGACAGACGTATCGCTGGTTACCCAGACGGACGTACCTTCTTCGTCGAGAAACTGAAGGAGGGTGTGGCGACCATCGCCGCCGCCTTCGCGCCGAAACCCGTGATCGTGCGTCTCTCCGATTTCAAGTCCAACGAGTACGCCCACCTCCTTGGCGGAGACTTGTTCGAGCCGGTCGAGGAGAACCCGATGATCGGATTCCGCGGAGCATCACGCTACGTCGCGGCCGAGTTCGCCGAGGCGTTCGCCCTCGAATGCGAAGCGCTGCGTTCGGTGCGTGACGATATGGGCTTCACCAACGTCGAGGTAATGGTCCCCTTCGTGAGGACGGTGGCGCAGGCGGAATCTGTCGTCGCCGCCCTTTCCAGCCACGGGATCGAGCGGGGTCGCAACGGGCTCCGGCTCATCATGATGTGCGAGATCCCGTCCAACGCCATCCTCGCCGGCGAGTTCCTCCAGCACTTCGACGGGTTCTCGATCGGATCGAACGATCTCACCCAGCTCACGCTGGGAGTCGACCGCGATTCAGGACTGGTGGCCGATCTCTTCGACGAACGAGACCCCGCCGTCAAGGCCCTCGTCTCGCTGGCGATCGACGCCTGCCGCAAACACGATAAATACATCGGGATTTGTGGCCAGGGGCCATCGGATCATCCCGACTTCGCTATCTGGCTCGCCGCCGAGGGGATCGACAGCATCTCACTCAACCCCGACACCGTGCTCGAGACCTGGCTGGCTCTCGCTGGTTCATGAGCCAGTCGCGCCCGAAACGCACCGTGCTCTGTGTCTCCGATCACACGGGAGTGACCGCCGAAGCCATGGCACACAGCCTCATTGCACGATTCGACGGCATCGAAGCGCACTACGTCACACGACCATTCGTCGACGACACCGCCAAGGTCGAGGCGCTGGTCAAAGAGATCGACGAAATCGCAGCCGCCGGTCTTGCGCCCATCGTTTTCAGCACAATCATTGACCCGGAGCTGTGGCGAAGGCTGCAACGCGCCAATGGACTGGTTCTGGACCTCTTCGAGATCTTCATCGATACCCTGACCGCAGAGTTCGGCGTACAGCCCAGCGCCACCGTCGGCCGCTACCACGGCATCGGCAACACGACGACGTATCAGGTGCGTCTCGACGCCGTCGACTACGCCCTCATCACCGACGACGGGCTCGGACTCGAGCACTATCGAGACGCCGAGGTCATCGTGATCGGCCCATCACGCGTCGGCAAGACGCCGACGTGCCTCTATCTTGCGATGCAATACGGCATCCGTGCCGCCAACTTCCCGCTGACACCCGAATCACTCGACGACCATCACCTGCCCCAGGCGCTTCAAGCCCACACAGACCGTCTGTTCGGGCTGACAATCAACCCGGTGCGCCTCTTCCAGATCCGGCAGAAGCGAAAACCTGACAGTTCCTATGCCTCCCTGGAGCGCTGCGGACAAGAGGTCGAGATGGCCGAACGCATGTATCGCACGAACCGCATCCAAACACTCGACACGACGGCCCTATCGATCGAGGAGATCACCGCAACCATCATCGAGAACGCACACCTCGAGAGGCACCTCGACTGAAGATGGCCACGCTCGGTGTCCCTCCGTAGCCCTTCCGGCAAACAGAGAACACGCGATCGTCCACCGCAGGTAGTGCTCGGGTGGATGCTCCACCGTGGAGAATTCGTCGGTCCTCGCGGTATGACCAGAAACGCCCTTGGCGGTAACTAGTCATCGGGTGTGGATCGACGGTAGTCCCTACAGGACAAGGGAAATAGGCCGCTCGGCCCTGTTGTCGACAGCCCCAGGCTGCCGATAAGACGGGATGGACCTGACCACCTTTGAGGAGAGAATCATGCGGGGCCGGGAGCACATGCAGCGCTTTTGGTCTGCCCTCAGAGCCAGATTCGACGAACGCGGTGCCACCATGGTCGAGTACGCCCTGATCATCGGGCTCATTGGGATAATCGCCATTCCTGGCCTGGCGGTCTTCGGGCCCGCCCTCCACGACAACTTCATCAACTCTGCGCAGGCACTCGACCCGGAAGACGATTGGGAAGCCTTCGACAAGGATGACTGCATGAACGGCGGCTGGCAGGACCTGACAGAACAGGGCGGCGCAGGGTTCAACAATCAGGGTCTGTGCATCTCGTACGCAAACAACCCGTGAGACCGACCGGCCGAGGTCATACAATTTCCGGTTGGGGCCGAGCCGGCCAAATCACCAGAAACCGCCCTCCCCACCCGGAGGGCGGTTCGAATTTGTCGCAATCCGCCGGCGAGGTACAAGAACCCTTGGCCTAGCCGGTCCCACCATCCCGGCGCTCGCACACCACCATGACCGGCCTAGAGACCAAGGTTGACCCGCTCTACTCCTGCCCCACCCTTCACGCTGACCACGAAAGACCCGGAAGCACCCGGGGTGCCCCGCACCTCGACAAGGACGGCCATCTCTGCATCCAACAGGCGTCCGGAAGCGGAAACGGCACCACCGGCGTCGTGTATAACGTCAAGGACAACAGCCGGCCGCTGAGTCGGCAGGCCTCGGCCAGCATTCGGACTTCGGAGCGGCCTCACCTCCGGGACCACGGGCGTCAGATTCGTGTCAGGTCGCACCCACCTGCCACCTCGCCACAGGTCCTCTGACCAGGGTTTTCCGGCCGTGGGCGCTACTGGGATCGAACCAGTGGCCTCTGCCGTGTGAAGGCAGCGATCGAAAGAGCGAAACCCCTTACAGGTAAGGGATTCGGCCCGGTTACAGGCCCTGGGTGTCCGCGAGCTGTCCGTAAGGCGTCCGCGAAGGTGTCAGCGCGTCGCTAAGAACGCAGCGACCAGAGCGTATGGGCCCTGTGCATGTCGATGCGCGGGGGCCTGACGCGCTTTGGTCGATGGGAAGCGGACCTCGCACCCGACCGAACCCCCGCCAGAGTCGCATATCATCCGCCAGGTCCGAGCGCCGGGCCTTAGAATCCGACGGTGAAGAACGAGCAGAGTTCCGTTCGGCGCTCGTTCTACGGCTGGCGCATTCTCGGTCTGGCCATCATCACCGGGGGGCTCACCGGTCCGGGCCAGACCATCGGCGTCAGCGTTTTCGTCGATCAATTCATCTCTGACTTCGGTATGAGTCGTTCAGAGGTCTCGACGGCGTACTTGATCGGCACGCTCATCGCCGCCCTAGGGCTACCCCTCATCGGCCGGCGGGTCGATCGGGTCGGGGTGAGACGGGCGATGACTGTGATCGGAGTCGCCTTCGGAGTTGCCCTTGTGGGGATGGCCGGTGTTCAGGGATTTGTGACTCTCGCCATTGGGTTCGTGGCGATACGACTGCTTGGTCAGGGCTCTTTGATGTTGGTGAGCACTGTTGCCGTGACGCTTTGGTTCGAGAAGCGCCGGGGAACGGTGCTCGGTATTTTCACTACGGGCACCGCGATTGTCATGGCGCTCGTCCCCGTCGGCCTGAGCCTGATAATCGAAGGTTATGGCTGGCGAGTCGCCTGGTTGACCTCTGCAGTGATGATCTGGCTCGTCGTCGTGCCGATCGCCCGCTTCGGGATGATCGACCGGCCCTCTGACGTTGGCCAGGTTCCCGACGGACCGAACCCGAAGAAGATGAAGCCGTCGAAGGAGCAGACGACAGTCTCTGCCACGAGGAGCGAAGCGCTCCGCACCAACAGGTTTTGGTCTCTCATCGCCGCTTCAGCGACGGTCGGGATGCTTGTGACTGCATTGAACTTCCATCAGATCTCTCTGTTGGCCGACGCCGGCCTGACGGCCACCGAGGCAGCTGTGATGTTCCTACCCCAGGTGATCGGTGCCGCAGCAGCCGGGTTGTTGTTCGGGTATCTCTCGGATCGGCTCACGGGCCGAGAGCTGATACCCATGGCGATGGGGCTGCTCATCATCAGTCTTGTACTCGCCGCAAGCCTCACTCCGGGCGTGGCGGTTGTGCTCTATGCAGTGAGTCTTGGAGCCGCAGGTGGAGCGATCCGGTCGGTGTCTGCCACTCTGCTGCCGCGATGGTTTGGCGTCCGCCATATCGGCGAGATTCAGGGGACGGCATCTTTCATCGACGTCGCCTCGACGGCTGTGGGCCCAGTGGTTTTCGCCCTCGCCAGAGACGCCACCGGTGGTTACAGCGGCGCCGCCACCTGGTTCATCATCATGCCGCTGGTTGCGGGGATCGTCGCCACAACGATAAGACCTGTTTCGCCACCGCGCTCGTAGGACTACGGCCTCCTCCCAGGAAGAGACTCCATCGCCGCCTGGACGCGAAGGCCGACCGAGAAGCTGTCCGCGAACTGTCCGCGAGACCCCCATATTTCGGGGTATCTGAACATATCGAGAGCAATGATCCCGTGGGCTCAGATCCTTGTCGTGTAACGGTTTCCTACACGTGGCAAGGGCTTCTGGGTGGTGGGCGCTACTGGGATCGAACCAGTGACCTCTGCCGTGTGAAGGCATATCAGGGGGTTACGCTGACCTGGGCTTTCGGGCAGAAACCGCTTGTGAACAACGGCTCTACCCTTCGCCTGGCTTCGCTGTTTCGCACTGTTTCGTGTCGGCCTGTGTCAGATCTGTGTCAGATCCATCGGCCGTCGACGTATGCGCGGCACGGAGCCTCGCCGGGCTGAATGATCGGTGAGCTGGGCCTCTCGTCGGTAGCGTGATGGCCATGCGGATCGGACTCAAACTCGACGTTGACTTCGACACGAGTGAGTCTTATCGGCGGCTCTTCGGTGGACGCGATGTCCCTTCACGGCTGAATGAGCTCGGGGTACAAGCCGTGGAGATTCCCCTTGGTCCCAGCTCCGACCTCGGCGAAGTCGCCGCCAAGGCTCGGCGCTGCCACGAGGTCGGGCTCCAGGTGTCGTTCCACCCGTATACCGAGGGTCAGGGCGCAAATCCGGCGAACTTCGACGGACCCGGATCCCACCCGGCGATGGTCCATCAGCGTTTCCTCGCTCTCGCCGCCAGTCTGGCCCGAGACCAGGGTGAGACGATCGTGAATATCCACCCAGCCGCTGGTGTGCAGCACGGTTTCCGGGGAGAGCTTCTGGAACGGTCCGTGCACTTCTTCTCGTGGGTCAGCGACTGGTGTGCCGAGCGTGCTCCAAACGTGCGCCCGGTCGTGGAGCTGCAGGTCGCGCCCGACGTGGGTGAGCAGCTGATCCGCGTTGGAGACTCCCCCGTCGAGCTGGCCGAGATCGTCAAGCGGAGCGGTGTTGCGGCATGCTGGGACGTCGGCCACGCGGTATGGAACCACCGGCGCTTCGGCATGTCCCAAGAACCCACGAAGGAGCTGTGGGAGTCGATCGCTCACGTCCATTGCCACGATGTCGACAAGGAAGACCACCGCATCCCCAGCCATGGTGACACCCATTGGCGGCGGTTCCTCCAGAACCTTTCGGACACCGACTTCGCGGGGACAGTCATCGTGGAGGTGGTACCGCAAACGTTTCTCGACGCCGGCGGCCTCACGGCGCTGGAACAGTCGATCGCCGCCGTGGCGGACGCGGTCAGCTGACCCTGGGACAAAGACTGAGCACCGCGGACCGTGCCCCGCATATGACCAAGCGCACCGAAGCCAGCTACCTCGATGGCGCAGGAGGCCCGCCCCCACTTCGCATCGCCGAACCCTGGCTACTCGAGGGTCGCCCTTAGTCGTTCAGAGAGCTTCGTCGCCAGGTCCTGGATGTTCGAGTAGATGATGTGGTTCTGCACAGCTAGATCGAATGGAATGGATTTGCTGTTTCGCACTGTTTCGCGTCGGCCTGTGTCAGATCTGTGTCAGATCCATCGGCCGGCGACAGTATGAGCCGCACAGGGCCTCCCCGGGCTGAACGACCGGTCAGCCGGCGGCGTGCCGTCCTCGGCCGGCAGTGTAATCTCAAGTCGACCGACGCTCGCGGACAGCCTCAACCGCGATGCGCTCGCGATCTTCCGAGCCGATCGCACCCCCTGGCTGAGAACCGAGCGCCGCCGTGCGTTCCCGAACGGATCGCCGCCATCACGCTCTTCCCGCCTCCTCGCATGTGCGGGAAGGAGGGGGATTTCGCCGGTTCTAGGCACGCACGACGCGGGAGCGGGTGGGGAGTTGTTCCACCCGGGCGTTGCCGGAGGATGCTTTTGACATGACCGGCCTCGATGACTAGACAGGACGATCTAGTCAGACTAGTCAGACTAGTTATCGAGCGGTGGAGCCGAATGTGGCTCCGGACTTGGTGGGGGCTTCTGCGAGGGC
>JADFIY010000146.1 GCA_022566415.1 Acidobacteriota bacterium
CGGGACTCCCCCCTGAGGGGGGAGCAAGGATCGCGACGGAGCACAGCCCCGCAAACTGTCGCACAGTCGCGAAACACGACGCCTCAAGAGGCGGAGAAACCCGACACGCGGCACGCGACTTGGGACTCGCGACTTCCGACTTGGGACTCGCGACTTGCGACTTGGGACTTGGGACTCGCGACTTGCGACTTGCGACTTGCGACTTGGGACTTGCGACTTGAGCTTTGCTCCTTGTCACTCGATGCTTTCCGCATCCTCGTAGGTGAACACGAGGTCCCCGATCCGTACATCGTCACCCGGCTCGGCGCCAGCATCGCGCAGGGCGTAGTCGACTCCGATGTGGCGCAGCCGCCGCGCGACCAGGTCCGCAGCTTCCGCGATGGTGAGGTCGTTGAGGTTGGCCGCTCGTTGCGCACCTCGGCCTTCGACGAGCCAGACACCTTCGACACGGGTGACGGTGAACGGCACCTCGAGCGGGCGGTGAAGCGTGTATCCCTCTCTTGCCGGGGCCTCACGTACGGCGAGATCGACCAGGTCGGCGATGCGATGCAGCAGCTCAGGAACGCCCTCGCCGGTGACAGCGGAGATGGCGACAACCTCGGTATCGATCTCCACAACCGGGTCGGCTGTGAGGAGGTCGGTTTTGTTCAGCACGACGATCCGGGGACGGGCGATGAGCTCTGGTGAGTAGGCACCGAGTTCGGCGAGCAGTACCTCGTGCTGCCGCGCCGGTGAGTCCGTCTGCAGGTCGGAGGGGTCGAGGAGCACGACGAGGGCGCGAGCCCGCTCGATGTGGCGGAGAAATTCGTGGCCGAGGCCCTTCCCATCTGCTGCTCCTTCGACGAGTCCAGGGATATCGGCAAGCACGTACTCTCGATCATCGACGGTGACGACGCCGAGGTTGGGTACGAGCGTGGTGAACGGATAGTCCGCGATGGCCGGGGTGGCCGCGGAGACGCTCGCGATGAGCGTGCTCTTCCCAGCGTTTGGATAGCCGACGAGGGCGGCGTCGGCAAGCAGTCGAAGCTCGATGGTGATCGCGTTTTCTTCCCCGTACTCACCTTGCTCGGCGAACGCCGGCGCCCTGCGGGCCGGTGTGACAAAGGCAGCATTCCCGCGACCACCGTGACCACCGCGGGCGATCACGATGTGCTGGCCCTCCTCGACGAGATCGGCGAGCAGGGTGCCGCGATCGTCAAGAACCATGGTCCCGAGCGGGATGGGAAGCATGAGATCGTCGCCGGTCCGCCCGTGGCGCAGCTCGCCTTCACCGTGCACCCCGTCTCCGGCTTGCCAATGCGGCTTCCGGTCGTAGCGCAGCAGGGTGCCGATGCTGGGATCGGCGCCGAGGATGACGTCTCCGCCCCTCCCCCCATTGCCCCCGTTCGGGCGACCTCTCGGCTTGCCCTTTCGCTTCTGAAACGAGGCGACGCCGGCTCCGCCGTTCCCACCCTTGGCATGGAGGGTCACCTGATCAACAAAGGAACTCATGAGTCGAGAGTAAACACAGGCCGTCAGTCGTCAGTCGTCAGCCATCAGCTATCAGCTATCAGCCGGATCCCAGCATGTGAATATTTTCGGGCTGAAGACTGAGGACTGGCAGCTGAAAGCTGCGCTACTGCAGGACTTTCTCGGCAACCACGGACACCTGTCGCCGGCCGAGCTTGGTTCCGTACGACACCACGCCGTCGGTGGTGGCGAACAGGGTGTCGTCCCCTCCGCGCCCCACATTGTTGCCGGGGTGAATACGGGTGCCACGCTGGCGGACGAGGATGGCACCGGACCTGACGGTCTGGCCGTCGAACACCTTCGGCCCGAGTCGCTGCGCCGCTGAGTCCCGCCCGTTCTTGGAAGAACCGCTGGCCTTGGTCTTTGCCATGTCAGGCTCCCTTGTCGGCGTCTGGCGGCTTCTTCTTTGCCGCAGGCTTCTGTGCGGTCGACTTTGCGGTCGACGATGGAGTGGCTTTCTTCTTCGCAGGCTTCTTGGCGGCGGCCGACTTGGCCTCAGGCTTCTTGGCGGCGGCCGACTTCGCCTCAGGCTTCTTGGCGGCGGCCGACTTCGCCTCAGGCTTCTTGGCGGCGGCCGACTTGGCCGCAGGCTTCTTGGCGGGGGCCGACTTGGCCGCAGGCTTCTTGGGGGCCGATTTCTTCGCCACCGGCTTTGCCCCCGGTAGATCGATCTTCTTGATCTGCAGCTGCGTGTACTTCTGGCGGTGTCCGGCGCGGCGACGGTATCCAGTCTTCGCCTTGTACTTGAAGATGTCGACCTTGGGGCCGATCGACTCGCCGAGGATCTCGGCAGTCACGGTCGCCTTGGCCAGCTTGTCTCGGTCCGAGATCACCGTGCCGTCCTTCTCGACGATGAGCAGTGGTACGAATGTCACATCGCCTTCGGTCTTGACGCGCTCGACATCGACGATGTCGCCTTCGCTCACCTTGGCTTGTTTTCCGCCAGCGCGGATGATGGCGTACATGATTCCCGGTAGTCGGTAGGGGTCCGGCGAATGCCGGGCGCCACACAGCTTAGTGGAGTTGCAAATTTCCCAGTCATCAGTCGTCAGTCATCGGCCCGGGCTCAATCTCAAGTGAATCTGATGGCTGGGGACTGAAGCTGCAGACTCTTCAGCCCGTCTCCTCGTTGTCGACGCCAACCTGGACACCGGTGGCGGCTGCGTCCTCGTGGAGCAGGACGCCGCGGCCGCTGCAGCGCGGGCACACTTCAGAGAAAGACTCGAGGAGCCCGGCCGACACGTTCTTCCTGGTCATTTCGACAAGCCCGAGGTTGGAGACCTCGAACACCTGCGTTCGGGTCTTGTCCTTGGCGAGATGCTCGCGGAGACGGAGCAAAACGGCGTCCTGATTCTTTTGGGTCTCCATGTCGATGAAGTCGATGACGATGATGCCACCGATGTCGCGCAGCCTGAGCTGTCGCGCAATCTCCTCAGCAGCTTCCAGGTTGTTTTCCAGCACCGTGTCCTCCAGATTGGAGGTACCGACGAACCGCCCGGTGTTCACGTCGATCACCGTCAGCGCCTCGGTGCGATCGACCACGATGTGCCCCCCGGAGGGCAGCCACACCTTGCGATCGAGGGCCTTGCGCAGCTGGTCCTCGACGTGGAATCGCTCGAACAACGCCATCTCGTCGTTGTACAGCGACACCTTGTCCAGCAGGTCGGACTCTGTTCCCCTCAGATACTCGAGGACACGTTCGTACGTCACCTTTTGGTCGATGAGCAGGCGCTTGAAATCCCGGGTGAAATGCTCACGGATCACCCTTGTGACCAGCGGCGGCTCCTCGTAGAGCAACGCAGGTGCGGAAGCGGTCTCCACCTTGGTCTCGATCCCGTGCCACACGTCCTGAAGCCTGGCGATGTCGGCCTGGATGTCCTCGCCGCTGGCACCCTCGGCGGCAGTTCGCACGATCACACCCATACCCTCGGGGCGGTGCTCGGCGATCAGCTCACGAAGACGGCGCCGCTCGTCGTCTGGTAGACGCTTCGAAATGCCGCGTACGCTGGGGTCGGGGGCCAGCACCAGGTACCGGCCGGCAAGACTCATCTGGTTGGTCAAGCGGGCGCCCTTATGGCCCATGGCGTCCTTGACCACCTGCACCAACACCGAGTCGCCCGGTGCCATGACAGACTCGATGCGTTTGGGCTTTCCCCCGAGCTCGTAACTGGCGAAGTTGACGTCGCCGGCATACAAGACGCCGTTCTTCCCCGCCCCGAAGTCGATGAACGCTGCTTCCATGCCGGGCAGCACATTGCGAACCTTGCCCAGATACACGTTTCCGACGAGGGACTGTTTGTCGGACCGGGCCACGTAGTGCTCGACCAACACCGGCCCTTCCATCACCACGATCTGGGTCTGGTGCGGGAGGGTCCGCACGAGCATCTGCATGCGCGCGGTCTCGGGCGGCGCCACCACTTCGAGGTGCGTCGGACGCCGGCGACGGGCGGGGCCTTGCTGCTGGTTGGACTTACCGCCCTGCTTCTGTTTCTTTCGCGGGGCTTGCTGTCCGGTTGCCTCGGTGAACCGGCGAACCGTGACGGTCTCCCCGCCCACGCTTCGCACCGAACGCTGTTCGACCGAGGAACCCTTGCGCACCACCTGGGCACGCTTCTTCTTGAATAAACCCATACCTGAACTCCTTTGAGGTATCGCCGAAACCATGTCGGCAGCTCGTCCGCCATGCTTGTGTCCTGGGGTCGGTGCCACCGGTCGATCGCGAGTCGATCGCTTTGGGGCTCCATCGGACGGCATGGGGGTAGCTGTAAGCCAATTCCTGGTCCCGGTTCGGAACGGACGACCGCCCATTGCGGTCGAACTGCACTGAGGGTAGCTGGTGCCGCGGGATAGCCCGAGCACTCGAGACAGTTCCCAGTTCCCAGTTCCCAGATCCCAGATCCAAGATCCCGAGTGTTGGAATCTTGCTGGGAACTGGAAGCGAGCGCAGCGAGCGAACTGGGAACTGGAAGCGAGCGCAGCGAGCGAACTGGGAACTGGAAGCGAGCGCAGCGAGCGAACTGGGAACTGGAAGCGAGCGCAGCGAGCGAACTGGCCTACTGATCTACTGCTGTCAGCTTCGGCTGCTCTATTTCGGTCGGGTCGTAACATCGCCGGCACCGCGCCTCGTAGGCGTCGGTAGCACCGAGCACGACGAGATCGTCGCCGGCGATCACCCGCTGCGTGAACAGCCCGGGTCCGCCACAGCGGTGGCAGACGGCAAGGGTCTTCATCACGTACTCGGCGCGCAGCATGAGTGCAGGAATCGGTTCGAACGGTCGGCCCATGTAGTCGAGGTCGAGCCCGGCGATGATCAGCTGCTTGCCGGCGCCGGCAAGCAGCTCGACCACTTCGACAAGGCCTTCATCGAAAAACTGCCCCTCATCGATGCCGACGACCACCGTGCGATCCTCCACCGACCGCAGCAGCTCCTCGGAATCGGCAACCGCGGTGGCGGCCGCGGTCAGGTTGGAGTGGGAGACGACCTCGGTCGGGGAGTACCTGGTGTCGATTGCCGGCTTGAAGGTTTGGACGGGGATCCTCGCAATCCCATACCGGGTGACCCTGCGGATCAGCTCCTCGCTTTTGCCGGAGAACATCGGGCCGGCGATGACCTCGACCCAACCCTGCTCAGCGCGTCGCTGCATGAAATATGAGCGTAGTAGATGGACACACCCGGATGGTGTTACGGAGCTTGGGCGTGGTCGAAGGCGCGCTCTCCGGGCACCGGCGACCGGCGCAGCCAGATCGAGTGGGCCATCCCGAGAGCGATGCTCATCGCGATGAACGCGGTGCCGCCGGCGGACATGAACGGCAGCGGGAGCCCGGTGATCGGCATGACACCGACGGTCATACCAACATTGACGAATACGTGGAACGTGATCAATGCGGCGGCACCCACTGCGACGAGCTGACCGAAGCGGTCCCTGGCGTGCAGCGAAGCGACCAGGATCCTCCATAGAAGGATGGCAAACAATGAAAGCACGATGACCGCCCCCACGAACCCGAGCTGCTCCCCAACCGCAGTGAAGATGAAGTCGCTCGACTGCTCCGGCACGAACCGCAGGTTGGTTTGGGTCCCGTTGAACAGTCCCTTTCCGAACAGCCCTCCGGTTCCGATAGCGATCTCGCTCTGCTGCAGGTTGTACTGAGCACCCAGCACGTCCGAATTGGCATCGAGGAACGCGGTCAGGCGTTCGACCTGGTATTGGCGGATCGCCCCCACTTGGAACAAGACGACGGCGCCGACCGCAGCTGCGACCATGAGTGCTGCCATTTGCCGCCACGTCGCACCGGCGACGAACAGGATCACCATGGCGATGATGCCGAAGGCGAGCATGGTGCCGAGGTCCGGCTGCTTGAAGATCAGAAATGCCGGAATCGCCACCACCACGACCGCCCGCACGATGCTGTCCCATCGCAGCGCCCGCGGCTTGAGAGCAAGCAGGCCGGCCAACGCCACGATGACCGCCACCTTGGCCAGCTCGGCCGGCTGGAATTGCCCGAGGGGTCCGAGGTCGATCCACCGCTGCGCACCCTGCACGGTCCTCCCCAGCGGGGTAAGCACGACAAGCAGCGTCAGCATGCTGGCCGCGTAGATAACGGGGACCCAGCGGCGCAGATGTCGGACATCGAACGCGGAAACGACGGCAAAGGCAATGAACCCGACCACTACGAACACCCCCTGTCGCTCCAGGTCCTGCGTTGGGTTCAATCCGAGGTCGATCAGGCGTGGTGCCGATGCGGTGTACACCATGAGGAGACCAAGCACCGACAGCGCGATGTAGGAAGCGACCAACGCCAAGTCGGGGCGCATGGGCCGCTCTCGCTGCAGCAGCGTGATCGGCTGGGGGGTGGGCTCGAGCATCGTCAATCTGCGTCGGCTCCTGCCTCGAGGGGCGTGACCGATTCCGACCCGCCGACGAGGTGCTGCAACACCTGGCGGGCGATGGGGGCTGCGACCTTGCCGCCGGAGCCACCGCGTTCGACCACGATGGAGACCACGTACTGCGGG
>JADFIY010000147.1 GCA_022566415.1 Acidobacteriota bacterium
GGCAGCCGATGCCCGTCAACCAACGCCGCCGAGACCCTGGCCGTCGCCGGAGCGGTCATGATCCCGAAGCCACCCTGACCGACCAGCCAGAAGAACCCGGGATGATCGGGGTCGAAGCCGATGGCCGGCACGCGGTCTGTGGTGAACGTGCGTAGGCCTGCCCACGTCGTCTTGACGTGGCGGATGCTCAGCGTCGTCGCCGCCTCGATCCGCGCGATGGCCAGCGCCACATCGACCTCCTCCACCCCCACGTCGTGCGGAGACATCAGCGTTTCCTCGGCAAGGCTGCCCATGAACCGGCCGCGCTCCGGCTTGAAGTAGAACTCCTCCTCGACATCGATGATCATCGGCCAGGTGGTGAAATCTGTGTCGTCGGGGCCGGCAAAAGTGAAGGCGGTCCTGCGGAACGGAGTGATCCCGAGCGGGGCGACGCCGGCCAGCTCGGCGACCTCGTCACCCCAGGCACCGGAGGCGTTGACGACCACCGGCGCCGTCAGCGTCTTGCCACCAGCGCCGATCCGCCACCGGTCGCCGGCCGGTTCGATGGCGGTGGTTCTCGCCTCGAGCCAAACCTCCCCGCCGCGTAGCCGGATGCCGGTCAGATAGCCCTGGTGGAGGGCGTGCACGTCGATCTCCATCGCCCCTGCCTCCAGCGCACCGACCACGATGTCGTCACCGAGGATCGGGCAGTAATCGGCCAACGCGGCACCCTCGATCACCTCGACGGAGTCCGGCAATTCCTCGACGTACCGATCGAACACCTCGCGTTGATCCGCTCTGGCGATGATCATGACCGGCAGCGGGGTCAACAGCTGGGTGCCGGCCAGCATATCCGGTGGATGCTCGAAAAACGGGCGGCTCGCCACCGCCAGTGCCTGCACCGGTCCGCGGTGATATGCCTCGGTGAACACGGCTGCCGACCGCCCGGTGGTGTGATACCCGGCGACGGGTTCCTGCTCCAGCACCACCACGTCGTGGTCCCGCGCCAGCTCGTAGCCCACCGAGGCCCCGGCGATTCCCGCCCCGATCACCACCACGTCGACGTCGCTCACGTCAGCACCCGCCGCACCGACTTGGCGGTCAGCACGATGAAGAAGAGAACCACGGGGACCACCGCCATCGTCGCCGAGCCCGATGTGTTGGCGTGGTAGCTGACGATGAGGCCGATCACCACCGATACCACCCCGATGACCGCCGCCGTCACCATGATCGTGGGCACCCTCCGTACCAGGAGCGCGGCGGTGGCCGGGGGTCCGACCAGCAGACCGAACACCAGCAGGGTCCCCACGGTCTGGAAAGATCCGACGATGGCGAGAGTGATCAGGCCGAGCAGGGCCATATGCGCCCAACGGGGGTGGAGTCCGTACAGGGCGGCCTTTTGCTCGTCGAAGGCGAGGACGAGGAACGGCCGGTACATCAGGATCGACACCGCCACCGCCACTGCGGCGACGACGGCGAGCACCACCAGATCGCCGGTCGTCACTCCGAGGGCGTCTCCGAACAGGATCGTGGTCAGGTTGCCGGCAAAGGATGGCGTCTTGCTGATCAGGATCACCCCAAAACCGAGCATGCCGACGAACAGCAGCCCGATGCCGGTGTCCTCGGAGAAGGTGGTCTGGCGGTGGATGAGGTTGATGCCGGCGATCATCACCACGGCGGCGGCGACTGCGCCCAGCAGCGGGCTGAAGCCGAGGAGCAGCGCCAGGGCGATGCCCGGGATGACGCCGTGCACCAGGGCGTCGCCGAGGAAGGTCATGCCACGCAGCACCACCCAGGTGCCGACCACCGAGGTCGCCACCGCGGCCAGCGAGCCGCCCAGCAGCGCCCGCTGCTGGAAGCCCAGCTCGAAGGGGGCGGTCAACCAGTCCACGATGTCGAATCTACGCCACCAGGCGCCCGGGAATCGGTCATGATCCGAGCGCCTCGGCGATCCGCTCGGCGTCGACGAGGAGCATCCCGATCAGCGTGTCTGCCACCGTCCCCGGCTCACTCAGCGACCCGGTGAACAACTCGACCACGGCAACGTCGGCTCCCGCCTCGGCGGCGACCGCATCGGCCAGGGCCTGTGGTTCGGTGCTCTCGGCGAAGATCGCAGGCGACCTTTCACGCTCGATGACCGCCACCAGCTCGGCCAGGGCCGCCGAGCTGGGGTCGCCCAGCGACGAACCGCCGGGGATCACCGTGCCGATGACGACGAAGCCGTAACGGTCGGCGAAATAGCCGAGCGAGTCGTGATTGGTGACCAGCTTGCGTTGATCGGTGGACCAGCCGGCGAGCCAAGGCTGGCCTTCCCCCTACCCGCGCCAGCGCCACCTTGGGATCCCGGTGCGCCAGCTGACGGGTAATGCGGTGCAGGTTGGTGGAGAACACAAACGCCTCGACGCGGCCCAAGCGACCGCGAGCAGCATGGACGAAGTAGAGAAGCATTTCGGTATACCGCTCCATGGAACCGCTCACGTCCGCCAGCACGAGAAGCGGCCTTCGACGCGCCTTGGGACCCGACATCGACAACTGCATCATGTCGCCGGACGGGCCGATGAGCCGGCGGAGCGTCCTGCGGAGATCGGGACGGGACCCAGACCGCGAGGGTTCCCAACGACGGCTCTTGGTGTCGGCCGGCTGCCAGACCATCCTCGCAATGAGCCGCTGCACCTGGACGTAGTCCTCCGGGGTGAGATCGGCGAAGTCGCGTTTCGACAGACGGGTGACGGCGCTGGCTCCCGCTTCCTCGCTGACGTCTGATGGCTCCTCGCCGCCAAAATCGGCCGCGACCGTCGTTGGAGCAATCACGTGCACACGCGGCCCGCGTGGGTGGACCTTCAGCTCGATCGGCTCCATTGGTGACCATCGACGGCCGCTGCCGAAGAAGAGCTCGAATGCCTGGTCGAACAACTGGACCTCTTCGGGACGGGCCACCACCACCGCTCGAAACGCGTAATAGACATCGTCCCGGTCGGAGAGTCCCACCGCTTCCGCCGCCTCCAGCATGGCCACGGTCGTTTCGGGGACCCCACGCAGACCTTGTGCGCGAAGAAGACGGGTGAAGTGAACGAGATTGTGGATGAGGGGATCTGCGAGCGGCTGGAGATCAGTCATCAGTCATCAGTCATCAGTCATCAGTCATCAGTCATCAGTCTTCGGCTTTGGATGGCGTCGCTCCTGCTTGCGACTTGCGACTTGCGACTGATGCCTCACTCCACAGACCCCCGTCAACCGGCGGAGGCCAGGAGCTGCTCGGTTCCCCCGGAACGCACTCGCTCGATGTCCTCCTGGTACTTGAGGATCACGCCAATGGTGTCGTCCACCGCCTCCGGGTCGAGCCGTTTCGTGCCAAGCACGGCGAGCGCCGCCGCCCAGTCCAACGTTTCGGCCACCCCTGGTGGCTTGTACAAATCCATGGTGCGCAGCGTCTCCATGGCTCGGGCGAGGTCGGCGGCCAGCGCCTCCGGAACGTTTGGCACTTTGCGCATGACGATGGCGACCTCTCGGTCGAAGTCGGGATACTCGATCCAGTGGTAGATGCAGCGCCGCTTCAGTGCATCGTGGATCTCTCTTGTCCGGTTCGAAGTGAGCACGATCACCGGTGGCTGATCGGCGACGATGGTGCCGATCTCCGGGATCGTGACCTGGAAGTCGCTCAACAACTCCAGGAGATAGGCCTCGAACTCCTCATCGGCTCGGTCCAGTTCGTCGATCAGGAGCACCGGCCGCTCGCCCCCCGCCGACGCTTCGACGGCCTGAAGCAGAGGCCGAGGAACCAGATAGTCACGACTCATGATGTCGTCGACTTCGATCTGTTCGCCTCCGCTGCCGGCCTCGATGAGCCGGATGGCGAGCATCTGCTTTGGGTAATCCCATTCGTAGACGGCGTGATTGACGTCGAGCCCCTCGTAGCACTGGAGCCGAATCAGCCGCGTGTCGAGGATCGAGGCCAGCACCTTGGCTACTTCGGTCTTGCCGACGCCGGCTTCTCCCTCCAGAAATAACGGCTTGCCCAGCTGGAGGGCGAGGTGGATCGCCACCCCCAGGGAGCGCTCAGCCACGTACCGCTCTCCTTCGAGGGCACCAAGAACCTCATCGATCGAATTCAGCATGCCCTAACCATAGGAAGCGGAGCGAGCACAACGCCCGCGCCGCCTCCATTGATGAGCTGCTTGGAGGCCCCGCAAGTGGGCGCGATCCGGTCTGTGGGCAAGGCCATTTGCGGAGCCGTGGCCCGAGCGGCCCGCCGCGAAGCGCCACGAGCGGGAAAAATCGCAGGCCCCGCAACTGGGCGCGATCCAGTCTGTCGGCAAGGCCACCTGCGGAGCCGTGGCCCGAGCGGCCCGCCGCGAAGCGGCACGAGCCGGAAAAATCGCTCCACTTCTGGCGAAACGACCGTTCACCTATCGGTGCGCGCTCCTATACCCCGGCTACCCCGGCGTCGGTGAACGCGTCGGCAAGAGCTCGCCCGGTGAGCACCCCCGCCAGGTGCACCCGGTACTCACCGGATGCGTATACATCGCCGAGCGGGTTGCCCAGGACTGCGGCAACCTTGGATGATGCCTCCGCGATCGCCTCTCCGTTCACAACCTGGCCCACGAGCGCTGCTTCGGCCGCCTCGGCTCGCACCGGCGTTCCGGTGACACCACCGATCGCAATCCGCGCCGCCGTGCACGTGCCGTCGACCGCGGACACGACCGCAGCGACGCCGACCACGGCGTAGCTGGATGCCGGGTGGCGGTGCTTCTTGTAGTCGCCGCCCTGTTCGCTTCCAATAACCGGAACGTCCACAGAGGTCACCAGCTCTCCGTCAGCGTGGGCCGGTGTGAACATGTCGACGAAGTAGTCGTCGACCGGTATCGAGCGGTCGCCGCTCTTTCCGGTGACGGTGATCGTCGCTCCCAACGCAGTCAGCACCGTCGGGTAGTCGGCTGCCGGGTCGGCGTGGGCGATGCTGCCGCCGATGGTCCCCCTGTTGCGCACCGCAGGATCTCCGATGTGGGCAGCGGTGTCCGCCAGGATCGAACAGTCGCCTTGAACGAGCTCGGAGGCGGCGACCGCAGCGTGTTTGGTGAGAGCGCCGATGCTGAGCGAATCACCATTGCGGCTGATCCCATCCAGTCCTTCGATCCTGCTCAGATCCACCACCGCCGGCGGGTTGGCCACGCGGAGTTTCATCGCCGGCAGCAGGCTATGACCGCCGGCCAGCGGCCGAGCTCCCTCCACGGTGGAAAGGAGGTCGATGGCATCCGCTAGCGTTTCCGGCCGGTAGTAGTCGAATGGTGCGGTCTGCATCACTCACCTCCGTTCTGTGCCGCTCGAATCGCCTTCCATACCCGCTCCGGCGTCAGCGGCATGTCCACTTGTTCCACCCCGAGCGGGGCGAGGGCGTCCATCACCGCGTTGTACACCGTCGGCGTGGAGGCGATGGTCCCGGTCTCCCCGACCCCCTTGACGCCGAGCGGGTTGACGCTGGTGGGGGTCTCGGTCATACCCAACTCGAAGTTGGGAAGGAACTCGGCTTTGGGGATGGCGTAGCTCATCATCGATCCGGTGACCAGGTTGCCGTCGTCGTCGTAGACCGCCCCCTCCCACAGCGCCTGGGCGGCGCCCTGAGCGATCCCTCCCTGGACCTGGCCCTCGACGATCATCGGGTTGATGACCGGCCCGCAATCGTCCACCGCCACGTAGCGTTGGAACTCGATCTCCCCGGTTTCGGGATCGACCTCCACCTGGGCGATGTGGGTGCCGAACGGGTACACGAAGTTCCCGGGGTTGAAGAAGCTCGAAGCCTCCAGTCCCGGATCGACACCCTCCGGCAGATCCCATGCCGTGTTGGCGGCGAGGGCGATGTCCTGGATGGTCTTCCCATCCGCCCTTGACCCCTTTACCGAGAACACACCATCGGAGAACTCGATGTCCTCTTCTGCTGCCTCCAGCATGTGGGCCGCGATCTTGACGCCCTTGTCCTTGATCTGGTCGACGGCACCCATGATCGCCCCGCTCGCCACCGCCGTGGTGCGGCTGCCGTAGGTACCCCACCCCATGGGGGTCTTGGCGGTGTCGCCGTAGACGACGTCGACGTCGTCGACCGACACCCCGAGCTGGTCGGAGACGATCTGGGCGAACGTGGTCTCTTCCCCTTGCCCGTGCGGGGCGACGCCGACCAGGAGGGTGACCTTCCCCGTCGGATGGAAACGAACGATGGCGCTTTCCCACAAGCCGCCACCGAAGCCGACCGCACCCGCCACCTCGGAGGGACCGAGTCCGCAGATCTCGGTATAGGTCACCACGCCGATCCCGACGAGTCGCCCTTCCTCTCGCGCTTTTGCTTGTGCCTTCCTTGCATCCTCGTAGCCGAACATGTCCAGGGCCTTGTCCAGGGCGCCTACGTAGTTTCCCGAGTCGTAGACCAGCCCGGTGGCCACCTCATGGCCGTCGTCGAACGGCTCGATGAGGTTGCGCCGCCGCACCTCCACCGGATCCATGTCCAGCTCGCGAGCGACCAGATCGACCATGCGCTCCAGCA
>JADFIY010000013.1 GCA_022566415.1 Acidobacteriota bacterium
GTATGACCCGTTTCTTCCTGGCCTGGCGCCGGCGACCGATCCCGACCAGATCCGAGGCGTCCTCGAGCAACTGGGGGTGACGACCCAGCAGGTCCGTCTGAGCACTCGAGCGTATCGACCCGGGCGTCGCGCGGTGATCGAGGTGGTCTCGCCCCAGGCGCGGATCTTCCTCAAAGTGCTGCGCCCTTCGCGCATAGCGGACCTACAACGTCTCCATGGCGCCATGGCCGGGTCCGTCCCCGTCCCGCACAGCCTGGGCTGGTCCGAGGACCTGGGTCTGGTAGCCATGCAGGCCATGAACGGCCGGACACTCCGCAAGGCGTTGGAGTCGGGGACGAAGCGCCTCCCCGGGGCCGCTCAGCTGCGTTCGCTACTCGAATCGCTTCCCTCCGACCCGGGCGCATCTCCTGTGACCGGGACGAGAAGAAACGCGGCAAACCACGCCGCTGTCCTCAAGGCAGTGACCCCCGAGCTCGGCTCGCGCATCGACGCCATCGTCGACGCCGTGGCCGGCGAACCCGACGAGCCAACGGTCGCGGTACACGGTGACTTCCACACCTCCCAGGTCCTGGTCAAAGGACCCGAGATCGTCGGTCTGATCGACGTCGACACGGTCGGTGTTGGATACCGGTCCGACGACTACGGTTCGATCCTGGGACATCTGGCGACGCTGTCGCTGATATCGAGGTCGCGTCGCAATCTGACACGATACGGTGCGTTACTGATAAAGGAGTTCGACGCACTCGTCGACCCGATCGATTTGCGGCTGGCAATTGCAGCATCGGTATTCGCCCTTGCCACCGGACCCTTTCGTGTGTACGAGACGAATTGGGCCACGCAGACCGAGCGCAGAATCTCGCTCGCGGAGCAGTGGATCGGCTCCGCCCACGATCTCTTGAGAGCGCGCACCGATAGGTGACCGGTCGTCTCGACAGAAGTGGAGCCATTTTCCCGCTCTTGCCGCTTCGCGCCGCTCGGGCCACGGCTCCGCAAATGGCCTTCGCCGACAGAGACCGGATCGTGCCCTATTTGCGGAGCCTCTCAGCGACTCAGAACCACTGAGGGTCGTTGAAGACCACCCCATATTTTACCCTCGTTTTCGCCTCGTTTTGCCCACCGTTTACCCAGCGTGACATACGATTTCACAAGGCGGGCCGGGAAGGGTGGGGGCACGTAACCCGAGGAGACGATGTGGAATATTCGACCAGGTTCAAGCTAATCAGCGGCACCGTGTCGGTGGCCGTTGCGCTGAGTGCTGGCGGCGCGGGGGCCGTCAATGGCAACTCGGACGGTGACCTCCAACTGAACGATGTGGTTGCGCTGGCGGAAGTCGACAGCCCGACCGTGCTCAGTTTCGATGAGGTCAGTGTTCTTTCCGTCGACGACGACTCGCTCTCGTCACCGTTCGGAGCCGGGGATTCGATGGATAGCCCGGATAGCCCGGATAGCCCGGATAGCCCGGATAGCCCGGATAGCCCGGATAGCCCGGATAGCCCGGATAGCCCGGATAGCCCGGATAGCCCGGATAGCCCGGACAGCCCGGACAGCCCGGACAGCCCGGACAGCCCGGACAGCCCGGACAGCCCGGACAGCCCCGATTCGGCTGACTCTGACTGAGAACACTCGACCAAGGAATGGCTGTCCCTCTGAGCATTCACCCAGCAGAGGGACAGCCAGCAAGCGGTCGCTCCCTGGTCGGCGCCGGGGGGGCGGATCGCGGGATATGCCATGACCGCGCCCTCAGCCACAGGATTGAATGTCCGAATCGCAGGCGAACAACACCTGACCTGTCCGGCCGACGCGTGTCGTCGAATGACCTCGACGCCACTGATACTTTCTTGGGCGCCTTTCTAGAACTCCGGTAGAAGCCCCTGCAGTGCCATCTGCACCTGGAGGGCTCCGTCGCTTGACCGCAGCTCGAGCTGCCCCGCTCTGATCACCCAGCTTGCCGAGTTTCTCAGGGCGGCGAAGAAAGCTTCCTCTTGCTCCATGACATCCGGCTCGCAAGTCTTTCCCCCCGAGGAAATTGCTGCGATCTGAAGCGTCTGTCCTGTCGACACGTCGTAATCGCCTTCGACGCGGTACGCGGTCGCGTAGGTGTTGCAGCCGCCGCTACCGGCGAGGAGCCCAGCGTCCTGGAAGTCGGCGGTGACCATGGTTCCCTGGAGTACAGACCTCACTGCCTCAGTCCCGGTGTTGATCGAAACCGCGTTCCAGGAAGTACCGCCGAGGTCGGCTTCGAATCGATCGAACCGTGCCGTACTGCCGCTTCCGCTCTCAGTGAGCTCGAGGGTGTCGTCTCCGACGGTGTACGAATCGGCCGTCTCTAACACGATCAGGTAGGAGCCCTCGAGCGCTTGGGCTTCGGGGTTGGTGCATCCGGCAAGTGTCTGCTTCAGCGGGCCCATTGATATGTCGCTGCCGTCGGTTTGGTATGGGCCGCTGAAGCTGTTGCATCCGGTGGTGCCCCCCACCTGGCCATCTGCGGTGAAGATGGCGGTCGCCAAGACTCCTGGTGGCACCTGGAGATCGTCTACGCCCGTCAGGGTCCAGGCGCTGTCCTCCAGAGAGCCGGATGACTCACCTCCGCCACAGGCGGCTAGCAGCACCGCCGAGGCTGCAACACCGAGCGCGAGCCTCTGGGCCCGAAACCTGCGGCGTGTTCCTGGTCGGATCCGGTGTCCGGCGCCCATAGGGACCCCTTCGTATGCGAGATCGAGAGCTGGTCGTGCGATGCTAGGCACGCCGCGCTGGAGGTTGGTATTGGATGCGATTCAATGGGGAGGGGAACCTGGATCGACTTTTTCATCGGGGTCCGTTCCAGCCGATCAGCCGAGACCCAGGAATCATTCTTTCCGCCTGGGGACCGAGTCGACGGCGGCGATGTCGGGAAGTCCCTGCGCACAACAGGCGCCCGGCGGGCGCGGTGATGCACCTTCGATGTGGTCTGCGGCATCGTGATACCCACGCAGGGCACGAAGCGGGGCGAGTGCGATGAGTGACATGAAACCGGCAACGACAAACGCCGCGCTGAAGCTTCCGGCATCGGCTATCCGGCCCAATCCGACCTGGGTGGCCACGGCGCCGATGCTTCCGCTCATCGAGTCGATAGAGAGCACGGTGGCGCGCTCCTGCGCTGGGATGCGTTGGTTGAGGTAGGACTGTTTCACCGGGCTGATCACCCCCATCGTTCCAGTGGCAACGAGCAGCGCCGGCATCGCCGTCCAGAACGAATCGGCGAACCCGGTGAGCAGAATGGCCACACCCTGGACCGCTGACGCCCACAGGAGGAGGGTGGTGCGGCGGCGAACGAAGCGGGTGAGTGCCTCGACGAGGGCGTTTCCCACGATCATCGACACCGCGACGCCGCCGGCTACGAACCCGGCCACCCAAACTGCATCAGACGCAAGGAGATCAAGGAAGTAGGGCGGCCAGGCATAGAAGACCCAGGTGAAGATGCCCATTTGAATCATGGTGACGGTCAGGATGAGCCTGACCGAAGGATCGCCCCACCCGATTCCGATACCGGCTCTGGCCAGTTTTCGCATTTCCGCCGGGTACTCGCCGGCGCTGACCCGACGTGGCTCGAAGCCGATGTCGTGCATGGCAAGAGCGGCGATGACCAGGACCACGGCGAGCAGACCGGAGCGAACGAGGTACGGGATGATGAGGTCGATGGTGCCGAGCAGCCCGCCGCCGATGGTTCCGACCAGCATGGCGGCCCCGGTGACGATCCCACCTCGGGTGAATACTCTTTCCAGCGGTGCTGAGTAGTCGGTCTGCGACAGGGCGTCGACGACCCATGCCTCCACCGCTCCCGTGTAGAACGTGTACCCCAGGCCCAGGAGAACCGAAACCGCGCTGAAGGCCACCACCCCGGCTCCGACGAGCGACAGCCACATGTAGGCAAGGGTGGCGGCGAGCAGCACCGCAACGCTCCACAGGAATGATGTCCGGCGCCCTGCGGTATCAGCCACCACTCCGGTCGGGATCTCGAACAGAACCATGCCGGCGGTGAAGGCGGCGTTGGCGACGAACACCTCGAAAACCGACAGCCCTGCATCGAGCAGGAACAGCGTGTTGACGCCCCAGATCAGTGAGGCCGACAGCGTGTACACACCGGCGATGGCGAGATACGTTCTGATGACCCGCTGCGCAGACACCGAAGGAGCCTAGGGGTGAGCCAATGTGCGTTTCGACATCTCCGATCCCGGTGCGCTGACAAGTGCCCAGTTCCCAGTTTTGAGTCGGCCGCCTCTGGTAGCTGGTAACCGCCGGCTGAGAATCGTCAACCGGTGAATGGCTGGTGGCTGGCGACTGGGAACTGAGCTATGTGTCGTCGGGGGCAAGGAGCCTGCGGCGCCCGAAGACCCATGGTAGTTCGGGCTGGGTGAGCAGTAGCTGGTAGACGGAGACGTCTGTGCTCTCGAACAAGAGAGCTGATCCGGCCATGTAGGAGCGCCAGATCCGATAAACAGTCTCGCCTGCTGCCGCCACGGCCCTGTCGTGGTTGGCTTCGAGGTTGGCCACCCAGTGGCGCAGGGTGAGGGCGTAGCTGGTCCGCAGCGATTCGGCATCACGCAGCTCGAATCCGGCGTCCTCTGCGGTCGCGATGACCTTGTCGACCGGGACAAGCTCGCCGTCTGGGAACACGTACGTGTTCACGAATGTCGCCTTGGTGCGCAGACTTCGCTGACCCTGTACTCGATCCCTGGTGACGATGCCGTGGTTGAGCAGGGCACCATCGGGAGCCAGCACGCTCTTGAGGTGATCGAAGTAGCCGGCCAGTTGCCCAACTCCGACGTGCTCGAACATCCCGACGGAGGCGATCGCATCGAATGTGCCCTCGACCTCGCGATAATCGCGGTGCAGGATCGTGACCAGGTCGTCGACTTCTGCCTCCTTGGCCAGCCTTTTGGCATATTCCGCCTGCTCACCGCTGAGCGTGACCCCGACCGCGGTCACCCCGAACTCGGCGGCGGCCCCGACGACGAGCGCACCCCACCCGCACCCAACATCGAGCAATCGCCGGCCCGGCGCCAGCTCGAGCTTCCTGCAGATCAGCTGCAGCTTGCGGCGTTGCGCCTGTTCGAGTGTGTCCGAAGGAGACAGGAACACTCCCGACGAGTACACCAGTTGCGGATCGAGAAACTGGGCGAAGAACTCGTTCCCGGTGTCGTAGTGGAAGGAAACGGCCTTCCGGTCCCGGCTGATGGAATGACGGAGGCCGGTCACTCGCGGCCGCTCCGCCTTTGGACGCCGCGTCTCCTTCGGCAGCTGGCGGAGCAGCCGGTACAGCTTGATCGATCGGGAGGTGTTGCGTGGCGCGTTGAACACCGCCATCGCGAACTCGAGGAGGGAGAACATATCGCCTTCGATGTCGACATCGTCGTACACGTACGCCTCGCCCGCGGCCAGATCGGACGGCGGCAACAGCATCGCTCGCAGCGCACCGGGGTGCTGGAGCACGAGCGTGGCGCGAGCGTCAGCCGGACCCCAGGTGTCGCCGGCCCAGGTCCGGATGCGCGGCGGCGTGACAACACTGCCGGCGACAAAGTCGTCGTAGATCTGACGGGAGATCTCCGTGGGGTCCATCGCGTCGGCCATTTTAGTAAACCCAGGGGCCCACGATGACGGTGCCGAGCGCCGCGGGCGCGATCGCCGCGGCGGCTCTCCGATCAGCGAAACCCGGTCACAGCAGAATCGGCAGCTGGATCAGGATCACGGCACCAACGACGACGACGATGATGCCGACAAAATTGACGAATCTGCGATTCCACCGATTCTCCAGCCTGGAGGCCACCCCAGCGAAAAAGAGCGCCGCGGCAAAGAGAACTGCGGTCAGCACATAGTTGTCACCGGTTTGGTTGGCGGCGCGGGCGTCCACCGCCGCTTGATCGGCAACCATCGTCAGGCGATCGGCGTCGGCGGCGTCGGCGAGCGTGTATTCGGCCATGGCGAACGGCGTAGGTGGGGCGTCGGGGTCATTGACCGGGTCGGTTGCCAGCCAGGCCTCCAGCGCGGGCACGAACTCGTCGCGCATCCGCAAGAACAGGAAGCCGGAGACTGTGCCACGGGTCGGTTCGTAGTCCTGGGTAGAGATCTCGGGGATGAGCCCGTCGCGCAGGTCGCTGCTGAGCGCCGTCACCCAGTCGATGTACATGGCGACGTCGATCTGGGCGAGCTGCCCGGCTCGAGTGTCGAACCGGGTGGATTCGGTCCTGGCTGCTCCCGCTTCGGAGAACTTGATCGACTGTTCTCCACCCCACTTCCCGGCCTCGAACGCAGCCCATGCGATGAACACCACGGCGAGGGCGAGCACGATCGCGGCGACCTGCTCGAGCCGGTCCGTTGGCTCGACCGGCGGGGCAGTTTCCGATTCATCTGCCTTGGTCGGGTCCTCGGTCGCGCTGGCATCACCGTTCGACATAGCGGGGGAGTTTAGGCGGCCCCTACCGGCGGATCATCAGCCCATTCGGCGGCCTACTCGCCTTCTCCCGTGCCCGGCCCTGGCCAAAGCTGATCGCCTCGAGGGTGGCGTTGTAGACAAATCGCTCTCGCTTTGGCGAGAGGAAACGACCGGTGGCGATGAGACGAAGACCTGTCCGTTTCTGACCTCGACCGGGTACGAGCGGACCGCTTCGCCGCCGAAACTCGCCCGCCCGCCCTGGTCGAGCTCAAACTTCCAGTTGTGCCAGGCGCAGGTGAGCGTCTCTTCCTTGACTTCGCCCTGGAGGAGTGCGTAGCCCTGGTGGGGGCAGCGGTTGTCGATGGCTTAGATGTCGTTTGCGGTACGGAACAGGGCAATCCGTTTGTCGTACTGGCGGAACATCCTGCGCTCGCCGACGGACAGATCGTCGATGCTGACTGCCGGAGCCCATTCATCGACTGGCACGTCGGTTCTCCTCTGATGGTTGCGTTCAACCTACAACTTCAAGCTTGCTTGAAGTCAAGAGCCAAGAAGTCGCAAGTCGCAAGAACGCATCCGCCTCAAGGTCGTCTGAAACCGGTTCGTCCGGACTGTTCTCTACGACGCGTCGCGTGGGTACCGTTCTCGTCATGCCCAACCGCCTTGCCGAATCAACCTCTCCGTACCTGCTGCAGCACCAGGACAACCCCGTCGATTGGTACGAGTGGAGTGAGGAGGCCTTCATCGAAGCCGAGGCCACCCGCCGGCCGATCCTGCTGTCGGTGGGGTACTCGGCGTGTCACTGGTGCCATGTGATGGCTCACGAGTCTTTCGAGGATGTAGAGACCGCGACCTACATGAACGAGCATTTCATCAATATCAAGGTCGACCGCGAGGAGCGACCCGATGTCGACTCCATTTACATGGAGGCGGTGCAGGCCATGACCGGTCGAGGTGGGTGGCCGATGACGGTGTGGCTCACACCAGATCGGAAACCGTTCTACGCCGGCACCTACTTTCCCAACACCGAGCGGCACGGCATACCGTCGTTCCGCCAGGTGATGGAATCGATCAGCGATGCCTGGCAGAACCGAACCGACGAGGTGATCGCGCAGGCCGACCAGCTGACCGGCGACGTCAACCAAAAGCTGCCTGCTGCAGGCGATGCGCCGGGTAGCGAGGTGCTCGAGGCTGCCTACGACAGGATCGCCGCCGAGTTCGATCCTTCCTTTGGAGGGTTCGGAGCGGCACCGAAGTTTCCGCAGCAGCCGGTTCTCGAATACCTGCTCAGAATCCACCGCGAGGAGTGGGCGCCGCGAGCCGCGGACATGTTGCGGTCGACCCTGTTGGCAATGGCCGATGGTGGTATCCACGACCAGCTTGCCGGAGGTTTCGCCAGGTACTCGGTGGATGCGCGCTGGCTGGTGCCGCATTTCGAGAAGATGCTCTACGACAACGCCCAGCTGGCGCGCCTCTACCTGTGGGGAGGGCTCGAGTTCGATGAGCCACGATTCATCGAGGTTGCTCGCAGCACTTTCGACTACATGGTTGGCGACCTACGGCACCCAGATGGAGGTTTCTTTTCCGCGGAGGATGCGGACTCTGAGGGGGTCGAGGGCAAGTTTTACATGTGGACCCGCGACGAGTTCGACGCCGTGCTGGACAACGACGCCGACGCAGCCGCCACCTTCTTCGGTGTCACCGTTGGGGGCAACTTCGAGGGAACGAACGTGTTGCACCGTCCTACCGATGCCGGATGGGACGCCACGATCGAATCTGCACGATCACGCCTTCTCCACCACCGTGCTGCCAGGGTGCGCCCCGGCCTCGACGACAAGATCGTCGCATCCTGGAACGGCCTCGCTCTCCGCGCCTTCGCCGAGGCCGGTGCGGCGCTCCACGATGATGGATACCTGGACGTGGCTCGATCCTGTGCCCGGTTCATCGGCGAACACCTCATCGTCGACGGGACGCTGATGCGATCATGGCGCGAGGGCAGGGCAGCGGTCCGTGGATTTCTCGAAGACTACGCGGCGGTGGCCGTGGGTATGTTCGCCCTGTTTGCCGCTAGTGGTGAATTCGAGTGGTACGAGATCGGGCGCGATCTCACCCTGAGCATCGGCGACCGCTTTGCCGACCCGAACGGTGGGTTTTTCGACACATCTTCGGATGCGGAGCGCCTCATCAAACGTCCGAAGAGCCAGGCCGACAATCCGCTGCCTTCGGGTAATGGCCTGGGCGCCGAGGCCACATTGATGCTCGCCGGTTATACCGGGGACGACAATCTGTACCGGTCGGGTTTGGAGGCGCTGCGTTCAGCCGGCCTCCTCATGGAGCGATACCCGTCGATGGTGGGCCATCACCTCTCTGTCCTGTTTTCTTCATCGCGGATGCGGGAACTGGCGGTAGTCGGACCGGCCTGGGCAGAGCTCTCGTTGCCGTACTGGGAGCGGTTCCGGCCCGAGATCGTCGTTGCTGCGTCATCGACCGGCGAGGAGCCCCTAGCCCTGTTCAGCGACAGGGCGAGCAACGGTGACACGCTGGCCCATCTGTGTGAACGGCAGGTGTGCAACTTGCCGACCGGCGATCCCGCGGCGTTGAGTGCGCAGCTGGCGGCATCCGGTTAGATGCTTGGCTGGCTGCGCTGTGGCCGGTGATTGAAGACTGAAGACGGACGACGGACGACTCCGGCTCACCCGTAGACGTAACCGACGACCTCGATGGCGTTGTCGTCAGGGTCGCGGCGGTAGATGGCAGCGCGCTGACGACGATCGGCGAGGATCGGTCAAAGGTCGCCAGAAATAGGGTAGCGATTCTGTCTCTGTCGGCGAGGCCGTTTGCGGAGCCGTGGCCCGAGCGGCCCATAGAGCGGGAAAATGGCTCCAATTCTGTCGAGACCACCGGCCACCTATCGGATGCGCGCTCTTGGCACTTGCAGGAGAGCTCACCCGCCGGGCTGTTGATGCCCGGCCGCCAGGCGGCCAATCCATGCCCGCCACGCAGATCCGTCGTACCGTTGGCCTATGAGGATCGCAACGCTCGTCGGCGCCGTCGGAGTGCTGGCCGTCTTGGCGCTCATCGGCTGGAGCCAGCAGCGGCGGCTCCTCTACTTCCCTGAACCCAACCCCGGCTCACCGCCTAGCGGGTGGCGCGAGGTGACGCTGGTGACAAACGACCGGCTCGAGCTAACAGCCTGGCAGACCGTTGACGGGCCGGAGGCGCCGTTGGTGATCATCTTTCCCGGCAACGCAGGGAACCGAGCGGGCCGGGTACCGCTGGGTGAGGCGCTGGCGGCGCGGGGGTTTGGTGTGCTCCTCGTCGAGTATCGCGGCTACGGTGGCAACCCGGGTCACCCAACCGAGGCCGGGTTGGCCGAGGACGCCGCAACCGCGGCTCGGTTCGCTCGTTCGGCGGCACCGGGACGGCCCATCGTCTACTACGGCGAGTCGCTCGGCGCTGCCGTCGCCGTCGGGCTTGCGATGGACATGCCCCCTACGGCAATCATCCTTGGCTCGCCATTCACCTCAGTGGTGGACGTCGGGCGCCATCACTATCCGTGGGCTCCCGCCTTCCTGTTCCGCGACTCGTATCCATCGCTCGCCAGGATCGAGGCGGGTGGTCTCGACGGTGTACCCGTCCTGGTAACCGCCGGCACCGCAGACACCGTCGTCCCGTTCGAGCAAAGCCGCGCGATCGCCGACGCCAGCGGAGCCGAGTGGTACGAGGTTCTCGGGGTTGATCACAATGATCCGGCGATCCGATCGGCGCCCACCCTGGTCGACCGATTTGTCGAGTTCATCGACCGGGCGCTTGGCAGTGGTGCCTAGGAGCAGCCCGCCTCGCGACGCGTCTGCGGGGGGGTGCCAATCGGCGGTGTCGGCCGGCGACACCCGGCCGCTAAGGTGGCGGGTCGATACGGGAGAGAGCTGAGCGGAGCGGGGGGACTCGCCGCCAGCTCCTTCCAGGCACGGGAAGGAGGCAACCTTGTACGACAGAATGTCGCTGGCCGAGCTCGACGCCGAGCTCGGCGAATACGTGGACGACCTAGCATCGAAGTGGTGGTGGTTCCTGGTGGGCGGCATCGTGTCGGTGCTGTTTGCCCTGTGGATTCTCTTCTGGCACGACTGGAGCGAGGACTCCGTCAAGATCTTCCTCGGCGTGTTCCTGCTGGTGTGGGGCGCGTTCCGGCTCGCCACGTCATTCGCTTACTACGGAGACGCCAGGTGGTGGCTGATGCTGTCCGGTGTTGCTGGCATCGGGTTCGGGATCGCCGCCTTTCTGTGGCCGACGAGCCTTGTCGTGCTTGCCAACATCGTGGCGTTATGGCTCATCGTCAGCGGCGTGCTCAACGTGATCGCCGGCTTGATGCGAGCCAGAGAGCCGCGCTGGTCGCTCGTGCTCTGGGGTGTTCTCGCCGGGTTGATCGGGATCTGGCTCCTTGGAAACGAGGCATTGACCCTGGTGACGATCATCTTCTTCATCGGTATCAGCGCCCTGCTGTTCGGGACCATGGAAATCATTGCGTCGTTCCAGATCAAGGGTTTGCGCAAGGATTACGAGCGCGCCCGCACCCAGGTGTACGACCAGCTCAACACACTCGCCGACCTCCACGCCAAGGGAGTGCTCACCGACGAGGACTACGCCAGGGAAAAGGCCACGATCTTCATCGGCTAGAGGCTCCGCAGTTGCGGAGCCGTGGCCTGAGCGGCCCGCCGTGTAGCGGCAGGAGCGGGAAAGGTGGCAGGCTCCGCAGTTGCGGAGCCGTGGCCTGAGCGGCCCGCCGTGTAGCGGCAGGAGCGGGAAAGGTGGCTGCCTCCGCAAATTAGAGAGCGATACACGCGGTGAGCCTGCTCAGGCGATGTGCTTTTCGAGCACGCTCCACACAGACGGGTGGGCCAGTTCGTCGCGCATCGACCGGAGTGTTGCCAGAAACGCCGGGATAGCGCCATCGGCCGCCATCAGATTCGGCCGCGAAACGGCGAGGACCCGATCGTCCGGGCGAAGCACGAGCACATCGGTATCCGGCCATGTCCTGCGGACGAGATCGAGCTCGATGGCGAGCGCGCCCCGGCCGGCGCGGTCCATGATGTCTTCGTAGAAGCGCCCGCCGGGGCGGGCCGTTGTGGGGGCCATCGGGGCGATGACGATGACGAGGTCGAGCGGTTCCGGGTTGCACAGGACGAGGTCGACGCTCGTTCCCGATGCCACCCCGCCGTCCACGTACCAACGACCGTCGATCGAAACCGGCTCATAGACGAAGGGCACCGCACTCGACGCAGCAACCGCAGTCTTGAGCGGGACCTCGGGGGCGGCATCGGTCCCAAACGGAACCCTGGCGCGGGCTTCGAGATCGTAGGAGACGACGACGGTTGGCTTCGAGGGCCAACCGTCTGCGAGCGCTCCAACCGAGCCCTCGAGCCACTCAACGAGCGCCTCCGTCGAATACACAGCAGGAGTGCCGAGAGCGATTCCCACACCGGGCTTGGTGATGCCGGGCACGAGTCCTTTGGTCACCCAGCGGACCAGGCCCCTGGGCCGGATGCGCCTGTACAGGCGGGTATGCAGCCACTCTGCCAGGTCCATTCCAGCGAGGGAGGCATCTGCCATCGATTGGAAGTCCATCGCCTTGCCGCGCACCATGGCAGCTACGAACGCCCCGGAGGATGTGCCGATGATGACCTTGGCGTTGTCCGGGTCCCAGCCGGTCGCCATCTCGAGCGCCATCAGGGTTCCGAAGTGGTATGCCCCGCCGGCCACGCCGCCCCCGCCGAGAACCAGACCTACCGTGCTCACGACCGCGGAGGATACGGTGACGGGTTCGACACTCGAGTGATTGCATGAAACTGGAGCAGATCACCTGGGACGAGGCTGTGGTCGGGCGGTTTCTGTCCGGGATGGCAGCAACCGACGGAGTACCGCCGTTGAGCGAGCACAAGATGCTTCGGCTCGGTGGTGCGGTGGATGCGCGAACCGCGGCGTGGGTCGAGCAAGGTCGTCTCGTCGTGGTGTCGGTAGCGGCGCTTCACGAAGGGGACGAGCCACATTGGGCCTTGGAGGTGGCTACCGCCGGCGACCGCCGCCAGCCGTCGGCCGAGCGGGAAGCGTTATCCGCAGCCGAATCGACAGTCCCAGCTGGTGCGCAGACCTCGCTTTGGGTCCAGCGCGCCAGCCAGCAGGAGGCAGCCGAAGCTCTTGGATACAGCGAGCGTCGCCGTGTTCTGCGTATGGATGGCGCGTTGCCCCCGGAACCGGCGGCCGTGCTCGACGTGACGCTGGGAACGGTCGCCGGCACCGATGACGAGGCGATGATCACGGTGCACAACAGGGCGTTCGCAGGGCATCGGGAAGCGTCGGGGATGACGAGGGCCCGGCTCGCCGAGCTGCGCTCGATGCCGTGGTACGACTCAGACGGTGTGATCACGGCGGAGATCGATGGACACCTAGCCGGATTCTGCTGGACGAAGCTGCACGCCGACGGGACGGGCGAGGTCTATCTCCTTGCCGTCGACCCCGATCATAGAGGAAGTGGTCTTGGGGAGCTGCTGGCCGTATCCGGATTCGGCTCGCTACGCAGGAGAGGGGCGCGCCAAGCGATGCTTTGGGTCGATGGAGACAACGAGTCGGCGATCGCGCTTTACCGCCGACTCGGGTTGGAGCCGACCCACGCCAATGTGGAGATGGCGAAGGAACGAGCTACGTAGATCGCACGTATTACGTAATACGTATACCGAAGGCTTGATCACAGGACGGGCAGGCGCTGTCTGTCTCTCTTGTCGGCGCCTCGCACCATGGGCATGGCAGGTCGACGAACTCCCCGTCGAAGTCAGCGTGTTCGATCCCTGGGGAGCGCAGCTTCCGTACCACGAGCGTTACTCCGGCGAAGAGTGCCACCAACAGACCGATCTCGAGCATGCGCTTTCCCAACTGGCTTGAGGTGAGCCTATGCCCAGGTCGCGAAAAGCTTGGGTATTTGGCGAGGAGTCGTCAGTCGTCAGCCTTCAGCAAGACAACAGCCCACAGTATTCAGCAAGGCAAGAGGGTCCTGAGTCTTCAGTCGTCAGCCTTCAGCAAGACAACTCGCCCGGCCGGTTCACTTTTCTGACACCGTTCAATTGGGAACTGGGAACTGGCACTGATGAGTTCTGGCTGATGGCTGATGGCTGATGGCTGATTGCTTCTGGCTTCTGGCTGATGACTGATGACTGATGACTGATGACCGGTGGCCGGTCATTGGGAACTGGGAACTGGGAACTGGGAACTGGGAACTGGGAACTGGGAACTGGGAACTTGCGTCAGCTCGCCCTCTCCACCGCCCGCTGCAGTTGGTCGACGGTGTCTTCGAACGAGTCCGAACCGTCGAACATGCGTTGCTCAGCCTCGTGGACGAGCCGCATTGCACAGTGATACACCGTCCAGCGGGCGAGCTGTTCGTCGCCTACGAACACGCCGTATCCCTCCTGGAGTGCTTCAGCCACCACCGGCCCGGCGTGAATCGATGCGAGCCACACCGCCTTGGAGAGATCCCACTCCGGGGGCGCAAGCGTTGCCCACTGCCAGGTGGTCAGAGTCACGTCGCCGTACTCGTTGACTGCGAAGTTCTCGGGTGATGGGTTGGTGTGCGATCCTCTCGGCTCCGTCGCGTATGGAGCCGACACCGCTCGTGCTGCCTCATACAGGTCGGCGTCGAGGCCGATTCTTCCCCGATACCGGTTGAGCCGCCGCATGGTGGACACAACGTCGAGCGCTACCCAATCGCCGTCGATGCCACGCGACAGGTTGGAAAGGGCGCCGGGATCCGAATCGTGCACCGCACGGAGGATCCTTCCTGCCGACAGCCCAAGTCGGGAGTTCTCCGGTAACTGGGCCAGGCTCCATTCGCCAGGATCTGCAAACAGGCTCCAGGCGACCTCGGCGTTGATGTCCCCACCCAGCCGCACCACAACCCCTTCGGTGCCGGCCAGGGCCTCCAGTGCATGGGTTTCTCTGCGGGCTCGACCCAGCGTCCCGTACACCTTGAGCAGAACGGGGTCCGGCTTCCGCCAAATTCGAAACAGCCGGTCCTGAGCGAGAGCCTTGGTGGGTCGCGTCAAGTCCTGAAAACGGTCACCATCGGCGATCTGTTTGGCGAGAGCGACGCTGTCCATCAATCCCTCCATTCCCGCAGCGGCAATTGTCGCACGTGGCCCGGGCAACCGGCGAGAGCAGGTACCCTTACCGGCTTCACATGGCGATCCACCTCACCCTTCCAGACGGCTCGGTTCGGGAGTACTCCGACGGTACAACCGGGCTCGAGGTCGCCGCCGCCATCGGTGCCGGCCTGGCGCGTGCCGCAGTCGCCGTCACCATCGACGGCGAGGAATTCGATGCCGGCCTGCCGATCTCGATCGATGGTGCCTTCTCCGTGATCACAGACGACACGGACGAAGGCCGCGTCGTTCTTCGCCACTCGACGGCTCACGTCATGGCGCAGGCAGTACTCGACCTGTTCCCGGGAGCAACTTTCGCCATCGGCCCATCGATCGCCGATGGGTTCTACTACGACTTCGACGTTGACCGCCCGTTCACTCCCGAGGACCTGGAGCGGATCGAGGCTCGGATGCACGAGATCGTGGATGCCGATCAGCCCTTCGAGCGCGATGAGTTGTCCGTTGAGGAAGCGCTCGACCTGTTCTCCGATCAGCCATTCAAGACCGAGATCATCAAGGGCGTAGATGAGACGGAGGGAGCGGCGCCCGACGCGGTGAGCGTGTACCGAAACAACGGATTCGTCGACTTGTGCCGGGGGCCGCACGTCCCTTCCACAGGGAGGCTCGGTGCCTTCAAGCTGATGCGATCCTCCGGCGCCTATTGGCGCGGCGATGAGAACAACCCTCAGCTGCAGCGGATCTACGGAACCGCCTGGGAAAACCAGAAAGAGTTGACCGCCTACCTGGATCGGCTCGAACAAGCCGAACAGCGGGACCACCGGCGCCTCGGGGCCGAGCTCGATCTGTACTCGTTCCCTCCCGTCCTGGGGAGCGGCCTGGCGCTTTGGCATCCGAAGGGAGCCGTGCTCCGCTCTGTGATCGAGGACTACTCGCGCCGGACACATGCCGCCTCCGGCTATAGCTACGTGTTCTCGCCACATGTGGCAAAGGCGGACCTGTGGAAGACGAGCGGGCACCTCGACTACTTCGCCGATAGCCTGTTCCCGGCGATGGAGCTCGACGGGGGCCAGAGCTACATCCTGAAGCCGATGAATTGCCCCTTCCACATCCTGATCTACAAGTCGAGAAGCCGCAGCTACCGCGAACTTCCGCTGCGGTTCTTCGAGCTTGGGACCGTCTACCGCTACGAGCGGTCGGGGGTGGTGCATGGGTTGCTCCGGGCTCGTGGCTTCACCCAGGACGACGCTCACATCTTCGTCAGCGCGGGAGGGGTGGCCGTCGAGCTGGAGCGGCTCCTCGACTTCGTGCTCATGGTGCTGCGCGACTTCGGCTTCGAGGAATTCGAAGCCGACCTCTCGACTCGGGATCCGGAGCACTCGATCGGCGACCCGGACCTGTGGGACATCGCAGAGACGGCGTTGGCCTCGGCGCTGGAGAAGGCTGAGCTGCCATACGAGGTCGCCGAGGGCGAGGCCGCCTTCTACGGCCCCAAGATCGATATCCATGTTCGTGATGCCATCGGGCGCCGCTGGCAGATCTCCACATTGCAGCTCGATTTCGCTCAACCGGAGAACTTCGACCTCTCATTCGCCACGGCGGACAACGTCAAAGAGCGTCCGGTAATGATCCACCGCGCCCTGCTCGGTTCGATCGAGCGGTTCGTTGGTGTGCTCGTCGAGCACTACGCAGGGGCGTTTCCCTGCTGGCTGGCTCCGGTGCAAGCGACGGTGATCCCTGTCGCTGACCGCCACCACGACTACGCGACAGAGGTCGCCGCCGCTCTCGAGAGCGCGGGGTTGCGGGTCGAGACCGACGCCGCCGACGAGACCGTCGGCGAGAAGCTGCGGAGGGCGATCACGCACAAACACCCTGCAATCCTCGTGGTGGGCGACGACGACCAGCGGGACGGCACGGTTGGTCTGCGGATGCGCGAGGATGCAGCCGAACACAGGGGGGTTCCGCTCGCCGACGCGGTTGCGGAGCTGACCGCAGCCTGCGCCCCGCCACGCTGATGCGTCCTACTGGCTGAACTCGAGAGGTAACTCTGTGAAAGCACTCATCAACACACTGGCCACGCTCGTTCGCCGCTTCCCGTGGGTGGTCATCGTCGCCGTTGTAGTGATCTCGCTCGTCATGGGTGGGTTTGCCGGACAGTTCCAGCCGGCCGACAACGACAACGAGTCGTTTGCACCCGATGCCCCCGAGCTCGAGGCCATCAATACGATCGGCGACCTCTTTGGGGAGGATTCCTCGCAGAGCGTTGGGCAGGTGATCATCTCGTCGGATACCGGCGACGTGATCACGCTCGACGGGCTTGACGCGGTGGACGCGGTCAGGGCGACTGTGCTCGGCGGTTCTCTCGCCCCCTATCTGATCGAGCAGCCTGGCATGGGCCCGGTCGTCCACTACCTGTCGCCGGTCGAGTTCGGCGTCGGCAACGATGCGCCTCAGCCGACTACCGACGCCGAGGTCAAGGCGCTGTATTCGACGGTTCTTTCCGATCCCGAAACCCCACCGGACCTCGTCGGCCTGGCTGCAGGTTTGCTCCCCGGATCGGCAGATCAGGAAAGCGTGACGTCTCCGTCCGGTTTGATGCTCACCTTCTCCGTCGGGGCGGCCTCGTCGGCGGGCGACGAGTATGACGCGTTCATCGCGGCTACCAGTGACGCCGCCGCGGAAATCGCCGCCACCGACCTCCCCGAGGGGATGACCGCCGAGCCGTTCTCCTTCGAGCTCCTCTTCGCCGACAACTCAGAGTTCGAGGCAGAAATCTCACGGCTATTCGCCACCGCAGGATTCATCATCCTGCTGGTGCTGTCCATCATCTTCCTGGTGCGCCCCAAGACGGGGCGGGACCGCTGGTTGGCGATCATCGGCGTCATTGCCATGTTCTTTGCCGTCGCCGTGCTCGTTATTCCGAGCCTGGCGACGCTGTTTCCCGACGCCTTCCCACAGTCGATCCGCGATCTGGAAGTCGCTCCGGTGTTGATCGCCGCCGCCGCTACGTACGCGTTCGTCTTTTTGGTGTGGACGTTCAGCTCGCGAGGGTTGCGGCGAACGTCCGCGGACACGCTCGTCACCATTCTTGCCATCGTGCTGGCGATCACGTGGATGAACGGCTACGGCTACCTCCGGTTCGGGGACGCCAGCGGGTTGGTGCAGATCCTTCCCATCCTGTTGATCGGCCTCGGTGTCGACTACTCGATCCACATGAGCTCGCGCTACCGGGAGGAGGTGTACAGCGGGTCTACGGTCGACCGCGGGATCGCTACCTCGATTCGCACCGTCGGCGTGGCACTCGTTCTGGCCACGGTGACGACAGCCGTCGGGTTCCTCACCAACATCTTCAACGATCTTGGGGCGCTGCGCGAATTCGGTGAGCTCGCCGCATTCGGAATCGTTGTCTCGTTCCTGCTCATGCTCACCTTCGTTCCCGCCATACGCGAGCTGCTCGATCGCCGGGGCGAAAGGCGTGAGACTCTGGACCGTGAGTCGCTCCGAGGCGGCGAGTCCCGCAGGCTGCCCAGGCTGATCGGGAGGGCCTCGTGGTTGCCGAAAAACGCCGCGATGCCCACGCTGGTCGTCTCTGTCATCCTCGGGGGATTCGGGGTGTGGGGGACGTTGAACCTCTCCGCCGACTTCAGTTTCCTCGACTTCATCCCGACGACGTCGCCGCTGCGCAACACCTTTGCCACGCTGCTCGACGAGTACGGTGGAGGGTTCGGAGAGTCCACTCAGGTATTGGTGTGCGCCGAGGGCGAGAGGCTCGGTGAGTGCAACGTGGTCGGCGACATTGCCACGCCCGAGGTGTGGAACAGCATGGTCGAGGCCACGGGGTCGTTCACCGAGATCGACGACGTCGTCAAGTTCGGAGATTTCGCTGCCGCCGAGTCGCCGGTTGTGCTGCTCGTCTCATTGACGACGCCGGACTCTGAGCAGTTCGATGTTGCCGTTGACGAAGCTGCCCAAGCTGCCGGGATCGTCGGGGGGAGCGCAAACGTGTCTCCAGACGCTGACGTCGGTGCCCTGTATGACGCCATGTTCACAGCCGCCCCCGCCGATGCCGCCAGAGTGTTGGCCATCGAGGGTGACGGATACATCGCCGCGCTGTTCACCATCCAGACCCAGGGAGGAGAGCAGGGTGCGGCCCAGCTCCAGGATGACATCGACGAGGCGTTTAGCCCGGTTCCGGAGACCGGGCTCGCCGTCGTGGTGACCTCGGACGAGATCATCTCAGACGTCATCATCACGTCGCTGCGGGATTCTCAGGTGTCGTCGCTGTTGCTGACGCTGGCCGCGGCGCTCATCCTGTTGACGATCAACTTCTGGGTCACCGCCCGGCGGCCGATGCTCGGGGTCATCACCACCGTGCCGGTTGTGCTCGTCGTCTTGTTGTCGTTTGCGTTGATGACCTTGTTTGGTATTCCGTTCGGGCCGGTCACGGCCACGATCTCGGCGCTGGCCATCGGGATCGGGATCCCATACATGATCCACATCACTCACCGTTACGAGGAGGATCGCGGCAAAAGCGCATCGGAGAACGATGCGATCGAGCACACACTGGTGCACACGGGTGGAGCCCTTGCGGGTTCGGCGATCACCACCATCGCCGGGTTTGGGATCCTGGTGACTTCCACGACGATCCCGTTCCGTCAGTTCGGGTTCGTGACCGCGTACACAATCTTGCTGGCGTTGCTGGCAGCGGTGCTGATCCTGCCGAGCTATCTGGTCATTTGGGATCGCTGGCATCGCAGCCGCGGCGAGGAGCCGGTGGACAGCGAAGCGGAGGAGGCAGCGATGCAGATGGAGTTCGACTGAGCGATGAAAGAGGACGAGAAGGCCGACCGACGGGCGATTTACATCCCTGACGACGTTGCCGAGGCCGCCGCGGTCCCTGACGATCTGGACTCCGATGTCGACGACGTCGAATACGGGGTTCCGGACACCAATCGGCGGCGCCGGGCGGGGGCGGTGTATCTCGTCGCCGCCGTTGGGGTCGGGCTATTGATCGCTGGAGGATTCCTGCTGCAACCGATGTGGTGGACGGCGACTGCTGTGCTCGTCGCCGTGGGTGTCTATCACTTCATTGCGGGCTGGAGCCTGACCATTCGTGAGGACCGGGCGCTGGAAGTCGCCAACCGGGCCGTTGCCTTTCCCGTCGGGCATGCCTCTGCCTCGCTCGGGTTCACCGGCTGGCGGGCCCGGCCGGTGTGGAACGTCCTTGTGTTCAGCGCAGACGAACCACCCTCGGAGCGAGGGTTGGTCCGCATCGACGGCATCGATGGAAGCGTTGTGGACTCATACGTCGAAGAGATACCCGAGGCGTAGGAAGTAGCGCAGTAGCCAAGTAGCGCAGGCAAACACTGATCTACTGATCTACTGATCTACTGATCTACCGATCCGCAAGCCGCACGAAGTCGCGCTCGACCTCGCCGACGTAAATCTGGCGCGGCCGCATGATCCGGGTTTCCGGATCCTCGGTCATCTCCTTCCACTGCGCGATCCAGCCGGGTACTCGCCCGATCGAGAACAGCACCGTGAACATGCGCGAAGGGAATCCGAGAGCCCTGAAGATGATGCCCGAGTAGAAGTCGACGTTGGGGAACAGCTTCCGCTCGATGAAGTAGTCATCCTGCAGCGCCGCCTGTTCGAGTTCCTTGGCGACCTCGAGCAGAGGGTCGGAGACGCCGACCGTGGCCAGTACATCGTCGGCGTAGGTTCGTAGCACGATCGCCCGCGGGTCGTGGTTCTTGTAGACGCGGTGGCCGAAGCCCATGAGCTTGAAGGGATCGTCCGGATCCTTAGCCCGAGCGATCATGCTCTGAGCGTCCTCTTCCGGGTCCTCCACGATGGTCTTGAGCATCTCGATCACCTGCTGGTTGGCGCCACCATGCAGCGGTCCCCATAGCGCACTGATGCCTGCCGCCACCGAAGTGAACAGGTTGGCTCGGCTCGACCCGACCCCCCTGACCATGGCAGTCGAGCAGTTCTGTTCGTGGTCGGCATGCAGGATGAACAGGACATTGAGAGCTCGAGCGATCACCGGATCGACCTTGGTCTCCTCAGTGGGGAGGTGAAACATCATGTGCAAGAAGTTCTCCACGTAGTCGAGCTCGCTGCGCGGGTAGTTGTAGGGCATGCCCATCGACTTCTTGTACGACCAGGCTGCGATCGTTGGCATCTTGGCGATGAGGCGGATGGCGCTCTCGATCACGGCCTCTTCATCGGATGGATCGTGGTACTCCTCATAGAAGGTGGAAATCGCATTCGTCGCAGATGCCATGATCGCCATCGGGTGGGCATTGTTGGGAAATGCGTCGAAGAACCGCTTCATCTCCTCCTTGACCAGGGCGTGGCCGGCGATGCCGCTAGTCCATTCGGCGAGTTGCTGTTGATTCGGCAACTCGCCGAAAAGAAGGAGATAGGCGACTTCGAGGAACTCGGCGTTGAGGGCGAGGTCTTCGATGGAATACCCACGGTGACGGAGAATCCCCTCCGCCCCGTTGATGTAGGTGATGGATGAGCGGGTACCCGCGGTGTTAGCGAATCCCGGGTCGAACGTGACGTCGCCTGTGATGTTGCGCAGGCTCGAGATCCCCAGGCCACCGTTTCCGATCGTGGGCTCGATGATCGGGAGCTCGAGCTGCTGGTCCCCGATGGTGAGCTCGGCGGTGCGATCGGTCATGTGTTACCACATCCTTCCAAACCATGGGGCCAAGGGGAGCCAGACACGTCTATTGTACCGGCATCGCTGCCGATGGATGGGGTGTGGTACCTTCGCGCACGATGAGACTGGTGCGAAACGGAAATATCCCCCAAATTTTCGCGGGTGGCGGATGATCGAGCTCAAGGCGCGGAAGAAGATCGCGCCCATCCTGCAACCGATGGCGAGGGGTCTGAACAAGGTCGGCGTCACGCCGGCCATGGTGACCATCGTCGGTCTGCTGTTGACCATCGCAGGTTCGGTGTTGATCGCAACCGGCTTCTTGTGGCAAGGCGCCCTGGTGGCGACGATCGGCGTCATTCTCGATGCCCTGGACGGCCCGCTCGCTCGGATTCAAGGCACAGCCACCCTCAAGGGGGCGTTTCTCGACGCGATGTCGGATCGCATCGGCGAGATCGCCATCTGGGTAGGTCTCGCCGTCTATCTCAGAGAGGATCCGGTGGGGCTGATCCTGTGCATCCTGGCGCTGGCCTTCTCCCTCCTCACCCCCTATGTGAGGGCCAAGGCCGAGTCTTGGGGAGCAGAGGGCCGTGGTGGGTGGATGGGTCGCGCCGAACGTATGATCCTGGCCCTGACCGGCGTCTTTTTCGCAGGCTTCTGGGACCAGGTGTTGTTACCGATGCTGTGGATCATGGTCATCCTCACCGGGCTCACCGTAGCCCAGAGGATCCGGCGCACCTGGCAGCAGCTCTCCGGGTGAGAGGCCTCTTCGGCTACCTTCTCTACCGTTTCCTGGCCGGCGTCCTCGGCCGTCTTCCTCCGGCGCTGGTGAGCCGTGGTGGACGCTGGATCGGGCGCCTCTTGTCCTATGCCGCAACCGAGCGACTGGCGCTGGCGCGGCGGCATATGCGGAGGGTGCTCGGCTCGGAGCCGTCGGAGGGCGAGATTACCGAGGCGGCTCGGGAGATGTTCGGGTCGTATGGGCGGTATTGGGCCGAGGTCTTCTGGTTTCGGGCATCGAGAACCGATTGGATCGTGGAGCACGTGGACGTCGAAGGAGAGGTTCCGGTGTTCGCCGCCAGGGATGCCGGTCGCGGGATCATCTTTGCGGTGGCCCACCTGGGGAACTGGGAGGTGGCGGCACCGTTCTCCAACTCGCTCGGTCTCCCCATCATGTCTGTGGCCGAGGAGCTGCCCAATCGCCGCATCACGGAATGGTTCGTCCAGACCAGAGCCGAATATGGGATCGAGATCTTCATCGCCGGCCGCGGATCACCGTTGACTTCGCTGGCCAGGGGGCTCAAGGAAGGGAAGGTCGCCGCTCTCGTGTCTGATCGGGACGTGACCGGAACGGGGGTCGAGGTCGATTTCTTCGGTGAGCGAACGACGATGCCGATGGGTCCGGTCGCCCTCGCCGAGCTGACAGGCGCCGCGCTGTTTCCGATCGGGACCTATTTCGATGGCGACCGGTACCGCGTCGTCGCCTATCCGGAGATCGAGCCGGTGGACCATGAAAATCGAGCGGAGCGCGTTGCTCTCCGCACCCAGGCCCTTGCCTACGCCTTCGAGCGCATCATCGGTGAGGCGCCGACACAGTGGCATCTGTTCCAACCCAACTGGCCCTCCGATCGCGCCTGGGTGGAGGAGCGACGATGAGGGTGGCGGTGGTCTGCCCCTATGACCTGGATATCCCTGGTGGTGTCCAGGATCAGACAATCCGCCTCGTCCGATGGCTCGAGAAAGCGGGCATCGAAGCCAGGCTCATCGGCCCGGGAGTGGAAGGGCCTGGAGGTGAGGCGTTACCCGGTCAGACGACGAAGCTCGCAATCAATCGTTCGACAGCACCGGTGCGGCTCGATCCACGTGTGGTGGGCTCCGTGCGGCGGGCGCTGGGTGGCTTCGACGTCGTGCATGTGCACGAGCCGTTGGTGCCGATGGTCTCGGTTGGGGCGCTCACCGTGTCCGGTCCTGCCAAGGTGGCGACCTTTCACGCCGACCCACCTGTTTGGGTCCGTCGCCTATACCGATACGGGCGCCCTGCAATACGCCAGGCGCTCCATGGGGTCCACGTCTTTACTGCGGTGAGCCCAGTCGCCGGCTCGGCGATCGACGGGATGGTCGAGTATCGCATCATCCCGAACGGCGTCGATGTCGACGACTATGCCACCGGCCCAACGGTTCGGCACCGGGTGACCTTTCTCGGCCGTGACGATCCCCGCAAAGGCCTCTCGGTGATACTCGAAGCGTGGCCACGGATCCGGGCCGCGGTGCCGGAGGCGGAACTCCATGTGATCGGCGCCGATCGGGCCGAGATGAACGGCGTGACATTTCTGGACCGGGTTGCCGAGAACGAGAAACGCCATGAATTGGCGGCATCGGAGATCCACGTCGCACCCAACCCCGGTGCCGAGAGCTTCGGTGTCGTCGTTCTGGAGGCGATGGCCGCCGGTTCTGCTGTCGTCGCCTCAGCGATCCCCGCCTTCGAGTACGTAGCCGGCGGCGTAGCGACGATGGTCACCCCGGGTGATCCGATGGAGCTCGCCTCAGCCGTTGTCGAGCTTCTCCAGGACCCGGCCAGAGCAAGATCGATGGGGGAGGCGGCGCGGAAGCGCTCCATGGACTTCGACGGCGCCGGGGTGGCGGCGCGGTACATCGAGGCATATGAGGACGTCCTCGCCTTGCGAGGACACCCCGGTGACTCGTAGCCGGTACCGAGTACGAATCGCGAATCGTCAACTACCTCCTCTCGCTACATCCACCCCCATCGGTACAATCGATCCCATGGAACCCACAGCTGAGCACGGTACCGACCGGGTCAAGCGCGGTCTGGCGCAGCAACTCAAGGGCGGCGTCATCATGGATGTCGTCAGTGCCGACCAGGCCAAGATCGCCGAGGAAGCAGGGGCCGTCGCCGTCATGGCCCTCGAACGCGTACCGGCTGATATCCGAGCCCATGGAGGCGTGGCCCGCATGGCCGATCCGGCCAAGGTGGAACAGATCATCGCAATGGTGTCGATTCCGGTGATGGCAAAGGCTCGCATCGGCCACACCGTCGAGGCTCAGGTGCTGCAATCGCTCGGCGTCGACTACATCGACGAGTCGGAGGTCCTCACTCCGGTCGCCGACACCCATATCGACAAGCGGGCGTTCACCGTTCCGTTTGTGAACGGGGCCAAGGACCTCGGTGAAGCGCTTCGCCGTATTGGCGAGGGGGCGGCAATGATCAGGACCAAGGGTGAACCGGGCACGGGGAACGTGGTCGAAGCCGTCAAGCACATGCGGGTGATGACGGCGCAGATCCGCTCGCTCACCACGCTCGACGCCGACGAGCTAATGAACGCTGCCAAGGAACTACGAGCGCCGTACCACCTCGTGGCCGAGGTCGCCGAAACCGGCGTGCTGCCCGTCGTCAACTTTGCAGCCGGAGGGATCGCCACCCCGTCGGATGCTGCGCTGATGATGCATCTCGGGTGCGACGGCGTTTTTGTCGGCTCCGGGATCTTCAAGTCGGGCGACCCCGATGTGCGAGCACGCGCCATCGTCGAGGCGACCACCTTCTACCAGGACCCGGAGAAGATCGCCAAGGTCTCGAAGAATCTCGGCGAAGCGATGGTCGGTATCAACATCGACACCATGCCGGCCGAGGAGCGGATGCAGGATCGGGGCGACTGAGGTGCGGGTCGGGGCCCTCGCACTCCAGGGTGACTTCCGAGAGCATCTGGCGATCATCGAAGGCCTTGGACACATCGGCGTCGAGGTACGCACTCCGGAAGAGCTCGACGACGTCGATGCGCTGATCATCCCGGGTGGCGAATCGACCACGATCGGGCGGCTCGCCACAATCTACGGGCTGATCGAACCGGTGCGCCGGCGAATCGAGGAGGGAATGCCGGTGTTGGGGACTTGTGCGGGAATGATTTTCCTTGCGACGTCGACGACCGGTCCCGACCAGCCTCAGCTCGGCGTGCTCGACGCCGTCGTCGAGCGAAATGCCTTTGGTCGCCAGGTTGACTCGTTCGAGATGGCTCTTGACGTCACCGGGCTCGACGGTCCGATCCATGCCGTGTTCATCCGCGCCCCATGGATCGACAAAGTTGGCGGATCGGTGGAGGTGCTGGCGACCGTCGCCGATCCCGAGACCGGACGCGACCGACCGGTCGTGGTTCGTCAAGACAACATCGTCGCTACATCGTTCCACCCAGAGTTGACTTCCGACGGCCGCCTGCACGAGCTGTTTCTCGGAGACGACTGATGTCAGGCCACTCCAAATGGGCAAACATCAAACACCGCAAAGGTCGACAGGACGCCAAGCGGGGCAAGGTCTTCGCCAAGCTGATCAAGGGCATCGAAGCCGCCGCCCGCGCCGGGGGCGGCGACCCGGCCGCCAGCCCCGCTCTGGCTACGGCGATCCAGAAGGCGAAGGACGCCTCGGTGCCGAAGGACAACATCGAGCGTGCCATCGCACGAGGCACGGGCGAGGCCGAGGGAGTCTCATACGAGGAGGCGTGGTACGAGGGGTACGCGCCGGGCGGCGTCGCTCTCTTCGTTCAGGTGCTCACCGACAATCGGAACCGGGCGGCGGCGGACGTGCGCTCCGCGTTCACCAGGCACAACGGAAGCCTTGGCGAGCCGGGTTCGGTTGGCTACCTGTTCGAGCAGAAGGGCTACCTGCTCGTCTCGGGCGAAGAGGAAACCGTGATGCTCTGCGCTATCGATGGTGGTGCCGACGATGTCACGTCATCCGGCGATCAATGGGAGATCATCAGCCCGCCGTCCGAGCTCGGTACGGTGCGCGCCGCCCTCGAGGACGCCGGGGTGCACATCGACCACGCTGAGGTGACCCAAATGCCCACCACCTCGGTGGCGGTCAACGAGGAAACCGCACCCAAAGTGCTTCGCCTCGTCGACGCTCTCGAGGACCTCGACGACGTACAAGCGGTTTACGCCAACTTCGACATCCCGGATGATGTACTGGTGAGTCTTGAGTCGTGAGTCTTGAGAAACCAGACCCTCGCCCTTTTGCGACTCATGACTGTTGACTCATGACTCTTGACTCGCGACTCGCAGTCCTTGGCTCGTCACAACCACGCGCTACCCTATAGAACATATGTTCGTGTTAGGAATCGACCCCGGCCTGACCACCACCGGGTATGGGATCATCGCATCGTCAGGGTCGTCAGAACGCGCCGTTGCCGCAGGCGTGATCCGCACCGAGCCTTCGCAGCCGGTGACTCGACGGCTTGCCGAGCTCGCGCGTGATTTACGCCAGGTGGTCGCCGAGCACGAGCCGACGGCGGCCGCCATCGAGCAGGTGTTCGTCAACAAGAACCGACAGACCGCCATGGCCGTGGCCCGGGCCTCCGGGGTCGCCCTGCTCGTGCTTGCCGAAGCAGGTATCGAAGTCGGGGAGTACTCCCCATCTGCCGTCAAGAAGGCGTTGACCGGCTCGGGCACCGCGGACAAGACACAGATGCAGCGCGTGATCGCGATGCGCCTCGGGTTGCGCACCCCTCCCGAACCTGCGGATGCCGCTGACGCCCTGGCGGTTGCGCTCTGTCACGTCCAGCATGGGGCCGTAGCGGGTGAGGCGTCGTGATCGGCCGCCTCCGAGGAACGCTGGTTCGGCTCGACGGCGAGTCGGTGGTCATCGACGTGGGGGGGGTCGGCTACGAGGTCGCGGTGCCGGTCAGGACGATGGTCGACCTGCCAGGGGTCGGCGAGGATGCCGTCGTGCACACGCATCTCCATGTCAGGGAAGACCAGCTGGCCCTTTTTGGTTTCGCCTCCACGGACGATCGCGACCTATTCCGGTTGCTCCTCGGCATCTCCGGCATTGGGCCGAAGGTTGCCATCGCCATCCTGTCCACGATGGATGCCAACGAGCTGAGGGGCGTGGTCGCCTCGGACGACGTAGCTGCCCTCACCGCCGTACCCGGCATCGGGAAGCGGTCGGCGCAGAAGCTGCTGCTGGAGCTGCGCCCGAAGCTGGAGCTCCCGGACGCCGAGATCGATCCGTCCGGAGCGCGGGCGCAGGTCAGAGCCGCCCTGGAGGGGCTTGGCTACCAGGCAGACGAAATCGGGGGCGCGCTTCGCGACCTGCCCCCAGATCTTCCGGTGGAGGACTTGCTGCGCCGGTCGCTCCAGACTCTGGGAAAGGGTGCTGACTCGTGAGAGACGAAGGGCTGCTCACCCCAGCCGCTAATCCGGAGGATGAGGCGATCGAGGCCGGTCTTCGGCCCCGACGCATGGAGGACTTCATCGGCCAGGCCGCCCTCAAGGAACGGCTGGCGATCCTGATCGAAGCCGCAAGGGGGAGAGGTGAGGCCGTCGACCACGTGCTGTTCTCGGGGCCGCCTGGACTTGGCAAGACCTCGCTCGGTGCCATCCTCGCCGCCGCGATGGGTGCCCAGTTCCGTGGAACGTCGGGACCGGCACTCGAGCGAC
>JADFIY010000148.1 GCA_022566415.1 Acidobacteriota bacterium
GCTGCTCCCCATCGAGGTCCAGGGTCGCCATCAGGTCCTTGTCGGCAAAGACGTCCGGCACCTCGGCTGCCGGCCAAAACACGTTGGGCGATGCGTAGTACTCGGCGTAGGCGTCGCCGGGCTCATAGGAGTAGTTGGCGCCGCCGGTGATCTCGTTCCCCCCGCGCGAGGTCGAGGCGCGTCCGGGGATGTCGAGCACGGCGGTGTCGGGGTGCTCGGCGATCCACTCCCCATAGGTGGTCACCGTGATCGGGAACCGGTCGAGCACGGTTCCTTTGAGGAGCCCGGCGATGGCTTCTCCGGTGAGTTGGTTCCACAGGGTGTCGGTCTCGATATCGACCATCACCTTGTTCGAGTTCCACAACAGCCCCGAGCTTTGAAAGATGAGGATGCGGTCACCAACGCGGCGAGAGAAGAGAATCCCGGTGCGGCACAGCGTGCAGTTGGCGAGAGCGACCGGCTCGCCGCCGAGGGTGTCGTTTGCCATTTCGTGATGGTCGAGGATCCGGTGCGGGTAGGCACGCACCTCACCGTTGACCACCGCTCCGAAGGTGAGCTCGTCGTCGGTCATCCAGTCGGCTTCGGCAACCGAGACCGTGATCGGGGCGTTCAGCTCGGGGATCCCGCCGCGGCGCACCCCGCCCCATTGGATCTGGGAGGCGAGGATTGGGTCGTCGATCTGGAAGATGAGCTTGGCGAATTCGACGTCGGCCTGCGAGTAGAGCAGGCTCTTCCAGGCGATGTATCCCTGGTCACTGCCCGGTGGGTCGTACGGGATCGGTTCTTCGGCGTGCAACCACCGCCCGTAGGTTGCGTAGATCAGCCTGACGTCGTCGGAGACCGGCTCGCCGGTGAGGCTGGCGAGGCTGGCCGCGATCGGCTCTACCACTCCCCCCACACCGTACATCCGCAGCATGTCGATCAGATAGGGAACCCACGCGGGATCGCCGCTCTCGCCCATGGCGACGGCGAGCGCGACCACCGACCCGTTGGTCGGAGAGACGAGCACGTCGTTGGCCTGGACCAGGATCTGCCGGTTGGTGGCAGCATCGACGGCGGTTACGACCGGCGTGGTGGTCGGTGCCGCCGTCGGCTCGTCGTCTGGCGACGACACCACACCCACGATGACGAGCGCTGCTGCCACCCCGAGGAACGCGATCACGACGGCAGCGGGTTTCATCGTGACGTTGAACTGAATTCTACGAGGGGAAGTTCCGCGGTCACCGGCCGTGGAACTCCGGAGGTCGGCCTTCGAAGAAGGCGGCCGCCCCTTCGACGAGGTCGTCCGATCCAAGCAGTATGGCTTGGGCCTGCTCTTCGAGGGCCAGCGCCTGTTCGAAGGTCATCGTCGACGAGCGGTCCATGGCGACCTTGATGAAGCGCTGGGCGAGCGGCGGTCCTGCGGCGAGCGCCTCGGCGACCTCGGATACCGCTGCTTCGAGGTCGTCGGGCTCAACGACCCTGGCGGCGAGCCCGATCGCCTCGGCCTCGGCGGCGTCGACGATCCGTCCGGTCAGCGCCAACTCCCTGGCCTTGGCCAGACCGACGATCCGTGGCAGCAACCAGGAGCCGCCAAAGTCAACGGTGAGGCCGCGACGCACGAAGATCTCGGAGAAGCGGGCACGGGTGGTGGCGACCACGATGTCGCAGCCGATGGCCAGGTTCATCCCGGCGCCGACGGCGACGCCATCGACGGCGGCAACGGTCGGCTTGGACAGGCGATGCAGCGCAGTGGCGGCGCGGTTTGGCCCCCGCATCCACTCAGCGTTCGACGCCGCCGAGGTGCTGGCGGACAGGTCGCCACCCAGATCGGCCCCTGCACAGAAGTCTTCGCCCTCTCCGATGACGACCAGGGCCCGCTGTTCCGAAGCATCGAAGGCGTCGAAGGCGTCGGCGAGCTCGTCCCATCCGGTCCTCGGGACCGCGTTCTTGGTCGCCGGAGCCGACATCGTCATCCAGCGCACCGAATCACGGTCCTCTATCTCCACAAAACCCATGGGCGAGAAGCTACAAGTCGCAAGTCGCAAGACGCAAGACGCGAGTTCGTGTCACTGTGGGCTGGGAGGATGTTCGGGTGGAAACCGGTCGCATGGCACTTGGCAAAATTGGCGAGGACATCGCCGCCGCCTTCCTCGAGCGAAGAGGTGTGGTTGTGGTCGACCGGAACGTTCGGGTTGGGCGCGACGAGATCGATCTGCTGGTTTCGGTGGACGGGCGGCGGGTCGCCGTTGAGGTGAAGACCGCCCGACACGAACAGGACCGACCAGAGGAGAACTTCGATCACCTCAAGGAACAGCGCGTGCGCCGGGCTGCCGGTGCGGTAGGGGCAACCCGCGTCGATCTGATCACGGTCGTCTTGGACGCGTCAGGGGCAAGGGTGCGGTGGTTATCCGACGTTGGGTAGGACACCGCGACGGCGTAGCTCCTTGTACCAACAGCCATGGTGCCAGTGGCGACGCAGATCGGGGTCCTCCTCGGGGACGACGACGAGGTGACCGGTTCCCGATTCGATCCTCTGTTCACACCCGGGGCACAGATAGGTGTTACGTGCCTGGTACGGCTGGACCGGCTCAACGAGCTCGGGACCAAACGTCATCCGAGAAAAGCCCACCCGACGACCACGGCTGTGATGATGACGAAAAGCGCGACAACGACGACGTCGAACGTCGTGCGGTCATGGTCGCGAAACGGGTTGAGCCCCATGAGAAGGAAAAGTAGTCAGTTACCAGCTCCAAGTTGCCAGTTCCCAGTTGCCAGTGGCCAGTTCCCGAGTCGCAAGTCGCAAGTCCGAGTTCCCATTTCCCAGCAGTGTCGATGCGAGTCGCGTACGAGAGTTGTGTTTCTGACGACTGATGACTGACCACTGGAAACGAGCGCAGCGAGCGAACCGGGAACTGGGAACTGGAGCGAGCGCAGCGAGCGACTCTCAGCTCAGATCGGACGGGACGTCGACCTCTTCGATGTTGACGTCGCGGAAGGTGGTCACCCTGACCCGCTTGACGAACCGGGCTGGCCGGTACATGTCCCACACCCAGGCGTCCTTGAGCTCGAGCTCGAAGAACACGGCTCCGTTGAGAGTCTTGGTGGTCATGTCGACCTCGTTCGCCAGGTAGAAGCGGCGTTCGGTCTCGACGACGTAGCGGAACATGGGGAGCACGTCGCGGTACTCGCGGTAGATCTGCAACTCGACATCGGTCTCGAACCGCTCGAGGTCCTCGTCACCCATCAGCCGATGCCTCCCGTGCCAGTACGCTGGCGATGCTACCCGGCCGTCGAGGCCTAACGCGGCGTACAACGAAGGGCACCAGGCCCCGGCTCGGCTTCGCCGAGCCTCTGGTCACAGCCACGACCATCGATCTGCCGGCCACATGATCACGAACGCCTTTCCAACAATGGTGTCGATGGGCACCGTCCCGAAGACCCGGCTGTCCTGGCTCCTGCTGCGATTGTCCCCCATCACGAACATTTCGCCTTCTGGGACGATCAGAGGATCCATATCCGCCATCGCCGATCCGGGCTTGAGATACGGCTCATCGATCGGCTGGCCGTCTATGAGGACCTGATTGTCTCGGATCTCGATGCGCTCGCCGGGACGGCCGATGATCCGTTTGATGAACTCGGAGCGGGGCACCGAGATCCCGACCGACTCTCCGAGGTTTCGCCGTATCGACTCGAACAACGACTCCTGCGGTTGCGCAGTACCACGCGGGTCATCGAACACCACGATGTCGCCGCGCTGTAGGTCGCCGAACTGATAGGCCAGCTTGTTGACCATCACCCGGTCGTTGAGTTGAAGCGTGCTCTCCATCGACGCAGACGGGATATAGAACGCCTGGATGAGAAAGGTCTTGATAACGACCGCCACCATCAGAGCGGCGAGCACCAGCAACGGCAGCTCAACCCAGAACGGAAGCGCGTGCTTCTTCTTCTCTGGAATCTCGGGCTGATCGCCGTCTGGAAGGTCCGGCGCGGTTTCGTCGGTGTCGGGACCGGTCACGCCGGGCACCCTACTGGAGGGCCGGGCGAACCGGATCACCGCCGAGGTAGTCGTGCCACAACATCCGGGCGGCCACCCCCCGATACGGACTCCACTGTGCGGCGACGGCATCTGCTGCTTTGCGTTCGGGGACTTCACCAAGGTCGAAGACGCTCGCCATCGACACGTAGAGTGCCCGGTCGCCCGATGGCCAAGCGTCGGGGCGGCGAAGCACGAAGAGCAGATAGCAGCTCGCCGTCCAGGGCCCGACACCGCGGATCGCCTCGAGCGCCGCGGTCACCTCATCGTCCGGCTGCGCACCGAACCCGTCGAGGGCGATCGAACCTTCGATGAGCCCGTCGGCAAGGCCGCGGGCGTACTCGGCCTTCTGTCGCGAGAAACCGATCTCGCGGAGCTGCTCGTCGCCGAGTGTGAGGAACGCCGCTGGCGACACCACCTCTATCGCTTCATCGAGACGTGCATACGCGGCGTCAGCGGAGGCAAGCGATACCTGCTGTTCCAATATGAACCGCACCATGGTGGCGAACCCTGGATCTCGCTCCCACAACGGTGGTATTCCGTTCCGATCCCTGAGGACAGCGAAGGCGGGCTCGATCTCGGCGAGGTGGGCAACACCGTCGGCCAGGGATTCAGCATCCATCACGTCTGAGGGCGAGGCGTGCGGGCGGCCGGGCTCGGTCAGTCCCGCTTTTCCTTGATGCGAGTTGCCTTGCCCACCCGATCGCGAAGGAAGTACAGCTTGGCGCGCCTCACGTCGCCGCGCCTGAGGACCTCGATCTTGTCGATGATCGGGGCGTGCACAGGGAAGATGCGCTCCACGCCAACACCGAAACTGATCTTGCGCACGGTGAACGTCTCCCGAATACCGCCGCCCTTACGGGCGATGACCACCCCCTCGAAGGCCTGCGTTCGCTCCCTGCCGCCCTCGGCAACGCGAACGTCGACGCGAACGGTGTCACCGGGACTGAAATCCGGGATGTCGTCGCGCAGCTGCGCGGCCTCGATGTCATCGAGAGTATTCACGGGATCCTCCAAAAGGGGGGAAGCGAGCGGCAATGGTAGCGGAAAGAGGAACGAAGTCATCAGTCATCAGTCACCGGCCACCGGTCACCGGCCAACTGGAAACTGGCAACTGGGAACTGGAAACTGGCACCTGGAAACTGGGAACTGGAAGCGAGCGCAGCGAGCGAACTGGCAACTCAGTCTTCAATCAGATCCGGCCTACGCTCCCTCGTCCGCTTCTCCCGTTGTTCCGCCCGCCACTCGTCGACCTTGCCGTGGTCTCCGGACAGCAGTACCTCTGGCACCACCCACCCCCGGAACTCAGCAGGGCGGGTGTAATGGGGCTCTTCGAGCAGCCCGTCGCGGAAGCTTTCGCTCATGACCGACTCCGGGTTGCCAACGACACCTGGCAACAGTCGGGTCACTCCCTCGATGATGGCGAGGGCGGCCACCTCGCCACCGAGGAGGACGTAATCGCCGATTGAGACTTCCTCATCTATGAGGTGCTCGGCCACCCGCTCGTCGATGCCCTCGTAGCGGCCGCACACCAGGGTGAGCTCATCGAGCGCCGCCCACCGGTCGAGTGTCCCTTGCTCGAGCGGCTTTCCTGCAGGGGCAAGCAGCACCCGGTGGCTGGACTCCAGTGGGTCGAGAGCGTCGGCGAGCGGCTCGATCATCATCACCATCCCGGCTCCACCGCCGAACGGTGCATCGTCGACCTGACGATGGGTCCCCTTGCCATGCTGGCGGAGATCGTGGAGGACGATATCGAGCAGACCGTCGACCTGGGCCCTGCCTACCAGGCTGGCCGCCAGCGGCGAGGCGAAGTATTCGGGGAAGATGGTGACGACGTTGATCCTCATCGTCGTTGAGGCTATCGACCCAGCCCACCGACTAGGAAACCAGCAGTCGCTTCGGCGATGGGGTGCACATGTTGTTTGGGATCTTCGAACTCCATGACGACTTTTCCGCCACACATCATCGTCTCCTGGATGAGCCGACCGGCGAGCCTCGGATCGAGATCGACGAAGACGCCGGCATCGATCCCTTCCCGGTAGATCTCCATGATCTCGCTCGACAACCTGCGGTGGGTGGCGGCGATGGAAACCTGAGAATCGAGCGACAGCCGCGGCACCTCGGTGTGGAGGATGAGGCCGAGGTGGTCGGTTCCGACGAACTCGACAAAGCGAATGGTGAGCTCGCGCATCCGGACATCGGGGGGGAGATCGGAGGCGACGGAGTCCAGGATCTCGTCGATCAGGGCCGGCAGGTCGCGTTCGACCAGCTGGACGAGCAGATCCTCTTTGGAGGCGAAGTGCTCGTAAAACGTGGTGCGTCCGATCTTGGCCTCGGCAGAGATGTCGGCGTGCGAGGTCCTGGCATATCCGAACTCAGCGAACAGGTGCTTCGCCGCCTCCAGAAGCGCATCTCTCGTTTGCAACGATGGGACCGCCATGGGCGAAGGGTAGACGTGGACGGGCGTCAGCCGGGCGTCCTGGCCTCGA
>JADFIY010000149.1 GCA_022566415.1 Acidobacteriota bacterium
GCCTGAAGTTCCGGCGCGAGAAGGTCGTCTCGTCCGGCGGCGCGCCGCTGGCGCCCGGCGATCTCTTCCAGCTCGACTACGAGCCTTTCCAACTGGACCAGGTCTTCCGCATAACAAAGCGGACGGACGGCTTTGACGGCCGCGAGGTCGTGCTCGACATCGTGAATGAGCGCGGCCTGTTCGCCCAACCTTACGCGCCGCCCAAGGACGCCCGGCCGGACATCGGGATCACCGAGCCTACGATCATCCAGAAAGCGCGGGTGTTCGAGCTGCCTCTGCTCAACGGCGGCAAGATCGAAATCGGGTTGCCGGCCAAGCGGCCGCCGTCGGCTCATCCCGCCCCCTTCGGCGCTCTGACCGGCGAGGACGTCGTCGGCTTCCAGGTCCTTTATTCGGCTGACGACAGTACCTACGACCTGTTCCTATCTCAATTCACATGGGCCGTGCGGGGCATTCTGCGCGTGGCCCTGACATCCGGGGCCACCGACCCCACGGTGAAAATCACCCTCGACTCCGATAATTTCGACTCCGACAAACTCACCCCGCAGAGCGCCGAGGAACAGGACGACGATACGCTCCTGATCATCATAAATGAAGAGGTCTTCACCATCGGCGGCGTGACGAATCTTGGCGGCGACCAGTATGACCTGCCCACCGCCAAGCGCGCCCGCCTGGGCTCCCTGGCGGCCGCACACGCAATTAACGACGAGGTCTGGGTACTACGTAACGACGAGCTTACCCGCTACACCCACGCCCGATTCGTCGAGAATCAGACCCGGTATTTCAAGCTCAAGCCCTTCACCAGCAGCCGCCTCCTGGACGACGTCATCGACGAGCTCCATCTGGCCCTTGCTCCACCAGGCCGTGTTGCCTGCAGCCTGTGGCGACACGACTACGAAATCGAAACCCTCAGGCTCCTCACCGAGCTCGAGGACGGCCGGGAGCCCGAAGCTGACCACGAACTCCGAGTTGTAATCCGGATCACCCGACCCGTGGAGAAAGACGATGAGCGGGTACTCCCGGTCGCGGTCGTCGCCGTAGCCCTCGGGGAGCCACACCAGGTAACGCATCGTTTCCCCATCTTCGGCAGTGTGGAGAGCCTGGAGGTGTTGCCTTGTGGGGACCTCCTCGGCCTGGGCGCAGGCGGCGAGCACGAGCGCGAATGCGGCGACCGGACCGAGGATGCGACGAAACATCGATCGAAGGTTACCTGCCGCTGAGCTCGTTTCTTCCTGTGGGGCGAAGTACCGCCCGGAGGGTCGGGTAGGGGCTTCGGTTTTGAGGAAAGCCCCCTCCGTCACCGGCTTCGCCGGTGCCACCTCCCCCTAGAGGGGAGGAGATGGGGGGTTCTGTTTCTCCCCCTCTTGGGTGGGGTCCCAACCGTAGGGAGGGGTGGGGGGCTTCCCGCCGGGGTGGGGGTGTGAGGGGGTGGGGCACTAGTCGGGCGGCGATCCAGTCGTGCGCAAGGTCTTGACCCAATGCTCAACGGTACCGATCACCAGATCGACGTCGATAGCGATGTCCTCGTTGTCGAAGCGCAGAATCGCGTACCCGAGTGACTCGAGGTGATCGGTTCGGTCGGTCTCGTCGCGCCAATGGTGAGATGCGTCGTCGACTTCGACCACCAGCTTTGGCTCGAAAGAGGCGAAGTCGACGATCCAGACACCGATCGGGACCTGTCGCCTGAACCGAGCTCCGGTGGCCCCGTTCTTGATCCCACTCCAGAGGCAGGCTTCGGAGATGGTCAACTCGTTGCGAAGCATTCGCGCTCGGCGCGCAGCGAGTCGACTATGCCGTGGGCGATGCATGGCACCAGCATGAGCGGTGTCAATCCCCAATGGAAGGGGGCCATTGGCGCCGTTCGTCTCCTCCCCTCTTGGGGGAGGTGGCAGCCGACCATCGGTCGGCTGACGGAGGGGGCTATGAGGCCTGTGGGGGACAGAGATTGAGTCCCCCTCCCCTCCTGCGGCGGTTCTCCTCCAAACGGGGGGAGAACCGAACCCCATGTGAAACGGACGCCTACTCAGCTATTGACCCCGAACCGAATCAGTGGGGCACTGGCCACCCAACGGCCGATGATGTGATCGACCTTCTCGGGAGGGTTGTCCCAACTTTCCAAAAGGATCCGACGCAGCGCCGTCTCGCGGTCATCCGGGTCCGTCAACACTTCGGCGGTCGCCGGGACGTCGGCTTGGACGCCTCGCTTGAGATGGAGGGTGAACTCCGGGTTAGTGCCCAGATTGGCCAGCCAGTCCCGTTTCCGCCCCGGGCTGCCGGTGATGTAGTGCTCGCCGTCGAGACTGTGGAAGACGATCTCGATTCGCCGCGGCTGACCGCTGTTGCGGCCCGTCGTTGTGATGTCGGCGATACCGCCCTGGTTGAGTGCTTGTTCGATCGATATATCCATGACGGCATCAGCGTCGGAGTGGGTGCTCCTATTCCGCGGACGGGTTGTCCCGGCCGACCAGGAGCCAGATCACACCGATCACTGCTGCCGCAGCAGCAATGCCGACGCCATGCATGAAGATTCCTCCGGGGACATCGATTCCGGTAGCTATGACCGACACCAGCAAAGCCATCGACCCAACGAGGGCCGCTATGCCGGTAGTACGCAGGGCATCCGACCGACGAAGGTCCCGCCATCCCGGGTGGCGGCCCTGTATCTCCATTGAACGGATGGACAAGTCGACGAGCAAATAGAGACCTGCCGCTCCGATCGGCACCATGGCGAGGCGGGCGCTGCCGAACACGATGGAGCCGGCGAGTTCGGCGAACAGCAGCAACACCGCGATGAGCAGCGGCGGGGTCGCCCCGCTCGTCAGTGCCCAAGCGGTGAAGGCGACCGCGATGATCCCGGCACCGAGCGCGATGGGCGCCGCTTCCCCGGCGGCGAAGGCCGGCAGCATGACCAGCACGCCTGCCACCGCCAGCGAGGCAACGGCGAGGATCACACCCGAGCGCGAGTCATGTGTCGTCTGTATGCCTCCACCTCCATGAGAGCGCGTTCGAATGGTTCGTCGGGGCTCCATACCGCTATCGGCACCCCGTGACGGGAGAACCGGCGTCGGATCGTCTCGCGGTGTAGCTCCCATATCCGGCGTGCGATGGCGTCGGTTTCGTCTTTGGGGGCGTCGAGAAAGTGCTCGGCAGGAATCTCGATCACGGCGACGTCGAGGCCTCGTCCGTGGAGGTCGGCGACGGCGGCGATGATGCGGTCGTCGAGCAGTGGCGTGACTGCCACGATGAGTGCCTTGGAGGGCAGGGACTGGCGCGGGATCGCCGAGATACCCCTCCAATACAGATGCCGGCTCAGCCGTGCCGCCATCAGCGTGTCCAGGATCCGATACCGCTGCCGTCCACCCATCCCCGGCTGGACCCAGCGCACCGGTTCGCCAAACGTGATCAACCCCACCCGATCGTGCCGCCGCAGATGCATTTTGGCCAGCCCGGCTATAGCACGGACACACAGGTCGAGGGTGGGCTCTACGCCGCGGCGTGCCTCGGGGAGGGTGTCGATGAAGAGGACGACGTCACTATTGCGTTCCGGGTGACGGTCGTTGACCCACATCCCGGTGCTTCGGGCGCTGGCCCGCCAGTTGACGTGGCGCAGGTCGTCCCCGGCCTGCATTTCACGGAGGTCGGCGTATTCGATCCCTCGCCCGCGCTGTCGAGCTACGAGATCGCCGTAGGCGAGCTGGGTCTCGATCGGTTTGAGTAGACGACGGACGGTTTCGTCCTGCGGGAACACTTTGATCACCAATGCATCTTTGACACGGACCTGCTCGAAGGAGAGACCTAGATTCCCCATGGTGAACAGGGTGATCGAGTCGAGGTTGTAGGCGCCCCATCGGAGGCAGGCCAGATCGGCTGCTACCTCGACTTGCCCGTCCACCGAGATGCCGATGGTGTCGTCCCCGAGCGAGATCGACGGCGGGGCGACCTCGGCGATAGTCAGCGCGGGAGGAAGGTTGAGCTGGATTTCGGTGCGCGGCACCCGTCCTGGTGCCCGCACGGTCAGAGGCAAAGCAACGCGTTCGCCCTCCATGCTTCGAATCTCGCGCACGTCTGTGGTGGCGACCAGGCCGCTCGGACGTTGGGCGGCGAGGCCGACGGTGAGGAGCACAAGGAACGGCGCACCTATCGCAACCAGTTCCGGGCTGCTCAGTGCGGCTCCGGCGGCAACCCCGATGAACCCAATCGTCGCAAACAGGAACGCCCGGGCCGTCGGTTTCGACGTCAATGTTGCGGTGCCGTCGGTGGGGTGGGCACGGTGTCCAGGAGTTCCTCCACCACCTGGGTGCTGGTGATATCCCGCACCCAAGCCTCTGGCCGCAGGATGAGTCGATGCGACAACGCGGGCACGGCGACCGCTTTCGCATCATCGGGCGTCACGAAGTCGAGACCGGCGAGCAGCGCCCTCGCCCTGGCCATCTTCATGATCGCCAGCGATCCCCGCGGGCTGGCACCGACGAGGACCTGACTGTGGGAGCGGGTCGCGCCGACGAGGGAAACGATGTAGCGGCCGACATCCTCCTCCACATGGACTCGTTCGACCGCTTCTTGCATGGCGCGAAGGCGCCCGGAGCCGATCACCGAGCTGAGCTCCACTTCGTCGGTGCCGCGCTCGGCCCGGTCGCGGATGATCTCCCACTCTGCCTCCGACGACGGGTAGCCGACCCCGATGCGAATAAGGAACCGGTCGAGCTGGGCTTCCGGCAGCGGATAGGTGCCCTCGAACTCGATGGGGTTCTGGGTGGCGACTACGAGGAACGGTCGCGGAACAGGGTGGGAGACTCCATCGATGGTGACCTGACGCTCCTGCATCGCTTCGAGCAACGCGGCCTGGGTCTTAGCCGGGGCCCGGTTGATCTCGTCGGCGAGGAGCAAATTGGTGAAAATCGGCCCTGGTCGGAATACGAAATCGCCGCCGGCAGGGTCGAGAATTGCGGCACCGGTGATGTCCATCGGCAGCTGATCGGGGGTGAACTGCACCCTGGCGAAATCGAGACCGGTCGCTACCGCGAAGGAACGGGCCATCAACGTTTTCGCCAAGCCCGGGAAGTCCTCGATCAGGACGTGGCCGTCGGCAAGTAGCGCCATCAACAGCAGCTCGAGGGCGTCGTCCTTACCGACCACGGCGCGCCCCACCTCGCTCAGGATCGACTTGGCGGCGTCGGCCGCCTCGTCGATCGTGATGCGCTCGTCCGCCGTCACCATCCAGGCATCCTAAGTAGCGTCGGTCGGGGCCGCAGTGTCACAGATCCTCGATTGCGGAGACGATCGTCTCCAGTTGTTGTGGAGACAGTGCGCTGCGGCCAAACCGGCGCGGGCGCTGCGGATCCAGATAGGCCCACGCCCCGGTACCCAACAGAGCGGCTGCTGTCTCCGGGTCGGTATTGAGGTCAACGCCATGCCGTTCCTCGAGCCGCGCTGCGGCGAGGCCGCGGAGCTCTGGGATGAGGCGAAGCTCGGCGTCGGCAGAGGCCGTCGTCCCGAACTCCACCAACCACTCCAGCCGTTGCAGCTGCGGAGGATGGTTTTTCGATGCGGGCGAGATCGTGATCGGCGTGCGCTCGACGATCCGCGCCGGCCGCAGCGGACCAACCGCCATGAAACCGGCCGCTACCAGGCCGGCGACGATCAGCTCGTAGCCCACGATCTCGACGATGCCATCGGCGAGTGCGAGCACGGCCACCGTAGCCACCGTCGCCAGCGCGGTGAGCCAGGCGAGGCGTTTCATGGCATCGATGCGCCCAGTTCTGAGCGAACCGATTCCATGGCCTCGATCGCTTCTCGTCGGTCGACGGCATCCATGACGTGGTCGCTGTACCTTGCCAATTCGAAGAGCGTGGTGAGCCTGGTGATCGAGTCCTGCTGGACGTGGGCTCCGGTCAAGACCCGGTGCAGGTACTCGCGCGGGGCCTCGCTGTGCCGGCGGGGCAGCCCCGCTCTTCCTAGAGCGGCTTCGATGGTGCGGTAGGCCCTGATGATCACCGATCTCGGGTCGTCGGACCAGGACAACTCGTCCAGAGCGTCGGTGAGGGTATCGGCAAGGAGCTCCCCCGGGTGGGCCTTCTCCTCGTCTATCTCCTCTTCCGGCTGGGTGAGCATGCGTATGGCCAACACCGCCACCGCCACTCCGGTGATGAGGACGAGCAGCGGCCATGCCGCGCCAACGTCTTCGATGGGGAGGAAGTCGACCTGCGAGAAGTTGAGAGCCGAGGGTGACTCTTCGACAACCGACGGCCCACGGCGCGGGATCACGAAAATGAGCAAGGCGATGGCGGCGATCACGATCAGCACCCCAAGCGGCGACTTTCGGCGCGGCCGTTCCTTTGTTCGCTGTTCTTCGCCCCCGCCGCGGCGCTGGGCCACCAAACCCCACAGAATGGCGCCGATGATGAGGACGCCGAGCCCGACCTGGATGATCTGGATGACGTCGACCGTCCACGACAGGGCCAGAGAGCGGGTTGTGCCGGGCAGCGAGCGGGCT
>JADFIY010000150.1 GCA_022566415.1 Acidobacteriota bacterium
CGGTATCGACCTGGTCGACCTCGGCCTCTGCCTTGATGACCTCTGCGGTGCCGGTCTTCCCTCCGACGTCCTCGACCCCGTCGCCGAAGCTCTCGAAGGCCCTCCTTGCCGTTCCGAGCGGTCCGTTCACCACCTGCTGGAGGTCACGCCGGAAGAGGGTCACCGACGCCGCCGACAACTCCACGCTCGCCAGGGCAACCGGGTCTGTCGGATACAGCACCGTTCCGTCCTGGTCGGTGATCCGGTCAACCACCCGCGGCTCCCACAGGGTGCCGCCGTTGACCATGGTGGAAAACCCGTTGGCGAGCTGGAGCGGCGTAACCAGTACGGTTCCCTGGCCAACGACCGCGTTCATCAGGTCACCACCAACCCATGGCCCAGTGGCTCGCACCCGGCCGGTGCCGGCACGCTGCTCCTCGCGAAACCACGCCCGATCGGGGATCAGACCTTGTTTCTCGAACGGGAGATCGACCCCCGTCGCCTCACCGAAGCCGAAGGCACGGGCCCATTCCTGCCACAGGTTCTCGTTGTTGATGCCGTCGTCGTCTGAGCGCTCGTTCCACACCCGCAGCGCGATCTCCCAGAAATACAGGTCGCAGGAGGCCTGCAACGCACCATGGAGATCCAGTGGCCCATGACCGCCGCGCTTCCAGTCGCGATACACCTGGGACGATCCGTCGTTGAAGTTAAAGCGGAGGCTTCCTGTGCAGTTATAAGCGTCGGTGTCGGAGGTGAGCGGTTGTAACTCGTCGACTGCCTGCTCCTCGCCAAAGGCGACGTCCCCTCCCGGCTGCTCGGCGCCGAGCACGCGGTCTGCGATCGGCCGGTCGAGCGGGTAGATCCCCTCTTCGATCGCCAGCATGTAGGCGACCACCTTGAAGGTGGATGCCGGCGAGTACAGGCCCTGGACGGCGAAGTTGGTGAAAGCGTTTGCGGTGCCGAGCAGCTCCCATTCCTCCGACGTCAGGCCGCTGACGAACGCCGTTGGGTCAAAGCTGGGATACGACCCCATGGCGATGATGGATCCGTCCCTCGGGTCCTCAACCACCCCAACCGATCGGACCGGGCACCACTTATCCGAGTGGGTGAGGACGATGCGGTCCTGGTCGATGGTCGTCGTCCGCAGCGTCGTCGCAAACAGGTCTCTTTCTGCGACGACAAAACGCTCGCCGGCGACGACGACCACCGCGCTCTTCGTATCGCGCGATTCGGTGACGCTGATCAGCCGTATCGACCGTTCGACGGTCCCGCTCAGCCTGGAGCGTTGGTCGACGCCGAGGACAACACGCTGCGCCGGCACACAGACGCCGGCTGAATCGACCGGCAGACCGTCGTACAAGGCCTTGAGCACGTCACCTTCGCCAAGCTCGTCGGGATCGGGAAGCGACTCCCGCTCGAGGAGCGCCGCCGCCTCCGCCTCTTCCCGTTCGTCCTCGTCGGTGATCCCAGCCGTCTCGGCGATGCGAGCGACAGCCTCTCTGATCGCGGTGATGGCCTCTTGCCGAGCCAGCGCCATCCTGGCGTCGCTACCCACCGCGGCGAGGGCGTCGACCCGTTCCTCCATCTCCAGGCGTCTCGCCAACTCCAGGCCCTCCCGCAGCGACGCCTGAAGCTGAGCCTGCACCGCCGCATCGAGAGTGAGATGGAGGTTGTTCCCAGGCTGAGGGGCCTTCTCGCCCGTCTTGCTGAGTATGGTGCGGTCGGCGTCGACGCGGTACTTGACGAGTCCTTCCGTTCCCCGGAGCTCGTCGTCATAGAACCGCTCCACACCGGCCTTCCCAACCACATCGTTGCCACGGACGCCCGGTCGCTCCAAGTCTTCGGCTGAAGGGCGGCCGATGTAGCCGAGGACGTGAGCAGCAAGGTCGCCGCCCGGATATTCGCGCACCGGCTGCGGGATCACAGCAACGCCCGGGAAGTCCTCACGACGCTCGAGCAGGAGCAGCGCTCGCTCCTCCGACAGATCCATGGCGAGTATCAGCTGTGCACCGCTGTTGGCGTTGGCGAAGGTCTCCAAGAGTGAGCTCGCCGGCTCATCGAGAAAGGCGGCGAGGTTGCGTGACAGCAGGTCGATGGTCTCGTCGGTGACCAAGGCCATGTCTACGACAACAGCAAGGGAAGGCCGGGTCCCGGCCAGAAGCACACCGTTGCGATCGAACACGTCGCCACGAGGCGCCGGCGTGTTCACCACACGGACCTGGTTGAATTCGGCTCGTGCCTGGTACTCCTCCGCACCGGTGACCTGCACCGCCCACAGCCGCAAACCAAGCAGGGCGAGCATGGCAGCGAGGATCACTCCCACCGTCACAACCCGCCAGGTTCCGCTCACAGCGCCCACCGCCGTTCATCACGTCGCATCGTCAGCGTGGAAACCCAGAAGATCGGGGCGGCCAGCACCACGTTCCACAATGCCGGAAACAGGAGCTGCTTCCACAGGTCGGGGCGACTGATGGTTCCCTGACCGAATAGTGTTCCAACGATTGCGTACAGCAGCTGCCCGGCGAAGGTGAGCCCAAAGATCCCGGCTGCTACGACCAGCACCCCCCCAACCTCGTAGTGGCGAAGCTTGACGGTGGCGAACGCCACCACCGTCATCGTGATCGCCCACAGTCCGAGCGACGACCCCCCGACCAGATCTGAGACGATGCCGGCGGTGAAGCCGACCATGAGCGCCGCCTCGGGTTCCAGGTAGCGAGCGCATGCGATCACGGTCAGCAGGACGAGCGCCGGGGCGATGGCAAAGGGGCGTACCTGGTTGAACAACGTGGTCTGCAGGACGATGGCGATGAGCACGAGCCCAAGCGCGATCAGGGTGTTCTTGTGCCTCCTCATTGCGGGTCCCCCGCCGGATTGACGAAGCTCGGCGGCTCGATCAACGTCGGCTCCAACTCGACCTCCGCATCCAGGGGCGACCACCCGACGATCACCTTGACGTAGTCGATTTTGGAGAACCTCGCAGCGGTCTCCACGCCGGTCTGCAGCACGAAGTTCACCTCAGCATCTGCAGACTCCGTCACGTAGCCGACGACGATCCCAGGCGGGAACCGACTTCCATCGGTGACCACGACCGAACCGCGGGTGACCGGTGTGGTGGCATCGAACATGTCGAGACGCAGCGTTGCGGTCCCAAGGCCGGTGACCACACCGGTTTCGTTGGTCTGCTGAACGCGAACGCCCACAGAGACCACAGGGTCGGTGAGGAGCCTGACGCGTGCGGTTGACGCGGTCACCGCGTCGACCCGCCCTATCAGTCCCCGCTCGTCGATCACCGCCTGTCCTATGGCAATTCCGTCGTCTATCCCCTTCAAGATGTACTTGACGTGGTCGAACGACGACGCCCCGGACGAGTACACCCGCGCCGACACCGAGGCGAGCTCGAGCGGTGGCGCCAGGTCGTTGATCGCCTCTAGTTCCTCGACCTTGCGCTCCAACGCCGAGGTCTCGCGGAGGCGGAGCTCGAGCCCCCGCACTTGTTCCTGCAGCCGTAGGTTCTCATCGGAGAGCCCCGCCAGGTTCGAAATGCCATCGAAGAAGGAAACAACAGGAGAGATCACGAGGTCGGCACCGCGTTGGATCGGCGCCAGCAAGGTCGCCGCCCCGCCCCGCATCGTGTCGGCAATCCCGGTCTCCGCCGTCCTCACGTCGAAGGTCGCGATCACGAATCCGGCCGCAAGCAGGGACATGAAGAGCGCCGTGACGCGATCGAACCTTCTTCCCGTGGGGAACATCAGCCGATGGGCGTGTTCACGTCACGAGCGGCTGGTGGAGTGGAGCACGCTGCCGAGCACGTCGAACTCCTCCAGCACTGCACCCGAACCAATCACAACGCTCTGCAATGGCCGATCCGCGGTCACGATCGGCATCCCGGTCTCGTGGACCAGTCGATGGTCGAGGCCCCGGAGCAACGCTCCGCCGCCTGTCAGGATGATTCCGCGCTCCATGATGTCTGCGGCAAGCTCCGGGGGTGTCTTGTCCAGGGTGTATTTGATGGCATCGATGACGGCCGCTACCGGCTCCTCCATGGCTTCCCTGATGTCCTGGCTGGACAGCACGATCGTCTTCGGCAGTCCCGACACCAGGTCTCTGCCCCGCAGTTCCGCCGCCGGTTCGTTCGGATAAGGCCAGGCCGAACCGATGGCCAGCTTCACCTGTTCGGCGGTCCGCTCGCCGAGCATCAGGCTGTACTCTTTCTTGACCCAATCGATGATCGAGTCGTCCATCTCGTCGCCACCGATCCTGATGCTTCGCGAAACCACGATCCCTCCGAGCGAGATCACCGCAACTTCGGTTGTGCCACCCCCGATATCGACGACCATGGACCCCGTCGGCTCGTGCACCGGTAGGCCCACGCCGATTGCAGCCGCCATCGGCTCCTCGATGGTGTACGTCTTGCGGGCTCCTGCGTGGTATGCGGCCTCTTCGACGGCGCGGCGCTCGACGGCGGTAATGCCCGAGGGCACGCAGATCACGATCCGTGGGCGGGCGGCAAAACGCCCCGTATGAACCTTGTCGATGAAATAGCGAAGCATCTTCTCTGTGATGTCGAAGTCGGCGATCACACCGTCTCGCAGCGGCCGAATCGCCTGAATGTGCGATGGGGTCCGCCCGATCATTCGCTTGGCGGCCATCCCTACTTCGAGCGGGCGGTTGTCGTGGGTGTCGATGGCGACCACCGAAGGCTCGTTGAGGACGATATTCTTGCCCTTCACATAGACCAGGGTATTGGCGGTTCCCAAATCGATCGCCATGTCGGCGGAGAAGAACCCGAACATTTTTGACAGCATTTAATTTCCCGACAGTTGCAACACGTTCAAATTACGCCGCGCCCACGCCCCGGAACTTCCCCGGCGCGGGCGCGGCAATTTCGTCCATCGTCATCCCGCCGCCCGGGCCGAAAGCGCGGCCGGGGCGGAATTCTCCCGTTTCACAAGCAGCTTGTTGAGCGCGTTGAGGTACGCCCTGGCCGAGGCCACCATGGTGTCGGTGTCGGCGCCCTGCCCGTTGACGGTCTTGCCGTTCTCCTCCAGCCTGACCGTTACTTCGGCCTGGGCGTCGGTCCCGTGGGTCACGGCGTGCACTTGATAGAGCATGAGTTTGGCCTCGTGCGGCAGCAATTTGACGATGCCGTTGAATATGGCGTCCACCGGGCCGTCGCCGTTAGCGTCGCACGATTTGATCTCGCCGTCGATTTCGAGTTCGACGGCGGCGGTTGGCGGCTGGTGTTTGGTGCCGCACAAAACCTCGAGCGAAATCAGGCGGATGCGATTGTTGACGCGGACGACGGTGTCGTCGACCAACGCTATGAGATCTTCATCGAACAGGTCTTTTTTAAGGTCGGCCAGGTTCTTGAACCGCTTGAACGCCTCGGCGATGGCATTATCGCCCAAATCGTAACCCAATTCCTTCAGTTTCACCTTGAACGCATGGCGGCCGGAATGTTTGCCGAGAACCAGTTTCGATTCCACCAGACCGACGGATTCGGGCGTCATGATCTCGTAGGTGCCGGCGTGTTTGAGAATCCCGTCTTGATGAATACCGGCTTCGTGGGCAAACGCGTTGGCGCCGACGATGGCTTTGTTGGGCTGCACCGTGAAGCCCGTGACCGTGGAGACCAGACGCGAGGTTTTGATGATGTTTTCGGTCTTGATGCCGGTGCTGAAGGGCATCGAATCCTGACGCGTTTTGACCGCCATGACGAGTTCCTCCAAGGCCGCGTTTCCGGCACGCTCGCCGAGACCGTTGATGGTGCATTCGACCTGGCGGGCGCCGGCGCCGATGGCGATGAGGGAATTGGCGACCGCCAGACCCAAATCGTCGTGGCAATGAACCGAGATCACCGCCTTGTCGATATTGGGTACGCGGTTGAACAGCATTTCGATCAACGCGCCGAACTCGAAAGGCAGCGCATAACCGACGGTATCGGGAACATTAATGGTGGTGGCGCCGGCGTCGATGGCGGATTCAACACAGCGGCACAAAAAATCATGCTCGGAGCGCGAAGCATCCTCGCACGACCATTCGACGTCGTCGGTAAACTTTCGCGCATGGGAGACACTGTCGATGACCGCCGCGTGGACATCGTCGGGCTCCATCTGGAGCTTGTATTTCATATGCAGCGGCGAGGTCGAAATGAAGGTGTGGATGCGCGCCCGCCGGGCCGGTTTGACGGCTTCGGCGCAACGCTCGATATCGCCGCGCGAGGCGCGCGCGAGCCCGCAAACGACGACATTCTCGATCACCTTGGCGATCTCGTTGACGGCTTCGAAATCGCCGTCGGACGCGATCGGAAACCCGGCCTCCATGACATCGACGCCCAACTCTTCCAGAAGTTCGGCGATGCGTAATTTTTCACTCAGGTTCATCGACGCGCCCGGCGACTGTTCGCCGTCGCGCATGGTGGTGTCGAATATTATTATCCGGTTGGATTCTTTGCTCATGTTCATCTGACCAGTCCTTTTACAAAG
>JADFIY010000014.1 GCA_022566415.1 Acidobacteriota bacterium
GGTTCCCCCGCAGGCTGGGTCTCGACGGCGACGGCGACCACCGGCTCGGGCTCCTCGACGATGACCTTGGTAGCCTGGCCGTCCTCCACCGCGACGGGAACCGGCGCCTCCACAGCAGCCTCGCCGGCGGCGACAACGGCCTCCACGTCCTTGCGGGTGATCCGTCCACCGGAACCGGTACCGACGACCTGATCGAGATCAACCCCGCCCTCGGCGGCAAGCTTGCGTACAACCGGAGAGAGGACCCCGCGCCGGGAGTCATCGCCGGCGTCGGCCACCGGTGACGCTGCGGCGGCTGTTGCTACTGCTGCGGCCGCCGGCAGCGCGGTGTCACCGTCGGTCACCGGCTCGGGCGCCGGGCGCTCGGTCCCGGTCGGTCCTTGCTGTGACCAGACCGCAGCGCCGCCGGTCGGGCCCTGGGCGGCAACGGGTTGCTCATCGGCCGGCTCCGCTGCTCCGTCTGCGGCGTCGGCGGCGTCGGCGGCGTCGGCGATGATTGCAATCTCGGTCCCCACGGTCACCGTCTCGCCTTCCTCAACCAGAATCTGCTCGATGACCCCGGAAGCCGGCGAGGGCATCTCGGTGTCAACCTTGTCGGTCGAGATCTCGACCAGCACCTCATCCTCGGCGATGGTGTCTCCCACCTGCTTCGCCCAAGAGAGGATGGTGCCCTCGGTGACCGTCTCTCCGAGTTGGGGCATGGTGATCGTCACAGCCATCGGTAGTCGTCTCCTTCGTGTGTCAATGCAGCGGACGTCCGGCCGACGCCAACAGGGTCTCCCCGATCGCTTCTGAAACGGTCGGGTGTGCATGGATGTACGCGGCCGCCTCGGCGGGCATGGCCTCCCATCCAACGATATACATCAGTTCGTGGATGATCTCACCTGCCACCGGATCGACAACGGTGGCTCCCAGCACGGGACCGTCCTTCTCGGCAACGATCTTGACCGTACCGCCGGTCTCGTCGTGGATGATGGCGCGACCAAGGCCTCGCAGCCCATGGTTGGTCGTTTCCACCTCGTATCCCAGCTCAATCGCCTCCGCCTCGGTGAGCCCAACCGATGCGACCTCGGGGTGTGTGTACACGATCATCGGAATCGCCCGGTAATTGATGGCATCGGTGGCTCCGGTGGCGATGTGAGTGACCGCAGCGATGCCCTCGGCGAAGCCGACATGGGCCAGTTGCGGCGTGTCGTGCACGATGTCGCCGACGGCGTAGATGCGATGGCTCGCCGTCTGCATCGTGGTCCGATCGACGGCGATGAAGGCACCGTCGAGCTCGATGCCGGCGGCTTCCAAGCCGATATCAGATGTGACTGGGCTGCGGCCAACGGCAACAAGGACAACGTCGACCTCAACCCCTCGGTCGCCGAAAGGCACGGTTACCGTAGACCCGGAGATCTCAGCGGCTTCGACGGCGGTAGCCGTGTAGATGCTCACTCCCTTGCGTTTCAGCTCCCTGGTCAATGCCTTGGCCGCTTCGGGCTCCATGCCCGGGAGTACCTGGTCCTCCATCTCGAACAGATGGACCTCGGTGCCGACGTCGGCAAGGAACGAGGCGAATTCGACGCCGATGGCACCAGCGCCGATGATTGCGACGCGACGTGGCTGGTCCTCCCAGTCAAGCGCATCATCGCTGGTGACGATCCGATCGCCGTCGATGGCATACCCTGGGATCGTTCCAGGCACTGATCCGGTGGCAATGACGATGTTGCTGGCCTCAACGACGCTGGTGGTGCCATCCGGGGCAGTGACCTCGACCTGCCCGTCGGCAATACGGCCGTAACCGTCGATGATGTCAGTTCCGCGGGTCTTCATCAGCCCGGTCAGTCCCTTCACCAAGCGATCGACGATGTCGTTCTTTCTTCGTAACGCCGCTTGCCAATCGAGCTTTGGGTCACCGGCGAGAACCCCGAACGTTTCCGCATTAGCGACTGTCTGATAGATCTCTGCGGTCTCGAGCCATGTTTTTGCCGGGATGCAGCCGCGCACCAGGCAGGTTCCGCCAACCGTGTCCTTCTCAATCAGAGCAACGGACAGCCCGAAGTTGTACGCATAGAGGGCTGCCGCATACCCTCCTGGGCCCCCACCGATAATGACGACGTCGTGCAACGGACCTCCAAGAAGCGACATGGCAAGAATAGCCGAGCGCGAATTGCTGACTCCCCCGTCCTACGATGCCATCACCGTGCAGACCCGCTATCTGATTCTGGCATCGCTGGCGACCGGGCTCGCCATTCTCGCCGCCGCCGCCATCTGGTTTTCGAGTATTTGAGCCAACAGCCATCGTCTCCCCGGCGGCGCTAAATTCTGCGGGAACTCGGAACCTGGGAACTGGAAACTCCGCGACTCATATCCCCAACAGCTCGGCTGCGTTGTCGTACAGCACCTGGCGCTCTAGGTCCTCATCGACCAGTTTCCATCCGGCCAGTTGCTCATCGAGGTCGGCAAAAGCCCAGCCACTCCCGAACAAACACCGGTTGGGGTCGAGGGGCGAGAGGGGGTCATCGAACAGCTCGGTGTATTCGGCGGCGGACGTTCCGATCAGGCTGAGCCACACGTTCGGCTTGTGGGCGGCAACAGCCAACGCCTCTCCACGCCACAGAGATCCGTTGTGTGCCAATACGATTCGCAGGTCGGGGTACAGAGAAGCGACCACATCGACCCACCGGGGATCGCCGTGCGCCAGACGAAGCCCACCGCCTCCCGGTAATCCGCGCCCGAGCCGGGTTACTCCGGTGTGGAAGAGCACGATCAACCCGTGATCAGATGCGTTGGCCCACAGCATGAACGTTGACCGCTCGGAGGGATCGAACGCCTGCGCCACGGGGTCGAAGGCCAGCCCGGCGAGCCCCAGGCGCGCCGCGACGTGGATCCCGGCGACGGCTTTGGCTCCGCGCGCAGGGTCTACAGAACCGAACCCGACAAAGACTTCGGGATGGGCTGCCACGATTGCGGCGACATCCTCGCTCGAGAAAGGCCGGTGGCGTGTGGTGGATCCGGTGTCCAGGCCGAGGATGACCGCCCTGCCCTCGCGTTCGCGAAAGTGGTCGGCCACGTCATCGATGCCGAGCGGATCGAGCCCGACGTCGAAGGGCGCCACCGGCCCATCGATGAATTCCTTTACCGGCGGATGGACGTGGAAGTCGATGAATGGCTTCAAGACCTACGGAAACCCCGGTTCCTCGCCTCGGCAACGGTATCCGGGCTGAACGATTGGAGCCCTTTGGTCGCCACCAGGTCATCGGATGCCACGCGCGCCTCGAGGCGGTCGAACTCGTCGGCGTCGTCACAATCGAACAGCGTCATATCGTCGCGCGTTCCGATGAAGCGATGTTCGGCGAAGGCGGGGAGTCGTGGCATCGATGCGACCATAGCCCGGGCGGGGGCCCGCTCACTCCTCATCGACCGGGTCCCCAACGGCACCGAGCGCGGCCAGATACTCGGCCTGGAGGTCCAGCACCTCGAAGATCACCTCCGGCTCGTATGCGTAGCCCTGGGCATACGACCTCTCTTGCGCGTAGGCGGCGGCATCCAGTCCGCCCACTACCGCCTCCTCGTCCCGATGGTCCGGGCGTTGCAAATAGTGCATCTCCCACTCGAGGATCCGGCGCACGTCTCGGCGCCCGATGGATGCCTTGGTGGCGTCCCCGAGTCCCTCCCAGATGAAGTCGAGCGCCTCTTCCACCCCGTAGACGATGGCCACCTCGCTCGAGCGGCGCTCCTGGAGTAGCAGACCGACGCCGAAGATGGCGAGCACGACGCCCAGGGCGAGCATGAGGAGTACCGGAGCCACAACGAAAGCCTACCGCTGGTAGTCGGCGGTCGTTGTCCGGCTGCGAGCGTTCGGAACCTGGAACCCCACTGGCCACCCCCGGCGTCAGATCATCGATCAGGAGGCTCCGCAAGTAGGGTGCGATCCGGTCTCGTCGGCGAGACCTATTGCGGAGCTGTGGCCCGAGCGGGTCGTAGCCATGAGCGGGAAAAATGGCTCCGCTTCTGCCGAGACGACCGGTACCTATCGGTGCTCGTTCAGGAGGAGTTGACGAGAATGAAACGGCTTCTGTGCATCGGCGCCCTGGCACTGGGAATGCTCCTGGTAGCGAGCGCCTGCAGCGCCACCGATCCCGAACCCGACCGGGACGCATCCGACGCAGTGCAAGCCGGGGATGACGTTGCCGGACGAGATCTAGTGTCCGGGGTGGGGCCAGGCATCTCCGTGACCGAGGCGCTCCGTTCCACGCTCGCCGGGCCGCTCCTGGTCAACGGCTTCATCGTCACTACCCCCGACGGTGTCGTCTACCTCGCTGAAGCGTTGGCCGAGTCGTTTCCACCGCAGCCCGGTGCAGACAAACTGATCGTCAAGGGGCTCGACCTCGATGTGTTCGCCGGGCTCACCTCGGCACAGGGCATCACCTGGTCCGAACAGAACGTGCAAGTCTTGGGGATCGTCGCCGACGGAGTCCTCACGGTCTCGGCGACCGCCAGCGGTTGAAAAATGGCACGGTGAACCGGTTGTCTTTTCGGGAGACGTCCCGAGGCGATTCTCACGGTGCCCCTGCGATCAGACGAACCCGGATCTCCTGTCGTGCCGCCGACATCGCCCACGACACCTAATCTCGTACTCGTCGATGATCAGAGTTGTGCCCCGGACCCGCTACTTGCGTTTCATGCATATCGTGGTCGACGGTGATGCGGCCCTGCCATGCCGATGAAGGGCAAAGAGCCGACGGGTACGAGGAAGTCGAGTGACCAACGATGAGTGACAAGACCGCTTCCAAGGGGAAGCCGTTTCCGAAAGGCCAGGCGCAAGCGTCTCCATGGCCGAAGCGGCTGGCGATCGCGGCAGGCATCGTCATCGTTCTCGGACTCGTCGCCGCGGTCGTGTTTTCCTCGACGCCCCTTCGCGGGGTCCCGGAAGGCACGGAGCCCGTGGACGTTGGCGCTCCCCTGCATATCGAAGGCAACATATACGCCGAGGGTGAGGTACCTGCCGGTGGATCGCACGCTCCGATCTGGCAGAACTGCGGCTTCTATGACGCCCCGATCCGGTCCGAGAACGCCGTTCATTCGCTCGAACACGCCGTGGTTTGGATCACCTACGACCCGAACCTCGCCCCCGATGACATCGATCGGCTCCGCGGTTTCAGCCGCCCGCTTGACAAGGTGCTGATCAGCCCAGTCCCTGGCCAGGAAGCTCCCATCATCGTCACGGCTTGGGGCAGCCAGCTGTTGCTCGACGATGCGAGCGATACGCGCCTCGAGCAGTTCGTCAATGAATTCGAGGGAAGCCCGGGGGCTCCGGAACCCGGCGCACGGTGCTCGGGAGGTGTCGGGGAACCCGTCGGCTGAGCCTTACGGGCACACGCCGGCAGCGGCCGGATCACTCTCGTAGCTCGCGACACACGACCCGTCGTTAGGCTCCCGCGCCATGGAACTGGGACTTTTCACCGAGCCACAGGTCGGCGGCTCGTACCAACGTTTGCGCGAGCTCGCCCGCTGGTCGGAGGAACAGGGCCTCGAAGCCTTCGCTCGCTCCGATCACTACCTCAACGGATCCGAGTCGGCGAACGTCACCGACGCCCTCACCTCGATCGCGGGGCTGGCGCGTGAGACCGAGAGGATCGAGCTCGTGGTGCTGGTCTCGCCGTTGACGTTTCGCCATCCCGGTGTGCTCGCCAAGACCGCCGCCACCATCGATGAGATGTCCCACGGACGCTTCACCCTTGGTGTCGGCACCGGCTGGATGGAGGACGAGCACGAGGCGTTCGGGATCGAGCTCTACTCGGCGAGGGAAGGGTTTTCCCGCCTCTTCGAGACGCTCAGCTACCTCCGGGCCGCCTTTGCCGGGAGCGAAGGGTTCAGCGGTCGCCACTACGCCCTGGCCACCGGAACCGACGTGCTCCCCCGGCCGACCAATATCCCCATTGTCATCGGCGGCTCTGGGATGAAGAAGACACCCACCATGGCCGGCCGCTTCGCCGACGAGTACAACATGTTTGCCACAGACGCGGAAACCCTGGAACGCCGCCTCGAGGTGATGCGCCAGGCCGCCGTCGAAGCCGACCGGGACCCGGATGCCATCAAGATCAGCATCGCCGGTCCGGCAATCATCGCCGACACCGAGCAGGAGTACCGTGACCTGCTGGCCGAGCGCGGGGCAAAACGCGACCTGTCCGCCGACGAATACGAGGCGTTTCTCGGCGAGCGAAACGTCCCCCGCGGCACACTGGAGACGGCAGGCGAGGCCATCGCCGCCTATGCAGCCCTCGGCGTTTCTCGCTTCTATCTCCAGGAGTACAAGGCGCTCGACGAGATCGACACCGATCGGCTGGGGCCGCTGTTCAGCGCACTACGCGGATAGGGGAAAAGCTGGCTGGTAAGGGTTCTGACCCCTCTAACCTCGGTGCCATGATCGATCTCCTCGTCGTCGACGATCTGCATGCCGCCGTCGAAGGCACCGAGATCCTCAAGGGCGTCAACCTCACCGTCGCCCCCGGAGAGACCCTCGCCATCATGGGTCCGAACGGCTCAGGAAAGTCGACGCTGGCCAACGTGCTGCTCGGCCACCCCGGGTACCTGGTCACCTCGGGCACCGTCACCTACAAGGGCGAAGACATCACGAAGCTGACACCGGAGAAACGCGGTCAGGCCGGCATGTTCCTCGGCTTCCAGTACCCGCAGGAGATCCCGGGGGTCTCGGTGGTGAACTTCCTGCGCACCGCGCTGTCCAACCGCACAGGGACCGAGCTCACCGTGCTCGAGATCCGGCTCAAGGTCATGGATGCACTCAAGGATCTCGAGATGGATCCGGCGTTCGCCGACCGCTATCTCAACGAGGGCTTTTCGGGTGGGGAGCGAAAGCGCAACGAGATCCTGCAGATGGCCGTGCTCGAGCCCGACCTGGCGATCCTCGACGAGACGGACTCGGGGCTCGACATCGATGCATTGAAGATCGTTGCCGAGGGTGTCGACCGGCTCCGCAACGACGAGCGCGGGATCGTGATCATCACCCACTACCAGCGAATGCTCGACTACATCACCCCCGACACCGTCCACGTGATGCTGGACGGTCGTATCATCGAAACCGGTGGTGCCGAGCTCGCCGACGCCATCGAGAAAAGCGGGTACGACCAATATCGTTCGGAGGCCGCCGCCACATGACCGACCTGACCCACCTTCGGGACGATTTCCCCATTCTCAGCCGCGAGGTGAACGGGCACCCCCTGGTGTACCTCGACTCGGCAGCCACCACCCAGAAACCGGTGCAAGTGCTCGACGCCGTCGACCACTACTACCGGACGATGAACGCCAACGTTCATCGCGGTGCCCATGCACTCTCCGTGGAGGCCACCGATGCCTACGAGGGAGCCAGGGCCAGGGTGGCGTCGTTCATCAATGCCGGTTCGCCGAACGAGGTGGTGTTCACTCGCGGGACGACCTCGGCCTTGAACATCATCGCCTACGGCTACGGGCTCAACGTCCTGAAGCCTGGAGACAAGGTGCTGCTCACCATCATGGAGCACCACTCCAACATCGTTCCCTGGCAGCTGATTGCCCGCCATACCGGCGTCGAACTCGTCTATCTGGATCTCACCGAGGATTACGAGGTGGATCTCAGCCAGCTGGACCGCATACTCGACGATGCGGTGAAGATCATCACGGTGTCGGGCATGTCCAACGTCACCGGCACCCTTGGGCCGGTGACGCAACTCGTTGCCGCCGCCAAGAGCGTAGGGGCCATCGTCGTCGTCGACGGCGCTCAACTTGTGCCGCATTACCCAACCGACGTGGAGGCGCTGGGTGCCGATTTCCTGGTGTTCTCCGGGCACAAGATGCTGGGCCCGACGGGAATAGGGGTGATGTGGGGCAAAGCGGAGCGCCTCGAGGAGCTGGAACCCACCGAGGGTGGCGGGGAGATGATCTCCGACGTCCAGCTATACGAATCACGATGGGCTGCTGTCCCCCAGAAGTTCGAGGCCGGTACACCACCGATCGCCCAGGCCATCGGCCTGGGAGCCGCGGTCGACTATCTGGAGAAGATCGGGATGACCGCGGTGCGCGAGCACGAGGTGGATATCACAGGGTATGCCCTCGAACGCCTTGCCGATGTGCCGGAACTCACCGTGTATGGACCGAGCGACCCGAGCCGGCGCGGCGGCGCGGTCAGCTTCGAGCTGGCCGACATTCACGCCCACGACGTGGCGACCATCCTCGACCAGTATGGCATCGCGGTGCGGGCCGGCCACCATTGCGCCAAACCGCTGATGCGCCACCTCGAGGTGGCGGCAACCGCACGAGCATCTTTCTACGTGTACAACACCCACGATGACGTTGACCGCCTCGTCGATGCCCTGATGGAGGCACGGAAGGTCTTCGGACTCGACGGGTAGAGGCTCCGCAAATGGGGCGCCACCTAATCTTTGTCGGCGAAGGCCATTTTCGGCAGCCGTGGCCCGAGCGGGCCGTAGCCAGGAGCGGGGAAAACGGCTCCACTTCTCGAGACGACCGGTCAACTTTCGATGCGCGCTCTAACCAGCGTCTCTGTAACGGTATCGTTCGTTCATGGCAGACCTGAAAGAGCTGTACCGCCAGGTGATCCTCGATCACTATCGGAATCCCAGGCGTCGCGGCAAGCTGAGCGGTCCACACGTCCACGCCGAGGGATTGAATCCGTCGTGCGGTGACGAGTTCTTTCTCGACATCCGGGTTGAGGACGGAGCGATCACCGATGCCGCAATCGAGGGGCAGGGATGCTCGATCTCCCAGGCCTCGGGCTCGATGATGATGGACGCCATCGTGGGAAAGACCATCGACGAGGTCCGCGGGGTGTCCGGCCAATTCAAGCTGATGATGGGGATCGACGAGGGGGAGGATCCCCTCGACCATGAGCGACCGGGCGCAGTGCTCGGAGACCTCGAGGCGTTGCAGGGAGTCAGGAAGTTCCCGGTGCGCATCAAGTGCGCCGATCTCCCTTGGACAACCCTTGCCGAGGCCCTGGAAAGAGCAGAGGTATAGATGGAGTACTCGAGCACCACAGCACTCATCGTGGTCGACGTGCAGAACGACTTCACCGACCCCGAAGGATCGCTGTACGTCACCGGCGGCGAGGACACGCTTCCGTTCATCAATGCCCAGGCCGCAACGGCTCGCGATGCGGGAGCGACCATCGTTCGCACCCAGGACTGGCACCCCGAGCACACGCCGCACTTCGCCGAGGACGGTGGCATCTGGCCCGTGCACTGTGTCCATGACACCTGGGGCGCCGAGTTCCACCCAGATTTGGTCGCCGACGGGCCCGTGATTCAGGTCGGTGTCGCCGGCGAAGACGGCTACTCCGGGTTCACCGGACGCGACCTCGAAACCGGTGAGGAATTACCGACCGCGCTCGAGCAGCTACTACGCGACCAGGGCATCACCAAGGTGGCCGTCGTCGGCATCGCCACCGATTATTGCGTGCTCGATACGGCGGTCGATGCGGTACGGCTGGGCTTCGAGACGACGTTGCTCGCCGACGGCACCCGTCCCGTCAATGTGGAGCCGGGCGACGGGGCACGGGCGATCGCCGAGATGGTGGCCTGCGGGGTCGGGATCGAATAGCCTCGATCGGCAGAAGAGGGGGCATCGTCGTCCCCGGCTATCTCATCGCATTAGGTTGAGTGCGTGACCGGCTCCACCTTTGCCTCCACGTATCGCAAATCGTTGCAACAGCCGGAGGAATTCTGGGCGGAAGCCGCCCGTGAGATCGACTGGACCAGGCCCTGGGACACGGTGCTGGAACTCGACACCACGCCTGCAGCCCGGTGGTTCGTAGGTGGTGAGCTGAACACGTGTTACAACGCCCTCGATCGTCACGCCGACGGCGATCGCGCCGAGCAACCGGCCCTGATCTACGACAGCGCCGTCACGGGAACAACACAGACGTTTACGTACCGAGAGCTGCGCGATCGGGTCGCCCGTTTCGCCGGGGTGTTGAATCGCCAGGGGGTAGAGCGTGGGGACCGGGTCGTCATCTATATGCCCATGATCCCACAAGCGGCGATCGCGATGCTGGCGTGCGCACGGCTCGGAGCGGTCCATTCAGTGGTGTTCGGTGGCTTTGCCGCGCGAGAGCTCGCCATCCGCATCGACGATTGCAAACCAAAGCTGATCGTCTCTGCGTCGTGTGGCATCGAGGTCGACCGCGTGATCGAGTACAAGCCGCTGCTCGACAGTGCCATTGAGATCGCGGCTCACAAGCCCGAGCATTGCATCATCTACCAGCGTGAGATGGTCGCCGCCGAGATGCAGCCCGGGCGAGATCTCGACTGGGAGCAAGAGCTTGCCACCGCCACCCCGCATGACTGCGTGCCGGTGGCCGCAACCGACCCGCTCTACATCCTGTACACCTCGGGTACCACCGGCGAGCCGAAAGGGATCATTCGCGACAACGGAGGCCATGCCGTTGCGCTGAAGTGGACGATGCAGAACATCTACGACGTGAGCCCTGGCGAGGTCTACTGGGCGGCGTCCGACGTTGGCTGGGTCGTCGGCCACTCCTACATCGTGTACGCACCGCTGCTCCACGGCTGCACGACTGTGCTCTACGAAGGTAAACCCGTCGGGACGCCCGACGCCGGTGCATTCTGGCGGGTGATCGCCGACCACGGGGTGGTGAGCATGTTCACCGCTCCAACCGCCATCCGGGCGATCCGCCAGCAAGACCCGAATGGTGACCTGATCGCCGGGTATGACCTCAGCGAGTTCCGCTCTCTGTTCTTGGCCGGGGAGCGGGTTGACCCGGACACCCTCGACTGGGCGGAGGAGCAGCTCGGTGTGCCGGTGATCGATCACTGGTGGCAGACGGAGACGGGATGGGCGATTACCGCCACCTGTCTCGGCATCGAGGTGCTGCCCGTCGTGCCCGGATCATCCGGGCGCCCCGCTCCAGGGTGGGATCTGGCGGTGATGGGACCTGACGGATCCGAGCTTCCTCCCGGGGAGATCGGCGCTCTCTGCGCCAGACTGCCGATGCCGCCATCGGCACTTCCCACATTGTGGAACGCCGAGAAGCGGTTCGTCGACACCTACCTATCGAGGTACCCGGGGTTCTACGAGACAGCCGACGCCGGCTACATCGACGAGGACGGCTACGTCTATGTCATGGCCAGGACCGATGACATCATCAATGTGGCCGGCCATCGCCTCTCTACCGGTGCGCTCGAAGAGGTGCTCATGTCCCATCCCGATGTCGCCGAGTGCGCCGTGGTCGGCGTCGCCGACTCGCTGAAGGGCCAGCAGCCTGTTGGATTCCTCGTACTCAAGGTCGGAGCCGATCGCGACGCCGATGGAGTCGTCACGGATGTGGTGGCTGCGGTGCGCCAGCAGATCGGTCCGGTAGCGGCGTTCAAGTCGGCGGTCGTCGTCGACCGCCTCCCGAAGACGAGATCGGGCAAGATCCTCCGCGCCACGATTGCCCAAATCGCCGACGACGAGCCCTGGGAGATGCCGGCGACCGTCGACGACCCAGCCATCTTCGACGAGATCACATCGGCCCTAGCCACGATCGGATTTCCAAGATGAGCGCGGGGGCCAGGGCTGTGGAGCACAACCCGCTCCGGGCGTGGCGTTCCAGAGCACTTTCCAGTCGGAGCCACGTCGCAGATATCGGCTGATCAGGTCGGCGCTCGCCGCCAGAGAGCAACAGCGCGCTCGGCGTGTCAGCCGGTGCCTGCAACGAACGACGCGATGGCGTCGGCGACCTGCTCCGGTGCCTGCGCTTGCGGGTAATGCCCCGCTCCATCAATGAGGCTCATTTCGCCGCCGAGGATCTCGGTGAGGCTGCGCGCCTCGGCTTCAGGGTCGGGGAAGTCGGGGTCGGCCGTCCCCATGATCACGAGAACCGGACACTCGACCCGCTCGAGGCGGGATTCGCTCTCGGCATGGGAGTTGAATGCCAGGCTGTGGAATGCCTTGTATCGGCCTGGTTCGGAGAGGTTCGCCTTGAGTTGGCCAACGTAGTCGTCGTGGTCGGGCGGCTTGTCACCCGGGTACATCTGCTTGCGGTAGTAGGAGACCCAGGCCCCTTTTCCCCACGGCGGGGACAGCGTCATCCGGAAGAGGAGCTTCTGCCAGCCCGGCACAGGGACATCCCTGGCGAAGGGGCCGATGAGCACCAGGCCGGCGACCGCAGAAGGGTCCTCGACGGCGGCGATCACTGCCGAGGACGCGGTGAGTGAGTTCCCGACGAGGAACGCGGCCCCGCCGGCCAGGTGCTGCGCCAGCGCCAGCATGTCGGACCCGATCGCCGCATCCGAGTAGTCGGGCCAATCCACAGACGACTCACCCATTCCCCGCAGGTCCATCGTGACGACTCGCAGCCCGCGCTTGGCAGCTTCGGGTATGAAGTGGCGGTACACCTGGCGCAGATCGCCCATGCCGGGGGCGGCGATCACCAAGGTGCCAGCGCCTCCCGCGTCGTCATAGCTGATAGTGCCATCGGGTCGTCGGAGAGTCTCGCTCACGGTGGGCATTCCAGCAGATCCACGCTCGGACGCCAATCATAGGGCGGGTCTCGCCGTGCCAAGATGTTGGTCTGGGGTGCGCTGCGCCGGGACAGGGTTGTGTGGTGATATGCAGCCACAATCGGTTGTGCATCGGCGAGGTTCAGGTCGGGTTTGGCGATAACTCGAGAACGGGTAGCGGGTCGCATCCCGTGCCGTCGCGCCGGGAACATCATGGCGGTCCATGAAGTAGGGCATCAGCTTTTCCTTGCCCGGTGCTCGTCAGCAAAGCCGGCCGAACCGCACACGACGGCTGCCACAAATAGCCCACAAGCCAGTAGGGCCCCATCATCGGCCTGGCTGGGCAGCAGCCAGCGCGCCGACAAGAAGGGTCCAACGTGGGAAAACCGGGCCACACATGGGAGAATCTCGATATGAACGGCATCGTCTTCGACTTGTTTCACACCCTGGTCGACCCAGAGGACTTTCGTCCCCGCGACGCCTGGCGATTGAGGCTCGTGGCGGAGGCCATGGACGCCGACGGGCGCGATCTCATCATGTTCTGGAAGGACACCTACATCGAGCGGACCACGAGCCCGGTTTCGGGTACCGATCTCATCCTGCGGTACGCCGCCGATAACGAGATCACAGTCTCGGACGCTCAGCTGGCCGAGATCACCGCTCATCTCGGCGACTACCAGGACCTCGCGCTCGAGCAACCCCGAGGTGACGTGATGGAGGCGGTGGCATCACTTGCCACCAGATTCCCGCTCGCCGTCCTCAGCAATTGCTACCTGGAGGAAGTGGCAGCGTGGTCGCGGTCACCGCTGGCCCCCCACTTCGCCGGCGCCGCATTCTCCTTTGCGATCGGATCCAGAAAGCCCTACCGACCCGCTTACCTGGCGGCGACCGCACTCCTCGATCTCGAGCCCAGCGACTGCGTCTTCGTCGGGAATGGCGGCAACGACGAACTCCGCGGCGCCAAGGAGGCGAGCTTCGCCCTGGTCGTGCACCAGAATCAGTTCGATCGAGACAACGGCCTGGTCAGCGAGAGACAGCAGGAGCGCCGCGCCTCGCAGGCCGACTCCCAGATCACCTCGCTCGCCGCCCTGGGAGCGTTATTCGACTGAGCGTCGACCCGCCCGCGCCTCTGCCACCAGGGTCCGCTGCAAGTCCTTCACCGCCGTCGTCAGCGACACGTGGTACACATGAGGGTTCACCAGCCGTTTTACCCCGGGGTCGAGCCGGGCCAGATCGGCCGTGCGCCACGCTCGCAGCGCGTCCAGCGACGGGGAGCCGTCGAGCCTGGTGCCCCGGTGATACACCGGAACGAGCAACTCCTCCACCGAGGCCACGTCATCGAGCCGGCGGACGATCCCTTCTCGATGCGGGTGATATAGATCGATAGAGGTGATGGCGAGCAGATCCTCGTCGGCGGCCGACACTACGTCGGCGCTGGCCAGGCCGCGCGAGTCGTACACGCGCCACACCCTCTTGTCCCCCGGGATCGGCATCTTCTCCGGGGTGTCGGAGATCTTGAGCGCCGGAACCCACTCCCCCTCGATGTCGACGGCAACCAGCTTGTACACACCGCCCAGCGCCGAGTAGCCGTGCGAGGTGATGAGCCGGGTTCCCACCCCGTATGCGAGCCGGCCGAGCAACGCCTCTGCCTCGACACCGTACCGCGGCGCCTCTTCGGTGATCTGGGCACGAATCTGCCACATGGCGAGCTCGTCGAGCTCAGAGGACAATACGATCCTCGCCTCAGGGAACCCGGCCTCGTCGAGCATTGCCGCAGCACGAACCGCAAGGTGAGCAAGGTCACCGGAGTCCAGCCGGATCCCCACCGGCTCGTGACCGGCCGCTCGCAACTCGTGAAACACGATGATCGCGTTGGGAATGCCGCTGTCGAGGGTGTCGATGGTGTCGACGAGGAGGACCGTCTCATCCGGATACACCTCGGCATAAGCACGGAAGGCACCGATCTCGCCTTCACCGAGCGCCATGAACAGCTGCACCATGGAATGGGCATGCGTCCCCGCCGGGTCACTTTCGAGATAGTGAGCGACCCCGACATTGCTGGTGGCGTCGGCGCCTCCGATCAGCGCTGCCCGCCCTCCGGCATTCGCCCCGACGTCGGGACCACGCCGCATGCCGAACTCGAGCACGGGACTCCCGTGGGCGGACTCGGTGACCCGCGACGCCTTGGTCGCTATCAGCGTCTGATAGTTCAGATGATTGAGCAACGAGGTCTCGAGGATCTGGACGACCGCCAGCGGCCCCTCGATGATGGCGATAGGAGCATGGGCGTGAACCACGCGACCCTCGGACACGGACCGGATCGACACGGACGAAAAGTCCCCCGCCTCCTTGAGCCAGGCAAGGAACCCCTCGTCGAACCGCGGAGCTCCGGTGGCATCCCGCTGACCGCGCAGTAGAGCCAGATCGTCATCGGTGATCCTGGTCGCCTCGATCCAGTCGAGCAACCACCCGAGACCGGCGGCCACCGCATACCCTGCCTGATGGCGCCCGTAGTCGGGGTACTCACGGAAGAAGTAGTCGAACAGCGCCGGGCTCTCGTGGAGGCCCTTCTTCCAGTACACCTGCGCCATCGTCAGCTGGTACTGGTCGGTGAACAGAAACCCTTCGGTCAGGCTGCGGCGATCATGGGTCATCGCACTCCACGATACCTGCGGTGGCCCGGCCAGCAACGATCATGCCGGCCGGTCCTCCACCGGTCGGCGAGCCGACTTGATCTCTACCTCGATCGTGTGAGCTTCGGAGACGATGAGGGCAGAATGTTCCTCGCCGTCGGACCAAATCGTCTCTCCAGCCCGCCGCGCGACGACGGTCACCTTGCCCTCGGCGGTGGTCGACTCCAGCTCATAGCCGTTGATCGCGACGATCACCCGCGGCGGATGCGAGTGCATCGGCAGCTCTCGCCCGGCGAGTTGGTGTATCTCGAGCACCCGAACGTGATCATTCTCGAAGGCGACCCGATGTCCTGTTGGATCGACCTGGGTGGAATCAGGTGCTTTCTCCATTGTTGCTCCCTTCGAGGTCCCGATCGTAGGCTTTCGTACCGTGCTGTATGCAGCGTCGAACTCGTCATTCGCTTCCGTGACCGCAGGGACCGGATAGTCGCGATGGACTCACTCCCGACCGGCACGGTCACCTTCCTGTTCACCGACATCGAGGGCTCGACACATCTCTTGCACCAGCTTGCGGATCGTTATCCAGATGTTCTGGAAACGCACAACCGATTGATCCGGGAAGCGATTGCGGCCAATGCGGGTGTCGAGATCTCCACCGAAGGCGACGCCTTTTTCTGTGTCTTCGAAACCGCACCCGACGCGGTTGCTGCAGCGGTGGCGATTCAGCTGGCGCTCGCCGCCTTTGCCTGGCCGGAAGACGGCAAGGTGCTGGTCCGCATCGGACTCCACGCCGGAGCCGCAACCCTCGGAGGGGACAACTATGTCGGCATCGATGTGCACCGTGCGGCTCGTATCGCATCGGCTGCCCATGGAGGGCAGCTCCTCGTCTCCGACACGGTGCGGGCGCTGGCAGAAAACGACCTGCCCGACAGCACCACGTTGCGCGACCTGGGAACGCATCGGCTCAAGGATCTATCGGCGAGCGAGCACCTGTACGAGATAGTGATCGACGATCTCGAATCTGCGTTCCCACCACTGCACACGCTGGAAGCCACGCCGAACAACCTACCGAGCCAGCTGACGAGCTTCGTCGGCAGGGAGGACGAGATGCAGGAGCTCGCCTCACTCGTTTTGAGAAATCGCCTCGTCACCATCATGGGACCCGGAGGCGTTGGCAAGACGCGTCTCGCCATCCAATGCGCTGCCGGACTCCTCAACGACTTCCCCGATGGCGTTTGGCTGATCGATCTCGCCGCAACTTCTCAACCCGAGCTTCTCCCAACGCTGGTCGCCGAACCGTTGGGTGTCCGGGACATCGGCGGGGTGAGCGGTCGCCCGATGAGTGAACTGTTGGCCGACTACCTCGCGGAGAAGAAGCTGCTCCTGGTGTTGGACAACTGCGAGCATGTGATCGCCGCCATCTCCGAGCTGGCTGAGACTCTGCTCATGAGCAGTGATCAATTACACATCGCGGCAACCAGTCGCGATGCCCTCGGCGTTCCGGGCGCCACCTTCCACGTGCCGTCACTGCGTATCGAGGACCGGTCCGGAGGCGGTGCCGATGACTCGGAAGCGGTTCACCTGTTCTTCGATCGCGCCACCCAGATCAAACCGGACTTTTGGGTGGAAGGCGGGAGCGCGGCTGCGGTCAGCGAGATCACACGCCGCCTCGACGGCCTGCCGCTGGCAATCGAACTGGCAGCCTCGCGGGTCAATGTTCTCACTCCCGAACAGATCTTGGAGCGGCTCGAAGATCGATTCGCGCTGCTCAGGTCGAGCCGGACCGGAACACCGGCCCGCCACGAGACCCTCCAGGCCACCATGGACTGGAGCTACGAGCTGCTCAGCGAGCCGGAACGGGACGCCCTCCGTCGGCTGTCGGTCTTCAGCGGGTGGACGCTGGAAGCCGCAGAGGCCGTGTTCGGCGACAGCGCCGATGCCGTCGACCTGCTCGGCAGTCTCGCCGACCGGTCTCTCGTCGAGGTCAACGTCCAAGGCAGCCACAATCGGTACCGGCTGCTGGAGACCGTGCGCCAATATGCCTTCGCCAAGCTGGTCGAAAGCGGCGGCCAACAATCCGCCCAAGCCGCCCATGCCGAATACTTCCTCGCCTTGACCGAGGCCGGCGACGTCGGAGTGCGAGGTCCAGACCAGGCGGATTGGATCCAATGGCTCAAGGCCGAAAACGACAATGTGCGCGTGGCCATCACCTGGGCGATCGAGACCGAAGATAGCGATCTCGCTCTGCGTCTGGTCGCAGCGATGAGCTGGTTTTGGTTCATCGACGGCTATTGGCAGGGACCGCTGCAGCTGTTCCGCCGCGTGTACGACGAAGCAGGCCAAGCCGACCCATTGCTGCGGGCCAGAGCAGTCTACAAGGCCGGCGGCGTCGCGCTCATCTGGGGGTGGTTCGAGGAAATGACACCTCTGATGGAGGAGGCGTACCACACGCTCTCCGAGGTGGGGAACGAGTTGGATATCGCATACGCCACCCACTTCCTCGGAGACATCCACGCGAACCGGGGGGACGCGGACGCCGGCGAGCTGCTCGAGGCGAGTATCCGGATGTTCGGAGAGCTGGAAAACGACTGGGGACAGGCGTTCGCCCAGCGCTGGATGGGTAGCACCGTCGAGCTTTCAGGGGATGCGGCGAAGACGATCGACCACCAGCGTGCCTCGGTCGCCGCCTTCACCCGCATCGGCGACCGGTGGGCGGCGTCCTGGATCGCCTTCGTTCTCGGCTTCAACCTCGTTGCAGTCGATGAGCTCGACGAGGCCCAGCAGGCTCTGGAGCGGAGCCTGGAGCTGGTCGCGGGCATCGAGGATCACGAGGATCACCTGGTGCTGCCCCACGCCAAACGCGGGCTGGCGATGGTGGCGGCGCGAACGGGCCGTCCCGAGCTCGCACGGTCCATCCTCGACGAAGCGCTCCCCCTGTACCAGCAAATCGGGGACGAGAGCTGCATCGCCATCTGCCACCTCATTCTCGGCGAGCTGGACACAGACGCCGGTGACCACGCTGCAGCCGAGGGTCATCTCCAAAGGAGTCTGGACGGCTTCGTGCTGCTGGGAAACCAGGTCAACCTTGCCTCCGTGCTCCGCCGAAGTGCCGAGCTAGCGACGGCGGTAAACGAGTATCAACGAGCCGCCACGCTGGTCGGCGCCGCCGAGGCGATCCGGGAGTCGGCGGGCGGCGTGCTCAGCGAGCACGATCGGACGCGGTTCGAGGAGGCAGGGACCAGGACGGAAGCCGCCCTCGGACACACGGAGTTTGTCGGTCTTGTCGAGCAGGGCGCTGCCATGAGCCTCGAGCATGTCATCGAATACGCCCGAGCGGTGTGAGCCAGTCGACACTGCCGTGCACGGGTTCACAGATGGAGACAATGGGACCCGGAAAGCTACCGCAAATCGGCCGTGAAGGTAGGAGGGAAACGATTCGGCGGGCATAGCGCGCCGTCGGCTGCCTAGATGCCGCCTTCGGTCATCGGGCGCACGTCGAGGGCGGCATCGAGCTCGTCCGGAGGTAGCACCTCCATCTCCAGGGCGATCTCGCGGACCCCTCGACCTTCCTGAAAAGCCCTCTTGGTGATCTCGGCCGCCTTGTCGTAGCCGATGTGTGGCACCAGAGCAGTGGCGATGATCGCGTTCTGATCGAGCAGGAACGCCGCCCGCTCCTCGTTGGCCACGATGCCATCGACCGTCTTTTCCTGTAACACACGTGACCCGTTGGCAAGGATCTGGATCGACTCCAGCATGGCGTGCGCCATCACCGGCATCATCACGTTGAGCTCGAAGTTGCCGTTGGCTGCGCCCCAGGTGATCGTGGCGTCGTTTCCGAAGACCCGCGCCGCGATCATCATCACCGCCTCAGGGATCACTGGGTTCACCTTGCCAGGCATGATCGATGACCCCGGCTGCAGCGACGGCAGTGTGATCTCACCGATGGCGTTGCGGGGACCGGATGACAACCAGCGCAGGTCGTTGGCGATCTTGAACAGCGACGTCGCCACCGTCTTGAGGACACCGGAAGCGTTGACATAGGCATCCTTCGCTGCCTGGGCCTCGAAATGGTTGCCCGCTTCGCGGAACTCGTATCCGGAGCGGCGGGTCATGATCTCGATGGTGCCGGCAGCGAATCCCTCGGGAGCGTTGATGCCGGTTCCAACGGCGGTTCCGCCGAGGGCCAGCTCGAGCAGCTCGGCCTCGGCTGCCGCGATTCGCCCGATACCTTTGGCAATCTGCGCCGCGTACCCGGAGAACTCCTGGCCGAGCCGGATCGGCGTCGCGTCCTGGAGGTGGGTACGCCCCGACTTGAGCACGTCGTCGAACTCCTCAGCCTTCGCCGCTAGGCCCTCCTGCAGATCGCGTAGCGCCGGGAGCAGATCCTCCTCGATCGAGGCCACCGCAGCCACATGCATTGCGGTAGGAATGACATCGTTGGACGACTGACTGGCATTTACCTGGTCGTTCGGGTGCACCAGCTCGGACCCGAGGTCGTCACCCAGGATCTCGGCAGCCCGGTTGGCCAGCACCTCGTTGGCGTTCATGTTGGTCGAGGTTCCTGAACCCGTCTGGAAGACATCGACCACGAACTGGTCGTCGAACTTGCCAGCCATCATCTCCTCGCCTGCGGTGACGATGGCTTCGGCCACTTCGGCATCAACGACGCCGAGCGAGGCGTTCATCTCAGCCGCCGACGCCTTGATCAACCCGAGCGCCCACACGAAGCGGCGGCCGAACCGCAGGTCGGAGATCGGGAAGTTCTCAACCGCCCGCTGCGTACTGGCGCCGTAGTAAGCGTCGTCGGGAACTGCGACCTCGCCCATGGAGTCACGTTCGATACGCATTGTCTGCCTTCCTCAGAGGTCTCTGTGAGGTTACCGGCGCGTCGACGACGTGGCAGAGTCGCAAGTCACAGGTCTCAAGTCTCAAGCCTCAACTCACAGGGTCGCGTCTTGCGTCTTGCGTCTCACGTCAGGGCCGCCTTCACCGCTTGGGGGAACACACTGCCGAGGTCGCCCTCGATGCGCAGCGTCACCAACGGCAGGCCGTCGTGCTCGGTGGGACCCTGGTTCACGACGACATAGGGCGCACCCGACATCGCCGCCTCGAGCGGTATGTCCGCTGCCGGCGTCACCGAGAGTGTCGACCCGAGGGAGATCACGAGATCGGCCTGTTTTGCCGCGTCGAACGCTCTGGCGACGTCGATAGCCCTGAGCTGCTGCCCGAAGGAGATCGTCGCCGTCTTGAGAAACCCGCCGCAGTGACAAATCGGTGATTCGCCGGTCTCGGCGAACCGGGCCATATGAGCCCCGGGGTCGCTGCGCTCGTGGCACGACTGGCATTCGATCTCACGGGCGGTGCCGTGGATCTCGACCAGGAGGTCGGACGTGGTGCCGGCCTCGCTGTGGAGCCCGTCGATATTCTGGGTCACCACCAGCTCCACCTTTCCTGCACGCTCCAGCTCGACAACGGCGCGGTGACTTGCGTTGGGAGCGGCCGCTTCCAGAATCTCGGCCCCTTCCGCCTTCTGCTGCCAATACGCGACCCTGGCGTCGGCATCGGTCATGAAGGCCCGATAGAAGATCGGAGTCCTTGTTTTCCAGATCCCCTGAGGGCCGCGGAAGTCGGGGATACCGCTTGCCGTCGAGATCCCGGCACCGGTGAAAACCAGGATGTGCTCGGACCCTCGGATCAGCTCGGCGAGAGGGCCGATGCCCTCTGCGGGCCCGACTGACGAAGTCATCGGCCGATTATGGACAGTCGCAAGTCGCAAGTCGCAAGTCGCAGGCCCCAAGAAGCCCGGTTGTCAGGGCTTCAGAAGTCGGTGGGGTCGCGCTGGCCGAGTTGTTCGTCTAGCTCGGATGCGGTGCAGTTGGGGAATCCGAAGACGAAGCCATGGCGATGAGGAACAGCACGATGACTGCGAGCACGGCGAGGAAGGCGACCAGCAGCGTCGTGCTTCCAGGGGTGAGATCGTCTGACATGTCGCTCCGTCATGACTCGATTCACAAGGTGGATGGCTCTCTATCGGAAAGAGTTGTCGTTGCTGATAGCGATTTTTTCGCGAGTTGAGGAACTGCAGAGCCACTGGTTGAAATCAATCGAGGGGGTCCAATCGAGCCGGAGGCCGGAGGCCGGGGACCAACTACCGGGTCTTGTAGCCCTCTGCTTCTAGGCGCTCCGCCACCTCAGGCCCGCCGGATTCGACGATCCGGCCGTCGACAAGCACGTGGATCCGATCAACGGTCATGTAACGCAGGATCCTGTTGTAGTGCGTGATGACGAGGACGCCGCGCTGGCGGTTGCGCATCGACTCGACCATCTCCGCCACGTCACGAACCGCATCCACGTCGAGGCCGGAGTCGATCTCGTCGAGAATCGCCACCGTCGGGGCGGCGACGGCCAGCTGATACATCTCCGAACGCTTTTTCTCGCCGCCGGAGAGCCCGACATTCACGAACCGATCCAGGAAAGGCTCCATCCGCATCCGCTCGGCGGCGTCGATCGCTCGCGTCTCGACATCACCCTCCTCGGAGGCGTCCTCCATCTCGTTGGTCAGCTTCTCGAGCGAGATCCCGGGGAGTGCAACCGGGTATTGGAACGCGTGAAACAATCCGGACCGCGCCCGTTCGTGGACAGACATGCCGAGGATGTCAACTCCGTCGACCAGCGCAGAACCCGCGGCTTCGTAGTCCTCGTGGCCGGTGAGCACGTGCGCCAATGTCGATTTCCCGGATCCGTTCGGTCCCATCAAGGCATGTATCTCGCCGAAGGGCACGGTGAGATCGATCCCCTTGAGGATCTGATGGTCGCCGAGGCCTGCAGTGAGCCCTTCGATCTGGAGTGCGTTGTCGGTCACGGCGAATCCTCCGCCACCGTCAGATACACATAGCCGTCACGCACCTCGACCGGAAACACCGGGACCGGGGACGTCGCCGGCAGCCCGAGTGGTTCGCCGGTCACCAGATCGAACGGCGATCCGTGCCGAGGGCACTCCACCTCCCCGTCCCAAATTTCTCCCTCGGACAGCGACGCCTTGGCGTGGCTGCACCGGTCACCGATGGCGCGGACCTCGTCTCCGATACGGAACACGGCGATCTCAACCTCACCGACCTCGACCTTCACCCCGCGGCCGTCCGGGAGATCATCGAGTGCGGCGATCTTGACCTCCATCACACCCTGCCGGCGACCTGAGCGGCCACGAACTTGTTGCTGATCCACTCCCGAACCGGCCCGGCGATCTCGGGTTGGGGGAGCTTGAGCAGCGCCTCCTCGAAGAACCCATGAACCTGAAGGCGGTCGGCCTGCTGTTCGCCAATACCGCGGCTCATCAGGTAGTAGCGCTGGCCGGCATCCAGGGGTCCGAGGGTGGATCCGTGACCGCACCGTACGTCGTTGGCGAGGATCTCGAGATTGGGAACAGACTGTGCCGACGCCCCATCGGAGAGGATGAGGTTTCGATTGGTCTGGAACGCCTCGGTCTTCTGGCCGGAGTTCTCGATCCGGATCATCCCGGTGAACACCGATCGCGCCTCGTCCTCGACCGCCCCCTTCAAGAACATGTCCGAGCGCGTGTTGGTCCCGATGTGGCGCATGAAGTAGCGGTAGTCGAGGGTCTGCTCCTTGTCCCCGAAATAGGCGCCGACGATGTTTGCCGATGAGCCGCGCCCTTCCAACCGAACGTCGAGATGCAGTCGCGCCAGCTTGCCGCCAAGACCAATCTCGGCGAACCGTAGGGCAGCGTCGCGGCCGACAACCACGTTGGTGTTGCCGAGCGCTCGGGTGGCGTACCCCCAGTTCTGCACCACGGTGACGGAGAGGTTGGCGTTGTCACCGAGGGCGGCGACGATCTGGGGAACCACGGTCAGGTCATCCTCTTGGCGAGATCGGAAATGGACCACGATCGATGCCTCACCGCCCTCGTCGACGGCGATGACGATCCGAGGAAATGAGGTAGATCCCGGCTTGGTGGCCTGAGTCTCCAGATAAATCACACCCGGGGCCACCGTGCCTTTCGGGATGTGAACAAAGGCACCGTCACCGCCGAAGGCCGTCGCCGCCAGGGCGAACCGGTCCCGGCGGTCGGCGAGGCCGGCGCCGGTCACCACCGACTCGACCAGTTCGGGTTCGGTGCTCGAGGACCGATCCAGCGATCCGACCGTCACCCCTGCCGCCTCGACGTCATCACCGACCCAGTAGCCGTCGACGAGCCTGCCGGCCACTGCCGGGTGGGACACCTCGAGGAGCGGATCACCATCGAGTGGTACCCCAGGCTCGAGGGCGGGCCCGTAGTCATCGAGGTCGAAGCCGAGCTCGATATACCGCCATATCTCCTCGGACTCGTCCGGCATCGCCGTAGCGAGGTAGGCGTCGTGGGCGGCCGATCGGGTTGCGGCGCGCCACGGAGCGTCGTTGGCTCCGGCAGCACTAACGGCGTCATGATCAAAGCTGGGCACGGGATCCTCTGGTCGGGAACGTACCGAAAGGGTAGGAATCGTCGTGCGTCTAATCGCGACCGACTACTCCCATGGCTGACACTATTTCTGCTCCTCAACTACGGTTGCCCAAGCCAGCGATGCCGGCCGGTGGTGGTGCGGCAAGGAGCCAATCCCAATTCCATGCAGAGAATTCTGCGCGTCGCCCTCGCGCTCATCCTTGCTCTTCTGGCGGTACCGATGTCGGTGGCGGAACCGGCAAGCGCGACAGATGCTGAGTTCGTGATCGATGCGTTTCCTCATGATTCCGGCGCGGTCACGATCCGCGACAACTGGGGGGAGCGAAGACCGGGTGGGCGCCGACATCAGGGGATCGACATCATCAGCCCCCGCGGCACACCGGTCGTCACCGTGCAGGCCGGTACGGTGATCGCGATGGGATGGTCCCGCCTTTCCGGGTACAACCTCAAGATCCAGCATCGCGCGGGCTGGGTCAGCTCATACCTTCACCTCAACAACGACACCCCCGGCACCGACGACGGCCTGGGCGGGGAGGAAACGGCCTTCGCCCCCGGGCTCGACGTCGGTGATCATGTCGACGCGGGACAGTTGATCGGTCGAGTCGGCGACTCGGGGAACGCCGAGCACACCACCCCGCACACCCACTTCGAGCTCAAACGCGGAACGGAGAAGGTGAATCCCTATCCCTACCTCGTGATGGCCTGGAGGCGGACAGGACGAGATGCGAACAAACTCGCCCCGATGACCATCGGCCGTGTCGCCATTTAGAGCGCCCACCGATACGTGACCGGTCGTCTCGACACAAGTTGAGCCATTTTCTCGCTCTCGCCGCGGCGGGCCACGGCTCCGCAGATGGCCCCGCCGACGGACACCTGATCGCGCCCTATGGCGGAGCCTCTTGGGCCAGCCCGCTCGCCCTCGAGAAAACGGCATCGAGCATGTCCTCGGTGAGCCTCCCGGTGAAAGTGTTCTGTTGGCTCGGGTGATACGAAGCGATCACAACCAGGCCGTCGGAAATCCTCACCTCGCGCCCGTGGGCGAATGCCGGGCGTGGCCGCGGCATCGACAAACCACGATCGGCCAGGTACCGCCACACCGACCGATAGGCATAGTCGCCGAGGGCAACGAAAACGGCGGGATCGAGCAGGTCGAGCTCGGCATCGAACCAGGACCTGCAATTGTCGCGCTCTTCGGTCGTCGGCTTGTTTCCCGGCGGAGCGCACCGCACCGGAGCGGTGACCCACGCCCCCGACAGCGACAACCCGTCGCCGATGCGAATCGACGTCGGTTGACTGGCGAGGCCGGCACGAAACATTGCCCGATACAGCCAGTCACCGCTTCGATCGCCGGTGAACATGCGCCCGGTTCGGTTGGCGCCATGGGCGGCAGGAGCGAGCCCGACAACGACTACGCGAGCCGCAGGGTCCCCGAATCCCGGCAGCGGTCGACCCCAGTACTCCTCTTCGGCGAACGCCGCTCGCTTCTCGGTGGCGACCTGTTCACGCCACTGCACCAAGCGTGGGCAGCGCCGACACCCGGCGATCGACTCGGCGAGCTCAGCCAGCTCCTCGGCGCTGCTCATTCGGGTGCCGACCGATCGGCTGTGTCGGCGGCCCTCATTGGCCAAGAGGCTCCGCAAAATAGTGCGCGATCCCGTCTGTGTCGACGGGGCCATTTGGGGAGCCGTCGCCCGAGCGGGCCGTAGCCAAGAACGGGAAAATAGCTCCACTTCTGTCGAGACGACCGGTCATCTATCGGTGCCCGCTGTGAGAAGGATTTCGGTCGAATACGACGCGCTGTTCGACCAGAGCATCCACCCCATGTCCCTGGTGGCGGCGGCGCGCTGCACCGCAACGATATCGTCGACGCTGATCGCCCAGGTCTGCAACCACGGCCGGAGATAGGCGAAGCCCTCCAGCCTCGACACTCCGCTGGCCAAGGCAGTATCGACGACCTCGACGGCGTGGTCGTCGGGGTCGGCAAACCCCTTCCAACCCGACCCGTAGTTCGTCGAGTACAGCATCGGGCTGAGCACGTCGATGGTCCGTGACATCCGACCCGGCCGCTGCCCTACGCCTTCATCGGTGCTCGACTCGAGGGTGATGCCGAGCACGCTGGCCCCTACCGCACAACCGAGAGGGCTCAGCACCGAGTACGCCCTCCCCAGGAACTGGATGATCGAATCGACCCGGTTCTCCTCGTTGTACTCGGCGTCGAAGACGGCAACCGATAGGTCTCCGCCGAACGGGAACGACGCAAAGTCGAACTGGACCTCGTCGAATCCCCCTCGACACGCCTCTTCGGCGAGCGCGATCGGGTACTCATAGGAGACCGGATCGGAGGGGTCCATCCAGGCCTCGTCCGCCCTGGAACGCCACACCTCTCCGGTCTCCTCGTTGAGCACGGCATGATCGGGGTTGGCTTCTGCCATCGGCGTGTCCTGGAAGGCGACGATCCTGGCGATCTTGTACAGGCCGGCCTCATCCATATCCTGGACCAACTCGGCCAGGTCGTAGAGCTGAGTGACGGCCCCGATCGCATGCGCCTCGGCGACCGAGGTGTCGTAGAACACGGTCCCGAACTCGTCCTTTATGTCGACGACGAAGGCGTTGACTCCGGTGTTGTTCGCCATCGCCAGCAGCTCTGCCCAGTGCCCGGGGTCGCCGGGTGCTCTCCCCCCTACGCGAACGCCGATAACGTCGATCGGATCCATGGCGATGTCGATCTCGTCCGTCGCGCCGTCCCAGGCGATCACGCGATCGTTCCAGGCAGGTCGCTCCAGTTCCAGGTCGCCGGGAACCGCCCGGCCGATTTCGAACAGCCCGTCGTCGTTGGTCACGTCGACGCCGGCCCCGAGTCGCACCCTGGTTCCCGGCAGCGGCAACCCAATGTTGGTCGTGACCCGGCCCCGGAGAATGACCGGCTCGAGCCGCACCTCGATCCGCTCTCCCGCCGGCGGCTCTTCGTAGGTGGAGGTCCACGGCACGAATCCGGGGTTGGACACGGCCACGCTGACCTCCGTGCCCGGCCATATGAAGGATCGCTTCGTCGGCGTGCTTCCCGGGCGAAGCAGAACCTCGTCTACCGTCACCGCAGCAGCGATCTCGGACAGGTCGTCGCCGGCGAGCACGACGACCTCGATCGTCGGCGGACCCATCTCCGGCGGCCTGACACCAGACACGTCGAGTGGCGCTGGTCCGGTGCACGACGTGGCGACCAAGGCGAACGCGATACTGAGAGCAACAGTGATGGGGCGGTAGGCAATGGCTTGCATCGAGACCCTGTTCAGGGTACCGACCTATTGCCGGATGCGTACCTGCGTGATAGGTTCGTGCGGCCATACCGGAAGGGCGGGGCGATGGACGCTGCTCGTGCTGCCGGCGATGCGGTCGGCCGCTATCTGGGCGAGGTATCGAGTCACAGCCTGCTTGATGCGGACGAGGAAGTACACCTCGCCCGTGCAATGGAAGCAGGCCGCCGGGCACAGCAGTGCCTAGACGAGGGGGTCGGCATCGACGCCGCCGAACGCGCCTCTCTCTACGTTGCGATTCACGAGGGCGACGAAGCGAAGGCAACGTTTATCCGGTCGAATCTGCGTCTTGTGGTATCGATCGCCAAGCGCTACACAGGTCGCGGCCTCGACCTCCTCGACCTGATCCAGGAGGGCAACCTGGGGTTGATCCGGGCGGTGGAGAAGTTCGATTGGCGCAAGGGATTCAAGTTCTCGACGTACGCCACGTGGTGGATCCGTCAGTCGATTACCAGGGGGCTCGGGAACCAGGGCAGAACGATCCGGCTGCCGGTACACATGATCGACGTCGTGCGCACCGTCTCGGAGACCGAGCTTACGCTCCAAGAACGTTATCGGCGGCGGCCGACCGTCAAGGAGATCGCGGTGGCAAGCGGCCTCGACGAAGAGCAGGTGATCATCGCCA
>JADFIY010000151.1 GCA_022566415.1 Acidobacteriota bacterium
GATCGAGTGACACGACATGGCCCACCTGGACTTCGGTGTTTCGCAGCATCTCCCGCAGCGGGATGACGCAATGGCGGGGCTCGATCGTCCCGGCAGCGGCCTCGGCCAACAGCGGCGAGAACAGCATGAAGTTGGTCGGTGCCACCAGCAGCACCCGTCGTCCTGACCGGGCCAGACGCTTCTCGAGACGCCGGGCGCCGAGGGCGCCGCCGAATCCCCCACCGACGATCAGGGCGTCATAGCTCGACATGTTGACCACGCTACCGGCGGCTCGGACGGCGCAGGCTCATGCACCCCCTGGCACTGGGCGCAGCCAGACCCGGAACAGCCTGGTGAGAAATGGCATGGCGACCCACGTCATCAACGCAACAAGGATTACCGCGGTGGCGAACGTTCTCACCAAGAACTCCGGACCCAAGGTGATGGGAACCCCCAGGTACCGCGTATCGAAGAAGGTTCCCATGAGCGGAATGACGATAAGCAAAAGCGGGTAGATCGCGGCCACGATGAGTAGCGCCATCTTCCACTTCGGTGGTGGCACGACGACACGCTCACCCGGCAGCTGAAACCAAGTCTCGAGACCGGTCTCGGTGCGAAAGGTCGACTCCGCGGCAAGCAGGGGTTCGAGGCGGGTGAGCCACTCGGCGCGCTCTGCCGACTCCTCCCAGCGGCGGAGGTCGTCGTAGGAGGCAAAACGAACGACCAGCACGTATTCCGTGCTCGACTCCCCGCCTGGGCGCAGCACGGTCATGCCTTCTTGCCCGGGGAAGCGAGCCGCCTCGTCGCCGATGCCACCGATCCATTCCTCGAAGTCGTCCTGCCGACCGGGACGGACATGATGGGTGATCACCCAGGTCACCGATCCGTCATCGGTGCTGTCATCGGTGGTTTCGAAGCCATTGCTCATGGATCCTCCTCGACTGTCGTGGCATTCATTCTGGCCGCTCCGGATTGTCCCTTGGTCGACCGCTCCTTCCTACGCCGCGTGCGGCATAAGCTCGCGCCGTGACCGAGACGCTCGATCTTGCCGACTATCGCCGACACGTCGCCGACCTGTATGCCGCGGTCAGGAGCTCGCTCGACCCTTCCCAGGCATGGGCCGAATGGCGGAAAGGACGAGACGCACTATTCGCCTCACATAGCCAGAGCCCGGTGCCCCCAGACCAGCGCGGCGGCTTTCGTGAAAGCCCCTTCTTTGACTATGACCCCGCCTTGAGGGTGCTCGCCGATGTCGAGCCGGTCGACGAGCAGGTCGCGCTGATTGACAACAGCGGTGCCGGTACCACCCGTTTCATCCGTTTTGGCGTCGCCCGCATCGAGATCCGCCGCCAGCCGGTCGCGCTCGACCTGTACTGGCTCGACTCCTACGGCGGAGGCCTGTTCCTGCCATTTCGTGATCTCAGCAGCGGCACGCTCACCTACGGTGGTGGCAGGTACCTGCTCGACGGAGCCAAGGGCGCCGACCTTGGCAGGCAAGGCGGAGCGCTGGTGCTCGACTTCAACTTCAGCTATCACCCGTCGTGTGTCTGGGACGACCGGTGGTCGTGTCCTCTCGCCCCTCCTGGCAACCGGATCCCGATCGAGATCAGAGCCGGAGAGCGGCTCACCGAACAGGGCCCGACTCGACGTGGTGCTTGAGACGGCCGAGTGTGCGATCCCACTTCTCGGCGCGGGCGTCCAGCCATCGTGCCGCCTCCGTCAACGACTCGGCGTTCAGCGAGAATCGGGTCTCCCGTCCCGCCCGCTCCGACCGGACCAATCCGGCTCGCTCGAGTTCCTGGAGATGCCGCGCCACGGCCTGCCGGCTGATCGGGAGACGCGCCGAGAACCCGGTCGCCGTGCCGCTCTCCTCTGAGGCCAGCCACTCGACGAGGAGACGGCGCGTCGGGTCGGAGAGCGCGGCGAAGACATCCGGGCTCTCAGGCAACGGGTCGAACCCCCGTCAGGTACCGGCGAAGGTCCTCGAGCTCGGCGTCCCATCCGGCCGAGTTCTCGTCGATCTGGGCCTGATATGCGTGGTCGGGAAGATCGGCGAACCCGGATTCGAGCAACGTCAATCGCGTGCCATCCCCTTCCGGGACCAGCGTGAACTCAACGAGCGTCGAGGCGACATCGAGTGGAGTGTCCTTCAGTGCTTCCCACCGGAACGAGAAGCGAGTCGGGCGCTCGACGACCTCGACGATGCAGTCGGTCGTAGCGTCGAACTCGGTCCATCCGATCCGTGCCAGCCCGCCCGGCCGAAGGTCGATCTCGGCACTGTCGCCAAACCATTGCGACATCTGTTCCGCCGAGGTCAGCGCCTCCCAGACCCGCTCGATTGGAGCATCGATCACGATTCTCTTCTGATCTCGTCGACTCGCACAGTGGACTCCTCTCTCAAACGCGCAACACTTTCATTGCGTGATGAAGCGCAAGCTACTAGTTGCACATTGGGGTGTCAAGATCGGACGACGAGATCGTGTCGGTGCCTCTACGCTCACCCCAACACAGGGAGATGCGGCGTGGACACAAACGACGTTCTCGTCGATGCGTACGGTCGGATCCGCCAGATCGTGCATGATGTGACGGACGGCCTCGACGCCGAGGCCCTCGCCTTCCGTCCCGATCCCGACGCCAACTCGATCGGGTGGCTCATCTGGCACCTGACCAGGGTCCAGGACGACCACGTCTCAGAGATCGCGGGACGTGAGCAGGCATGGGTCGCCGAGGGTTGGGCGAAGCGGCTCGGTATGGAGCCCGACGCATCGAATACCGGCTTCAGCCACACCAGCGACGAGGTAGCCGCTGTCCAGCCGGGGGCCGAGGACCTGCGTGCCTATCACGACGCCGTCCACGGCCGCACCTTGACCTACCTGGAGACGATCGACGCCGAGGAGCTGGAGCGCATCATCGACTACGGGTGGGATCCGCCGGTGTCGGTGGGCGTTCGGCTGGTCAGCGTCATCGGCGACGACCTGCAACACGCCGGCCAAGCTGCCTACGTGCGCGGCCTCATCGAGCGGCGGGCCTGAGCCGAAGGCGTGGCCCGAGCCGGCCGTAGCCAAGAGCGGGAAAGGCAGACCAACTCGACTCGGAGAACCGATCACCTATCGATGTGCCTTCTTCCCCAATGTCGCGGTGACGATCTGCAGCGTTAGCCTCCCAACCGATCATGACCGAAATGCTGCAGATCCTCGACGTCGACGGAACCTTGGTAGGCGAATCACCGGTCGATGACTCGGTGACCAGAGGTCTCTATGAGGCGATGGTCACCGCCCGTATCTTCGACCACAAGGCAACGGCGCTGCAACGACAGGGTCGGCTGGCCACGTACGCACCGTACGAGGGTCAGGAGGCGGCCCAGATCGGCGCGGTTGCCATGCTGGAGCCTGGCGATTGGCTGGTGGCTTCTTACCGGGACGGCGCCGCCATGCAAAGCCGGGGTTATCCGTGGACCCAGCTGCTCCTCACCCGAACCGGCGACGAGCGCGGCGGGCGGCCGCCCGCCGGGGTGAACGTGCTGCCGCCGTCGATCACGGTGGGGGCCCACATGGTCCACGCCGTCGGGCTTGCCTGGGCAGAGAGCCTCAAGGGCACCGATGCGGTGGCGATGACCATGTTCGGCGATGGCGCGACGTCGGAAGGCGATTTTCACGAAGCGATGAACTTCGCCGGTGTTTATCAGACGCCGACCATCTTCGTGTGCCAGAACAACGGCTGGGCAATCTCCATGCCAAGGGCCAGACAGACCGCATCCGAGACCATCGCTCAGAAGGCAGATGGATACGGGATGCCGGGGGAACTCGTCGACGGCAACGATGTGCTTGCCATGTACGACGCCGCGGCCCGAGCCGTTGACCGGGCGCGGCGAGGGGAGGGGCCAACCCTGATCGAGGCGGTGACACACCGGATTCGGGGACATACCACGGCCGACGACGACGGGCGTTACCGATCCCCCGAGGAAACCGCCCGATGGGCGGAGCGGGACCCACTGGAGCGGGTTCGCCTTTACCTCGATGCCGCTGGGGTGTGGTCTCGAAAGTGGCAGGAGGAGATCGAGTCTGCGGCGACGGCGGCAATCGAGGCCGCCGTGGAAGAGGCAGAGTCCCTCGAACCGTTTACAGCCGAGGAGATCTTCGACGCCATGTATGCCGAGGTGCCGCCACCGCTGGCCATCCAACGAAGACGAGCAGCGGAGGCGGGCTTGGCATGACCGAGCTGAACATGGCACAAGCGCTCAACGCCGCGCTCGACCGCGCCCTTGCCGACGAGCGGGTCGTACTACTCGGCGAGGATATCGGTCAAACCGGCGGCGTGTTTCGGGTCTCGGATGGGCTTCTCGAAAAACATGGACCCGATCGGGTGATCGATACCCCCGTCTCCGAAGCGGGGATCGTTGGCGCCGCCTACGGCATGGCCGTCGCCGGTCTCCGCCCCATCGCAGAGATGCAGTTCATGGGATTCAGCTACCCGGCATTCGACCAGATCATCAGCCACGTATCCCGAATCCGCAATCGGTCCAGGCACCGGTTCACCGCGCCGCTCGTTATCCGGGTGCCATACGGAGCGGGAATTGGGGCCGCCGAGCACCACAGCGAATCGACCGAAGCGCTGTACGCGCACATCCCCGGTCTGAAGGTTGTCGTCCCGTCCACCCCACACGATGCCTACGGCCTGCTGCTGGCCGCAGTCGACGATCCGGACCCCGTCATCTTCCTCGAGCCGATCCGGCTGTATCGCTCTGCCCGCGGCGAGGTTCCCGAAGAGCCGTATACCGTCCCCATCGGCACCGCGAAGGTGGAGAAGCCGGGCAGCGACGTCACCATCATCGCCTACGGTTCGATGATGCGCGAGGCCCGCGCCGCGGCGACCGAGCTCGCACAAAGCGACATTGACGCCGAGCTCCTCGACGTTCGAACCATCATCCCATTCGATACCGAAACCGTCCTGGAGTCGGTCACCAGAACGGGACGCGCCGTTGTCGTGCACGAGGCACCGCGCACTGCCGGCTTCGGAGCCGAGATCGCCGCCCAGATCTACGAGCATGCGTTCTACTCATTGCTGGCCCCGGTGGAACGTGTAACCGGCTGGGACACCGTGGTCCCGCTCCGCAGAGCCGAGCAACACTACGTTCCGTCGGTCGGCCGTGTCGTGGCCGCGGTGCATCGCGTGATGGAGACGTAGCCATGGCAAACCAGTTCCACCTCCCCGACATCGGGGAGGGACTGACCGAAGCGGTGGTCGTCTCCTGGCACGTGGCCGTTGGCGAAGCGGTGGCGCTCGACGAGCCCCTCGTCGAGATCGAAACCGACAAAGCCGTCGTCGATATCCCCTCACCGTTCGCCGGCACCCTTCTGTACCAGGGGGCAGGTGAGGGAGCAACGATGGAGGTGGATGCCCTGCTCGCCGTTATCGGCGAACCGGGCGAGACCTGGGTGGAGGCGCCCGACCGGCCATCGGGCGCCGCGCCGCTACCGATCGTTGGATCGCTGGAGGAAGCGCCACCGGCAGCGCCTGCACCGCGCGCCCAAGCGTTGCCGATGGTGCGCAAGCTGGCGAAGGAGCTCGGCGTCGACCTGGCAACCGTCGAGGGGACCGGGACCGGGCGCAGAATCACCGAAGACGACGTGCGCAACGCCGGTGAGTCACGGCCGGTGAGCCGGGCCCCGATGAGCCCGGTGCGCAAAACCATCGCCGATCGGATGACCCGCTCCTGGCGGGAGATCCCGCACGTGACCACGTTCGATGAGGCTCTGGCCCAACCGCTGCTCACCGCCAGGGATGAGTTGGGCAAGCCGCCACTCGAAGCCCTGATCATCAGCCGGATCCTGCCGTTGCTTGCCAGCCACCCGCTGTTCAATGCAGTCGTCGACGGCACCGACATCGTCGAGCGAGGCTTCTACGACATCGGGTTCGCCGTCAACGCACCACAAGGCCTGCTCGTCGCCGTCGTCCACGACGCCGACCACAAGTCCGTTGACGAGATCGGAAGCGAGGTCGTCCGCCTCGCCGACGCGGCGCGGACCCGCCGTCTGTCACCGGATGATGCCCGTGGGCAGACGTTCACCATCTCCAACATCGGAGCGGTCGGTGGCAGGTTCGGAACGCCGATCATCCCGCTCGGCACCTCGGCGATCCTGTCCGTCGGTAGGGCCGACCCCAAGCCCGTCGTTGATGACGGGGAGATCGTGGTAGCACGCGTCTTCCCACTGAGCCTGTCCTACGACCACCGCCTCATCGACGGTGCCGAGGGAAGGTCGTTCATGGCGGACCTGATCGAGACACTGGAGCGCCCGTGACCTCCGAACCGCAGTCGTCAGCGCGAGCCCAGGGCTGACAACCCCGTATACGCCGGTGTAGTGGCGCGGGACATCCCGTACAGGTGTCGCGGGTCTTCCCTGACAGGTGGTGGTGGTCATGGGGTTGGTCTTCCTGGTCGGTTGTGGAGGGGTTGGCGTCGTTGGTTGGGGTTGATGGTGAG
>JADFIY010000015.1 GCA_022566415.1 Acidobacteriota bacterium
AGAGACTGGATCTCACCGTATTGCGGAGCGCCATTTTTACCGCTCTTGCCGCCTGGGCGGGCCGCTCGGGCCACGGCTCCGCAAATGGCCATGCCGACAGAGACTGGATCTCACCGTATTGCGGAGCCTCTTACAGCAACAACACCGCGGCGAGATCGAAGGCGATCACCGCGGTGGCGATAGCCGTTCTGATCCCAACGGCATTTGGCTTACCAACCGCGAAAATCGACCACAGGTCGGCGATCCCCATGCCAGCGACAAGGCCGCCAAGGGGAGCGCGCCAGTCGATGTTGCTGATGGCGAATCCCAATACCGCGTTGAGAAGCACGAAGAACATCAGCTGGTTGAACATTGCTCGGCCGCCGGGCGTCTGCCGGGTCTTCCAGGAAGCGACCAGCCAGGCGCCCACCAGACCGAAGATGGCGCCTGATGCCCCGATGCCGATCTGGAAGGGATCCCCGAGTAGGAACGACACCAGGCCGCCCGTGCCGGCGGCGGCAACGTACAGCGCGGCGAAGGCAGGTGAGCCCACCTGCTGTTCCATTCGGGGTCCCAACAAGTACAGCAAGTACATGTTGAACCCAATGTGGAAAAGACCGAACGAGGAATTCAACGGAGCGTGGAGCAGGGCGGCAGTGAAGATCCGCCACCACTCCCCGGCGGCGACCAGCAGGTTGTGTTGGGCGAGGTTCTGGAACAGCCAGTCATTCGCAGTGGGGGCGACCACTCCGATCAGCCAGATGGCCACAGTAATCGCCAGGATCGAGAAACTCACCGGTGCGGTGGCGAACGACGCCCGCCCGGTCAGGTTCCTGGCGCGAACGACCCGATGCCGGCCCGTCGATGAGGCGCACTCCGGACACAGCTGGCCCACTGCTGCGTCGCTGCTGCATTCGACGCATATGTTCTTTCCGCAGCGGGAACACGACAGTCCCGTGATGCGGTCAGGGTGCCGGTAACAGACCGGGGCGCTGGTCTCAGTGGAGTCCATGGCTAGAACCTACCGAAAGGGGCGCGATAATTGGACGAGCCAATCTTGCCTCTCCCACGAAGCGGCCGGTGCGAGGCGGCTCTGCCGCTGAGCGGAAGGGGTTTTGGGAGCTTTCTGCGCACGTGATCCCACAATCCCCCAAAGCCCCCTCTGCGGAATCGCCGGGGGCGATTCCGCGTCTCCCCCGGCTTCGCCGGGAGAGACGAAGATGCAGCCCTCATCGTCGTTGCCCGCCCCCGCGTTTCCCCGGCTTCGCCGGGAGAGACGAAATGTGGTCCATCCTGCGTGGGATCGCTTCTCGCCACACCCTTGTTGCGTCGTCGAGAGGTAGTGATCCGAAGCTGCCAAAGTCGATCTCGTCACCGCCCATCACACCGATTCGGCGCGCCGGGATGTCGTGGATGCCAAGGTCGGCACCAGGGGGCACGACGGCGAGGAACCGGCTCGGTGCCTCGTCGAGGAGCAGCTCCCAGGTTGGTTCGGCGACCGCGGCGCCAACACCGGATCGGATGCAGATCTCGGCGACGGCGACGGCGAGACCGCCGGCAGAGACGTCGTGCAGAACGGGCACGAGGTAGGCGAGCCTGGTGGCGTGGGCCACCACGGCGTTGCCGATGTCCGGCGTGACGGCCTCTGGACGTCCCCCAAGGTGGTCGAGCACGATCCTGCAGTAAGCCGAGCCGGCAAAGTCCTTCCCAGACTCGGGGCCGATCAGCCATAGTTCCATCCCGTGTCGTGCGCGATCCAGGCGTGGTGGGCTGGCCGGCATCGGGTCGCAGAAGCCGAGCATCCCCACCACCGGAGTCGGGTGGATGTCGACCCCGTCTGTCTCGTTGTAGAAAGAGACGTTTCCGCCGACGACGGGCACGGCGAGGGATTCGCACGCAGCCGCCACACCCTCGACGGTCTCGATGAACTGCCACATGACCTCGGGCTTTTCCGGATTGCCGAAGTTCAAATTGTCCACGAGCGCGTACGGCCCTGCCCCCGTCGCCGCCACGTTCAGAGCCGACTCGTAGACGATCCGCTCCGCGCCGCGGTGCGGGTCGAGAAAGCAGCGCAGCGGGTCGCCGTCGGTGGAAACGGCCAGTCCTTTCGTCGTGCCTCTGATGCGAAGCAGTGACCCGTCGTGACCGGGTTCGACGATGGTCTGAAGAAATAGCATGTGGTCGTATTGCTCGGAGACCCACGATCGGTCGGCCAGGGCCGGATCGTCGAGCATTCTCAGCACGCTGGCGGCGACATCGACGACGCCAGGCAGCATCGGTGCATCAGCCCAGATTGCGTCGAGATCGGCCGGCCGCTCCGCCGGCCGCCGGTACCGGGGCCCGTTCTCAGCGAGCGATGCCGCGGGAACCGAGGCGACCTGTACGCCGTTCATCGTTACCACGAGCGTCTCACCCTCGGTTAGGGTGCCGATCTCGGATGCGTTGATCTCCCACTTCTCGGCGACGGCAAGCACATCTGAGACATCTCCCGGTTCGACGATCGCCAACATCCGTTCTTGGGATTCGGAGAGAAGGATTTCCGCCGCCGTCATCGCTGTCTCGCGGAGGTGCACCCGGTCGAGGTCAACGTCCATGCCCATCCCGCCGGCAGCAGCCGACTCGGACGTGGCACAGGAGATCCCTGCCGCACCGAGATCCTGGATGGCGACTACGAGGTCCTTTTCGTAGAGCTCGAGGCAAGCCTCGATCAGCTTCTTCTCCTCGAATGGGTCGCCGACCTGTACGGAGGGCCGCTTGGCGCCCGAATCCTCGTCGAACGAGGTCGAGGCGAGGATCGAGGCACCACCGATGCCGTCGCGTCCGGTCGACGCTCCGAGGAGAATGGCGACGTTGCCCACCCCTACCGCGGCGCGAGTCACCAACTGATCTCTTTTCATCAGCCCCAGGGCCATCACGTTGACCAGCGGGTTGTTCGAGAAGGGTTCGGCGAACTCGACCTCACCTCCGAGAGTCGGGACCCCGACCGCATTTCCATAGCCGGCGATACCCGAAACAACCCCTCCGAACAGGTAGCGGTTCTTGGAGTCGGTCAGCGGCCCGAAGCGGATCGAGTCCCATACCGCTACCGGTCTGGCCCCCATTGTGAAGATGTCGCGCAGGATGCCGCCGACACCGGTCGCCGCACCTTGGTATGGCTCGACGAAGGAAGGGTGGTTGTGCGATTCGATCCGGAGCGCGGCAAGCCAGCCGTCCCCGAGGTCGACGACCCCGGCATTCTCACCAGGGCCGAGGACGACCCACGGGTAGTCGCTGCGGAACCGGTCGAGCCAATGACGGGAGGATTTGTAGGAGCAATGTTCCGACCACATCACCGAGTACATGGCAAGCTCGGCATCGGCAGGCGGTCGATCGAGGACTGCAACCACCGATGCGTACTCATCGTCTGTCATGCCGAGTTGGCGGTGCCGCGATTCGCTCATGCTGGGAGCTTGGCCATCGAGGCCACGAACGACTCGAGGAGCACCAGGCCATCCGAGGATCCGAGGAGTCTCTCGCTCGCCCGCTCCGGGTGTGGCATCACCCCTGCAACGTTCCCAGCAGCATTGGCGATGCCGGCGATGGTTGTTCCATTGATCGTGTGATCGGGATGTCCCTTTTCGTCGACGTACCGGAGCAAGACCCCGCCTCGTTCCTCGAGGGCGGCGAGCCGGTCGGTGTCGAGCACGAAGTTGCCCTGGTACGAGTTGAGCGGGATCCGCAGCACGTCTCCGACGTCTGCGTTCCGAGTGAGCACGCTGTCGGTGGACTCCACCCGGACCAGCACGTGCCTGCAGATGAATCGCAGGCCGCGGTTGGCCACCATCGCCCCCGGCAGCAGGCCTGCCTCGGTGAGGATCTGGAACCCGTTGCAGATCCCGATCACCGGCGTTCCCGCCGCGGCGTGGCGTTCGACCTCTGCCATCACCGGCGAGAACCGGGCGATGGCGCCGGTACGCAGATAGTCGCCGTGGGCGAACCCGCCGGGGAGCACGATCCCGTCTGCACCGGTCAGGTCGCGGTCGCGGTGGAAAACGAGCTCGGGCTCGGCACCGAGCGAGCGCAACACGTGGGCGACATCGTGTTCGCAGTTAGACCCGGGAAAGACGATGACGGCGGTTCTCACGAAAGCAATTCCACGGTGAACTCCTCGATGACGGGGTTGGCGAGTAATCGCTCGCACATCTCGACGACTTTTCCGATTGCCTCGGTCTCGTCGTCGACGTCCAGGTCAACGAGGATGTCCCGCCCAAAGGACACGCCGGTGACTTCCTGGTAGCCAAGCTCTCGGAGCGCATGGGCAGTCGTGGTTCCCTCGGGGTCGGCGATTCCGTCGCGACGAGTGATCCGGACGCGGAACCTCACTCCAGGCCCCCGGCGGCAGCGACGTACCCCCCAGAGCTTCTTCCCGTCAGTCGCTCGACGGCCTCGATATACCGGCTTCTGGTGTCGGCGACGATGTCTTCGGGCAGGGGAGGGGCTGGCGGTCTCTTGTCCCAGTCTTGCCCTTCGAGCCAGTCCCGCACCGGCTGCTTGTCGAATGACGGCATGGTGGTGCCCGTCGCCCAGGCGTCGGCGGGCCAGTAGCGCGAGGAATCGGGCGTCAGGATCTCGTCGATGAGGATGAGCTCGCCGGCGACGGTCCCGAACTCGAACTTGGTGTCGGCGAGGATGATCCCGCGCTCGGCGGCGTGTTCGGCTCCTCGCAGGTAGAGATCGATGCTGCGGCGACGCAGCTCCTCGTACACGACATCCCCCACGAGGGCGCGGGCGTCGGGTTCGGTGAGGTTCTCGTCGTGACCGGACTGGGCTTTAGTGGCAGGGGTGAAGATCGGCTCGGGGAGCCGGCTCGCCTGCTGCAGTCCCGGCGACAGGTGCTCGGTGGTGGGGCCGCCGCCGGCGGCGTATTCATTCCACGACGACCCGTACAAGTACCCCCGCACCACACACTCCATGGGGATGACTTCGGCTCTGCGCACCACCATCGCCCGTCCGGCGAGGTGGGCGCGCTCCCTGGGCGTCAGGCCGGGAATGTCGCCGATACCGGCAGACAGCAGGTGGTTCGGCGTATCGAGGAGATCGAGCCAGTGCAGCGACAGCCCGGTCAGCACCCTGCCCTTGTCAGGGATGGGCTCGTCGAGGATCACGTCGAACGCGGAGATTCGATCGGTGGCGACGATCACCAGCCGGTCGTCGGCGACGGAGTAGATCTCACGAACCTTCCCCGACGAGATGTGCTCCAGCGTGTGCACGGCGCGGAGGTTACCCGCAGCCTCCATCAGCGATGAGTATCGCCGCGGCCCTGCGAACCCTGGGCTCCCAGGTCCGGAGAGCGGTCCCCCGAGCCCAGGGTTCGCCCCGGCCCTGCGAACCCTGGGCTCCCAGGGTCGCAGGGCGGTCCCCCGAGCCCAGGGTTCGCAGGGCCGCTGTCAGAGCTCGAGTTCCTCCAGGCGTTCGAAGACGACGCCGGTATTGGCGAAGGCGCGCTCGGTCGAGAAACTCGCCGCCAATTCCTCGTTGGTGAGGTCACACTCCGGGTCGGCGGCGAGGCGCGCCTGCAGCGATCCACCTTCGTCCCACGTCGCCATCGCATTCCGTTGCACGATCCGATACGCCTCGTCCCTACTGTGCCCCTTCTCGGCAAGCGCCAGCAAGACCGCCTGGGAGTAGACGAGGCCCCTGGTTGCCTCCAGGTTCTCTGCCATGCGTGCGGTGTCGACATCCAACCCGTCGATGAGGTTGCTGACGCGGACGAGCGCGAAGTAGAGGAGCCCGGTGGCATCGGGGAGCGCGATCCGCTCCGCAGACGAGTGGCTGATGTCGCGCTCGTGCCACAGGGCTACGTTCTCCATCCCGACCAAGGCGTAGCCGCGCAACAGCCTGGCGATGCCTGTGATGTTCTCCGAGGCGATCGGGTTGCGTTTGTGCGGCATGGATGACGAGCCCTTTTGCCGGTCTCCGAATGCCTCGCTCGCTTCGCCGAGCTCGCTCCTCTGAAGGTTGCGGATCTCAGTGACGAAGCGCTCGAGAGAGGCGCCGACGATGGCGATGGTGGAAAGGAACTCGGCGTGCCGGTCTCGATGCGTGATCTGAGATGACGCAGGCTCGGTCCCGAGCCCGAGGCTTCCGCAGACGTAGGCCTCGACCTCAGGGGGGGTATGCGCATAGGTCCCGACCGCTCCAGAAATCTTGCCAACCGCAACCGTGTCCCTGGCGTGCCGCATCCGGTCATAGTCGCGGCCGATCTCGAACGCCCAGGTGGCGAGCTTGAGACCGAATGGCATCGGCTCCGCCCACATTCCATGGGTCCGGCCGATCATCGGCACATCCCTGTTCTCCAGCGCTCTCCGCTTCACCACAGCGAACAGGTCGGCGAGACGGGTGAGAAGCAGATCAGCGGCGTCGCGCAGCATCACGCCGCCGGCGGTGTCGAGCACGTCGGAAGAGGTGAGGCCGTAATGGATCCATTCGCCGCCGATCGCTACCCCGTCAGCGAGCACATCGACGAAGGCCGCTAGGTCGTGGCTGGTGACCGCCTCCCGCTCCTTCCACGCATCCGGATCCACGTCGGGTGCGGCGCGAACTGCGGCGGCGGCATGTGCGGGAACGACGCCGAGGTCGGCCCAGGCTTCGAGGGCCAACGCCTCGATCTCCTTCCACAACGCCAGCTTGTTCTCCTCGCTCCATATCAGCGCCATCTCGGGCAGCGAGTACCGCTCGATCATTCCTTGAGCCCTTCCCGGTAGTCGGCGAGCGCCTTGGCGATCCGCTCATCAGACAAAGACAACACGGCGGCTGCGAGGTAGGCGGCGTTAGCAGCCGAGTCGATGGCGACGGTGGCAACCGGGACGCCGGTTGGCATTTGCACCGTGGAGAGCAGGGCGTCGAGACCACCCAGGCCGCCGGCCGCGATGGGGACGCCGATGACGGGGAGAGTCGTATGGGCGGCAACGGCTCCGGCGAGATGTGCCGCCTTGCCGGCGCCACAGATGATGACGCCATACCCGGCGTCCCGCGCTCCCGAGGCGAAGGCGGCGACCCGATCCGGTGTCCGGTGCGCCGACATGACGCGCACGTCGTGCTCGATGCCGATTTCGGCGAGCACATCGCCTGCAGCCTGCATCGCCGTCTGGTCCTTCTCGGACCCCATCAGGATGGCAACCTTCATGGAGAAGTCCCCAGTTCCCAGTTGCCAGTTCCCGGTCCGCTGCGCGTTCTTGCTGGGAATTGGGAACTGGGAACTGACGGCTCGCCCGGGGGGCACGGTTTCGTCAACTCATCTCCCTATATCCGTTCTCATCTGCATTCCGGCGAACTCGATTTCGTCCACCGCCGCATAGGCGGCGGACCGCGCCACCTCAACCGTATCGCCGAGGCCGACGACATTGAGGACTCTGCCTCCTGCGGTGACCAGCCCCGCATCGATCTCGGCGGTTCCGGCGTGGATGACCAGCGCATCGGGGTGGTTCTCGGCGTTTGCTACCCCGCTGATCACTGCGCCTCGCTCCGGGGCAGCCGGGTAGCCGGCGGAAGCAAGCACCACATCCACCGCCGCAGTGTCCGACCAGCGGAGGGCCCGGTCGGGGAGGGCACCAGCGGACGCTGCGGCCAGCAACTCCAGAAGGTCTTCGTCGAGAAGGGGAAGGATCGCTTGCGCCTCGGGGTCTCCCATGCGGCAGTTGAACTCGAGGACCTTGGGCCCGTCGTCGGTCAGCATGAGCCCGACGTAGAGGAACCCGCGATATGAGACATCGTCGACGGCAAGGGCGTCGAGGACGGGTTCGATCACAGCGACGATGGTGCGGTCGACGAGATCGTGCGGCAGGTCGTCGACCGGTGAGAAACTCCCCATTCCCCCGGTGTTGGGGCCCTCGTCTGCGTCGCGCAGCCGCTTGTAGTCGCGTGCAGGGGCGAGGGGCAGCGCCCGCTCTCCGTCGACCAGTGCGAACACCGACACCTCTCTCCCGTCGAGATGCTCTTCGATGACGACCGTGGACCCGGCGTCCCCGAACGCACCGCCGAGACAGGCAGTGGCCCAGGCCTTGGCGGCGTCCTTGTCGGTGGTGACGAGCACTCCCTTGCCGGCCGCGAGGCCGTCGGCCTTCACCACGTACGGGCCTCCTATCTGGTCGAGATAGGAGTCGGCCACGTCGACATCGGTGAAGACCCTGGCGGCGGCGGTCGGCACCCCGGCCCTTGCCATGATCTCCTTGGCGTAGGCCTTCGAGGCTTCGAGTCGCGCCCCTGAGGCGGTGGGTCCGAATGCGGGGATGCCGGAGGCGTCGAGAGCATCGACTACGCCGGCGGCGAGCGGCGCCTCCGGGCCGATGACGACGAGATCGATTCCACGTTCGGAGGCAAACGCGGCCACCGACTCCGGGTCGAGAGGGTTCACGTCCACCGTCTCGCCGAGTGAGGCCAAGCCGGGATTGCCTGGAGCGGAAATGAGCTCGGTGAGCAGCGGGCTCTGGGCAAGCTTCCAGCCGAGGGCATGCTCTCGCCCTCCACCACCCAGCAGCAGCACCCTCATCCGGTACGCATCAATGTCGCCTCGCGGTCGGGCCCGACGCCCACCGAGGTGACCGGAACTCCGGCGAGCTCCTCAACCCGCTCCACGTAGCGCTGGGCAGCCTTTGGAAGGTCGTCGTATTCGCGGACTGCGGTGATGTCGGTCGACCAGCCCTCGTGTTCTTCGTACACCGGAGCGCAGTCGTACAGAACTCGCTGCTGGCGGGGGAACTCCTCGTAGCGCTCACCAAGCGAGTCGTAGGCGATGGCGATCTTGAGGGTGTCGAAGTGGGAGAGCACGTCGAGCTTGGTCAGTGCGATCTCGCTGAGGCCGTTCACCCTGGCCGCGTACTTCAACGCTACCCCGTCGAGCCAGCCGCAGCGCCGCCTGCGACCGGTGACGACTCCGTACTCGCCACCGATTTCGACCAGCCGCTCCCCGATCTCGTCGTGCAGCTCGGTGGGAAAGGGACCGGTTCCAACCCGTGAGATGTACGCCTTGGCCACTCCGATGACGGTGTCGATGTCCCTGGGGCCGATCCCCGAGCCCGTGGTCGCGCCGCCGGCCGTCGGGTTCGACGATGTCACGAACGGGTAGGTCCCGTGATCGATGTCGAGAAGTGTGCCCTGGGCTCCCTCGAATAGGACGTCTTGCCCGTCACGGATGGCCTGCCAGATCAGCAACGACGTATCGGTGACATACCGCTGGATCCGGTCGGCATAGACCAGGTACTCGTCGTAGATCTCGTCGATGTCGAGGGGGAGCTGGTTGTACACCTTCTGCAGCTGCCGATTCTTGTCCTTGAGGTTGACTTCGAGCTTTTCCCTGAAGATCTTTGGGTCGAACAGATCCTGGATCCGGATCCCAGACCGCGAGTACTTGTCGACGTAGGCGGGCCCGATGCCCCGCTTGGTGGTGCCGATTTGCTGCTGACCGAGAAAGCGCTCCAGGATGGCATCCATCTTGCGGTGGTACGGCATGATCACGTGAGCGTTGGCGGAGATCCGCAGCCGGGTGGGGTCGATGCCGCGCCCCGATAGCTCGTCCATCTCTTCGATGAGCACGGCAGGGTCGATCACGGTGCCGTTTCCGATCACCGGGGTGACGGTGGGGTAGAGGACACCGGATGGGATGAGGCTGAGCGCAAACCGCTCTCCATCGACGACGATGGTATGCCCTGCGTTGTTGCCGCCCTGGTACCGCACGACGACGTCGGCGGTCTTCGAGTAGAGATCGGTGATCTTGCCCTTCCCCTCGTCACCCCATTGGGTGCCGAGGATGACGGTCGCTGGCATGCGATCTCCTCTGCTCGTACGGGATGATTGTAGAGGAAAGTCATAGAGTCCTCAGTCCTCAGTCTTCAGCAAGAGAAGAGAGCCTCCGGCCTCCGGCCTCCGGTCTCAGGCCTCCGGCCTCCAGCAAGACGAGGAAGAAGTCGTCAGTCCTCAGCCTTCAGCAAGAGAACAAAGTCTCCGGTCTCAGGCCTCCGGTCTCCAGCAAGACAACAAGAGTCCAGTCCTTAGCCTTCAGCAAGAAGTCTCCGGTCTCCGGCCTCCAGCAAGTCAAGGAAGAAGCCCTCAGCCTTCAGTCTTCAGCCATACAAGGAAGGAGTCCTCAGCCTTCAGCAAGACAAGAAGAGTCCAGTTCTGGTTCGACTCTGGCTGGCGACTTCTTCGGCTGACGACTGATGACTGATGACTGACGACTTTTTCCAACCGGTAGGCTACCGCCGAAGTTAGGGTGCCTTCAGCTCGCACAGGACGGTCATGGACGAACGAATCGTCACCAGGAAGGCGACCAAGGAGCCGGTGGCAGCCCCGGTTTTGCTTGCGGCATCCGAGGCACCGGCGATCCGTACCGAAGCCCTGCACTTCGCTACCGATGGTCCCGAGGAATTCTGGGATCTCACCGAGTTCGTACGCGACGTTGTCGCCCGCTCCAAGGTGTCTCACGGCCAGATCACCGTCTACACGCCACACACGACGACATCGATTGTGATCAATGAGTCGGAGACCGGGTTCCTCAACGACTTTCGCAAGGTGATCGCCGGCATGGTCCCGGTCGACACCTACTACGAGCACGACGATCACGAGCTGCGCACCGAGAACCTGCAAGAGGACGAGTACGTGAACGGTCACGCCCACTGTCGGCAGCTCCTTGTCGGCCAAACGTCGGTCACGGTTCCGATCGTCGACGGCGAGGTGATCCTTGGCCAGTGGCAGCGTGTTCTCTTTGTCGAGCTCGACCAGGCGAGGAAGCGGCGGGTCTTCTTCCACGCCCAGGGGATCTGAACCAGAGCAGCTGGTTCAGATCCCAGTCTGGTTCAGATGCCGGTCGCGAGTCGCTTGTGGAGAGTCGCGAGGTTCGGGCGGAACGATTCCTTCGGGTGCGCGAATCTCCCAGGTTGGTCCTTTATTTTTCTGCCGACTAAATTAGCTCGACTATCCCTTAGTGGGAATGCGATCCGGGTACGGATCGCTCAGGCAACGTTGTAGGAAGGAAGGGAATTCCCAAATGATCAAACGTTTAGCAGTGCTCCTTGCGGTGCTGGCGCTGATCCTCGCAGCTTGCGGCGCTGGTGATGACGACACCACCACAACCGCCGCAGCAGATACAGACGAGGCGGCGCAGCAGGCGGGTGGCACGCTCGCTGTCGTCAAGGCGCGCGGAACACTCAAGTGTGGTGTCAGCGGTTCGGCGGTCGGGTTCTCGGAAACGCAGCCGGACGGCACCGCGACCGGGTTCGATGCCGACTACTGCCGTGCGCTCGCCGCCGCCGTGCTCGGCGACGCCGACGCGGTTGAGTTCACGGCATTGACCGCCGCTCAGCGCTTCGAGGCGTTGAAGAACAACGAGATCGACGTACTGATCCGCAACACGACGTGGACGCAGAGCCGTGACACCGACATCGGTATGCAGTTCGCGGCGACCACGTTCTACGACGGGCAGCAGATGATGGGTGATCCGGCGAGGCTCCCCGGCCTGACGCCGGACTCGGGCTTCGAGGCCATCGACGGTGCGGTGGTTTGCGCCAATGCCGGGACCACGACCGAGAAGAACATCAGCGAGGGTGCCGCGGTTGCCGGTGTCACCATCACCCTGGAGACGACCGAGGACATCCCGGCTGCGATGGAGAAGTTCAAGGAAGGCTCCTGCGACATCTTCACCACCGACGGTTCCGGGGTCTTCGGCAACCGGTTTGTCGAGCAGGCAGCCGGGACGCCGGGTGCGGACGACTGGGTGATCTTCCCGACGGCTCCGTTTTCGAAGGAGCCCCTCGGTCCGGTCACCCGGCAGGGTGACGATCAGTGGTTCGATGTGGTCCAGTGGTTGGTCTTTGCCACCTTCATCGCCGATGAGAATGGTGTGACCTCGGAGAACATCGACGAGATGCGGGAGAACACGCCCGAGCTCGGTCGCTTGTTCGGTACCGACGAGGGTGAGTTGCAGACCAAGATGGGCTTGGACGCCGATGCGTACTATCAGGCCATCAAGCAGGTCGGCAATTACGGCGAGATCTACAACAACAACCTGAATCCGATCGGGCTGTCCCGTGAGGGCACGTTCAACGCGCAGTGGTTCGACGGTGGGCTGATCTACGCCCCACCGGCACGCTGAGCAAACGACAGAATCGATACGGAGCGGGGGCGCCACCGGCGCCCCCGCTCCGTGGTCGAAGGGCGTTCGGGGTAGGGTGACGCCGACGCGGAGGCCCATCGGGGACGGTGGCGGGAGGCAGACGGCTTGACGGTCGAAGTCACGCAGCACGAGCAGACCCCGCTGTGGCGCAACGCCACCTTCCTGAAATGGCTGGCGCAGATCGTTGCGCTGCTCGGGGTTACCGCTTTCTTTATCATTCTCGCCTCACAGGCCGTCGAAAACTTCAACAGGTCGGGGATCTCGTTCGGCTTCGACTGGCTCAGCGATCCAACCGGCGTCGACATTCGGGAGGGCATCGACACCAAGCCCAACAGCGGGGCCCGCGCCCTCGCCGTGGGTGTGGTGAACACGTTGCGGGTAACGGTCTCCGGGATCTTTGCGGCAACGATCCTCGGGATCGTCATCGGCATCGGCCGGCTGTCCAACAACTGGATCGTCAACAAGATCTCCACCATCTACATCGAGACGATCAGGAACATCCCGCTGCTCGTCCAGATGTTCTTTTGGTCGGCTATCGCGATCACGCTTCCCGACCTCACCGTCGACGACGTCGGTGACTACTGGTTCAAGGCGTCCAACCGCGGGTTTGCCCTTGCCTGGATCTTCCCCAGCGGCGGGTTCTGGCCTTGGCTCACCATCGTCATCGCCGGCATTTTCGTCGGGCGTTATGTCGCCCGCTGGCAACGCAGGATCCAGGAGGACACCGGGCGGCGCACCTACCCGGCGACGGCCTGGTTCCTGACCGTAGTCGTATTTGGCGTCATCGGCTGGTTCGCCTGGCCGCTGCTCGGCTTCCTGAGCCCGGTGCTCCACGGCATCGCCACCTTTGTCGACGCCATCCCCGCCATCGTTTTCGTGATCCTGATCGCGATTGCCGCCATCGGTAGCGCCGTCTGGTGGATTCGGAGCTTCTTCGAGGCACGGCGCACTCCGGCAGGATTTGGCAAGCTGACCGACGATGATTGGTTCAGGCTGATCTTTGCCGGGGTGTCTGGGGTCGTGATCGCCGGGCTTGCCTTCGTCATCGGCGGTTTCACCATCGACACCATTGCCGGCGACACGGCGACGGTCGCTGAGCTTTTGCGCACGGTCGTCTCCAACTTCTTCGACTGGCTCGGGCGATCCTTTGACCCCTCGCTGCAGGTAGGCGCCCCGCTCGACCCGCAGAAGGCGGAGGTCGTGGTCCGCGGAGCCGGGTTCGTCAACTATGGGACCAGCGGGCAGGTGGTGTCGGTCCCGTTCTTTGCGGTGTGGTTCGGAGTCACCCTGTACACGGCGGCGTTCATCGCCGAGATCGTGCGCGGCGGAGTCCTTGCCGTGCCCAAGGGCCAGACCGAGGCATCGCAGGCCGTTGGCCTCACCCGGTCGCAGTTGCTGCGGCTGGTCATCCTTCCCCAGGCGTTCCGGATCATCATGCCGCCGATTGGGAATCAGTACCTCAACCTGTTCAAGAACACGTCGCTCGGCATCGGGGTGGCGTATGCCGACATCGTCGCCGTCGGCATCACCATCCTGAACCAGACAGGACAGTCGCTCCCGGTGGTGATGGTCTGGATGGCGTTCTTCCTGACCGGCAGCCTGCTGATCTCTGCCATCGTGAACTACTACAACCGTCGCATGATGCTCGTGGAGCGATGAGATGACGATCGAAGTCCTGGAGACTCCCGAGCTCGCACCCGAACCGCCCCCGGCAGGGCCGCGGGTCTGGGTCCGCGACAACCTCTTCTCCAGCCCTGCCAGCATCGTGCTGACGGTGGTGGCCACCCTGCTCGTGCTCGGCGGGTACTCAGGCCTGCTCGGGTTCGTGTTCGCCGGGGATCGGCGCTGGGACGCAGTCACCTTCAATATGCGGCTGCTCATGGTCCAGGCGTACCCCACCGCCCAGTTCGCCAGGGTGTGGGCGTCGGTCGGGATATTGATCGTGTTGCTCGCCGCCACCCTGGCGATCTACCGGGTGGGGGGCAGCACGACCCGCCGCAAGCTCGGCGGAAACATCATGGTCGTCGGTGCCGCCGCCGTGCTCGGTGGCCTGGTCGGCCCGTGGGGCCTCGAGGTCTCGCCGGTCGGCATCGAGGACCCGACCACCGTGTCCACCTGGGTCGGCGTCGGTGTCGTGGTCCTGGTCGCCGGGTATCTGACGCGAACGCTCAACGCCGAGCAGGCCAGGAAGGCAGCCGTCCCGGTTCTGGGCGTAGCGGTCGCCCTGATCACCCTCGTCCTCATCGCCATGTGGACGATCGAGCTGCCGTTCCCGGCGCGCGCCCCCGATGGCACCCAGATCATCATCCAGGAACCGGTCGCCATGTCGACGCGGGTGCCGTGGACGGTGCTGGCGGCGATCGGCGTCGTCACCTACTTGCTGGTAAAGCTGGCGCGGGACCGAATCGACGAGCGAACCGCCCGCAACACCATCACCGGGCTGTGGATCGTGTCGTTTCCCGTGATCGTGCTCGTCATTCTTCGAGATCCGGACGCCGACCTGACCCGGGCTCTCACCTGGTACGTTCCCGTCGCTCTGGGGTTTGGGGTGGTCGGTGGGCTCCTGCTCAACTTTATCGCCTCACAAAAGGGGGAACTGGGCCGAATACTCGCCGCGGTTTTGGTGGTGGTGGCCTTCGGCTCGATCCTGGTACCCATGGAGTGGCTGATCCGGTTCCTCCTCCTGCTGATGGCGGTGTTCGCCCTGCTCGCCCCGAGCTTCGGCGGCGAGGGGTTAGCCAGACGGCGATACCTCGGCAGCTGGTTGGGCACGGTGACGGTCGTCACCCTCGTCGTCGCCCTGATCACCGCGCCGTCGACCGTCGATGTCGCCAGCGCGACCTTCCTCGGCGGCTTGGCGCTGACGCTGGTGTTGTCGGTGTCCGCGATCGTGCTTTCCTTCCCGCTTGGGATACTGCTGGCTCTTGCTCGGACCTCGAAGATGCCCATCTTCCGGCTGATGTCGACGACGTACATCGAGGTGGTGCGCGGGGTACCGCTGATCACCTGGCTGCTGGTGGCGTTCATCATGCTTCCCGTCGCCCTCCCGCCGGGGGTGGAGATCGGGGGCGTCGCCAGGGCGATCGGCGCCATGACCTTCTTCAATGCAGCCTATATGGCGGAGAACGTGCGCGGCGGGCTGCAGTCGGTCGGGAGGGGGCAGTACGAGGCGGCGCAGGCGATGGGGCTGACCACGACCCAGACCACGGTGTTCATCTCCCTGCCCCAGGCGCTGAAGGCGGTGATCCCGGCCATCGTCGGTCAGACCATCGCCCTGTTCAAAGACACGTCGCTGGTCACCATCGTCGGGTTGTTCGACTTCCTGCACATCGCCAGGGTGGTGATCCCCAGCCAGACCCAGCCCTTCGTCTTCCTGGGCACCATCAAGGAGACGCTCCTGTTTGCGGCAGTGGTGTACTGGATGTTCACGTTCGCATTCAGCAGGATGTCCCTACGCTTGGAGAAGAAGCTCGGCGTTGGTGAGCGGTGATCGAAAGGATGAATCCATGACAACAGGAAACGGAGAGCAGACCGAGACGGCCGGGCAGACGGGGCATGTCCTCGGCGAGCCGATCATCATCGCCGACGATGTCAAGAAATGGTTCGGCGACTTCCAGGCGTTGAAGGGTATCACCACCTCGGTGAGGGAGCGCGAGGTGGTCGTCATCATCGGGCCCTCCGGATCGGGGAAGTCGACGTTCATCCGGTGCCTCAATCGCCTCGAGGCGCACCAGGAAGGGACGATCATCATCGACGGCACCGAGCTCACCAACGACATCAAGAACGTGGAGAGGATCCGCTCCGAGGTCGGCATGGTTTTCCAGCAGTTCAACCTGTTCCCGCACCTGACCGTGCTGGACAACATCACGCTGGCGCCACAGTGGGTGCGCAAGCTGCCGAAGGACGAGGCGCGGGAGATCGGCGTGCAGCTCCTGGAGCGGGTGGGGATTCCCGAGCAAGCCGAAAAGTACCCGGGGCAGCTATCGGGTGGCCAGCAGCAGCGGGTTGCGATTGCCCGTTCGCTGGCGATGAAGCCAAAGATCATGCTTTTCGACGAGCCGACCTCTGCGCTCGACCCCGAGATGATCAAAGAGGTGCTGGACGTGATGAAGGAGCTGGCGCTGTCTGGGATGACGATGATCGTCGTCACCCACGAGATGGGATTCGCCAGGGAGGTCGCCGACCGGGTGCTGTTCTTCGACTTCGGGACGATCGTCGAAGCAGGCACCCCGGAGCACTTCTTCACCAATCCGCAACACGACCGCACCAAGCTCTTCTTGAGCCAGATCCTCTGAGCGAGAGACGGCGTATTGCGTATTACGTACTACGTATTACGTACCCCGGCCTGGGTGGATCGTAGTACGTAATACGGTTCGCCAGAATACCGGCTCGGGAGGAAGCCCCTCGTTGCCCTTCGGCGGTACTCCACTAGGAGGGCAAACCAGAACCCCCTGTCCCCGTCTCCTCCGCTGGGCGGGGTGGCGGTGGCTATGCCGAGGATGATGGTTGTCAGCAGTCACGGCGCAGCGGAGAGCTGCCAGTTCCCAGTGGCTAGTTGCCAATTTCTTGCTGGGAACTGGTCACCGGCAACTCTCAGAGCTCTCCCCATCGATCACCCTCCGCCAGGTCGATGATCGTCCATGCCATGCCAAGGGCGCCGTCGCGGATCGCGGCCTCGCCATGCGGGGTCAGCGTATGGGCGGCGAACTCCCTTTGATGGTTGACGGCCGGTTCGGCGTGGATGGAGAGCATGGGGTGGATCGACGGAACCTCGTAGGACACGTTGCCCATGTCGGTGGAGCCGGTCTCCGCCGGATCGAAGTCGGTTCCGCGCAGCATTGGCCTACCCAATGCCTCCGTGTTGGCCGCATACAGGTCGGACATCACAGGGTTGGGAACGATGTCGGTGTACGGATGGCCAATCTCCTTGACTTCGAGGCGGCACCCTGTGGCCAGGGCGGCGGCATCGAAGCAGGCGATGACCTTGGGGTACAGGACATCCAGGCGCTCTGGGGTCAGTGCCCGCACATACCAGGCCATCGAGGTGAACTCAGGGATGACATTTGGCGCACCGCCGCCATAGGTGATGACGCCGTGGACCTTGTCGGTCGGGTACATGGCCTGGCGAAGCATCGACACGTTCACATATGCCTGCACCGCGGCGTCGAGGGCGTTGACGCCGACTTGCGGCTTGAAGGCTGCGTGCGAGGCCTTGCCGTGGAACTGGACCTCGATGTGGGCGATGGCGAGGAAGAGTTTGTCGACGACGTCGTCGTTGGAGGGGTGGATCATCATCGATGCCGCGGCGTCGGCGAAGGCGCCGGCATTGATCAGATCGATCTTCCCGCCATACATCTCCTCGGCCGGGGTTCCGAGCACGGTGACCCTGATGCCGAGGTCTTGGGCGACCGGGACCAGGGCTACCCCGGCGCCCGCGGCGGCGGTGGCGATGATGTTGTGACCGCAGGCGTGGCCAATCTCGGGCAACGCATCCAACTCGCAGCAGATCACGACCTCCGGTCCCGATGTGCCGACTCTTGCGGCGAAGGCGGTTTCCAAACCGTACGCCGGGCGCTCCACCTCGAAGCCGTTGGCACCGAGAAACTCGGCCAGTCGTGCCGACGTCTCGTGCTCTTCGAAGGCCGTCTCCGGATGCTCATACATCCACCGGGATATGTCCCGCAGCTCATGTTCCACGGAGCCGAAGGCCCGGGTCGCCGTATCTTTCGCGGCCACGTGTCCTCCTTCGTTGGTAAGTGGTAACGGCAGGGAGGCTACCTGTCTGGGTGATCGCTGGTGGCTGGCCATGAAGTGCTTCCCGCCGGCTCTGATTGAGAATGCTGAGCCGTAGCATGGCGACCTACAGGAAGGCGCCGATGATCTCAACGCTGGGCTCGATCCCTTCGCCCCCCCAGAACACCATCGAGATCGGCCCGCTGACCATCCACTTCTACGGGGTCCTGATCGCGATCGGGGTCATCGTCGCCCTCTTGGTGGCAAAACATCGCTACGCGAGATTCGGGGGTGTGCCCGAGCTCGTGGAGAGGGTCTCGATCTGGGCGGTCGCCATCGGGTTCCTCGGAGCCCGGACCGGCTATGTCATCACCCACTCTGGAGCCTTCGTGGACCGCCCGTGGGCAGTTCTGTTCATCTGGGAGGGTGGGCTTGCGTTGTACGGCGGGCTCACCGCCGGTACGTTGGCCGCGATCTTCCTGTTGCGTCGCTGGCGGGGGGACATCTTCGCCTACGGCGACGCCGTTGCCGTCGGGATCCCGCTTGCGCAGGCCATCGGGCGCCTCGGCAACTACTTCAACCAGGAGCTGTTCGGCGGGCCTTCGACGCTGCCGTGGGCGGTGGAGATCAAACCTGGCAGCCGCCCATTCGAGTACGCCGACTTCGCCACATTCCACCCCACATTCCTGTATGAGGCGTTGTGGAACCTGCTGTTGACGGTGCCGATCATCCTGTTGCTGGAGCGGAGGGGAAAACTGTTCAAGGGAGCGTCGATCGCCGTGTACCTCGTGGTGTATGGCACGGGCCGCTTCCTCATGGAGCTGTTGCGAACCGACACGACGTTCCGGTTTGTCGGGCTGAGCCGGAACGGTTGGGTATCGATTCTGGCTGTGGCCCTCGGGCTGGTCGCTCTGTATTGGTTCCAGCGCCGTGGCGAAACCCGGACCCTGGTAGGTCCTCCGTCGTTCTTGGCCCCAGGCGAGGCGACAGCTGATATTGCCTCCCCCTCAGGGGGAGGTGGCGCCGGCGAAGCCGGTGTCGGAGGGGGTCAAGGCTCCGTCGACGAAAGGTCTGACCCCCCTCCCCGCCCTTCGGGCGGGACTCCCCCTTGAGGGGGGAGCAAAGATGCAGACGCGACTGAGCCGCCAGCCAGATCAGCCGGCGACTCGGCTCTCGCTTCTCGCTCCTCGCTTCTACTCCTCGGACGACTCCGTCCGTGACGGCCCAGCCCTCGAAGTCGTCGTCACCTCTCCATCCCTGGAGCCGTTGAACAGCTCGCCGATGGCGCCGATCGAGCCGAGGATGCCTGCGGTCTCGATCGGGAGGAACAGCTTGGTGGCCTGCCCGTCTGCAATTTCCGTCAACGCCTCCAGGTACTTGATCGCAATCAGGTCCGGCGTCGGATCGCCGTTGTGGATGGCGGCGAACACCCGCTCAATGGCCTGCCCTTCACCTTCGGCGACGGTCAGCAGTTGGAACTGCTCGGCGTCGGCGACTTCTTTGATCGCCTTCGCCTGACCTTCTGCTTGCAGGATCTGCGATTGCTTCACGCCCTCGGCGCGCAGGATCGACGCCCGTTTCTCGCCCTCGGCCTCGGTGACCGCGGCGCGGCGTTCACGTTCTGCCTTCATCTGGCGATGCATCGCTTGGGTCACATCGGCCGGAGGATCGATGCGCTGGATCTCGACGCGCACGACGCGGGTTCCCCACACGTCGGTTGCCTCATCGAGGATCCCCCGCAGCTCGGTGTTGATCGTGTCGCGCGACGTCAGCGCCGAATCGAGGTCCATGTCGCCGATGACGTTCCTCAGGTTCGTCTGTGCCAGCTTGGTGGCCGCCAGGATGAAGTTGGCAACGTTGTACTTCAGCTTCACCGGGTCGGTGGCCTGGTAATAGACGATGGCATCGACCGTCACCACCACGTTGTCCTTGGTGATGACCTCCTGGGGAGGCACGTCGACGACCTGCTCGCGCATGTCCACCTTCTGCATCCTCTCGATGAACGGCACGATCATGTTGAATCCCGGTCCCACCGTTTTCTGGTACCGGCCGAAACGCTCCACCAATCCCTTCTCGTGTTGCTGGACGATCTTGATCGCCAGCGCCACGTAAACGACCAGCAGGACGATGAAGGCGATCACTACTGCTGCTGCGGCTTCCATCTCAGTTCCTCTCTCTCGACAACTTCCGAATCAGTTCCGAATCACGTGCCAGACGACTTGGGCTCGACGACGAGCCGGGTGCCTCGCACCTCGATGATCACGACTTCCTCACCGATGGGAATTTCCTCGTCTCCGTCGGTGGTTGCCCGCCACTGCTCGGTCTCCATCCGAACGCTCCCCGTCCCTTGGCGGCGGTTGATCGGCTCGAGGACGAAGGCATGTCTCCCCGGGAATCGACCCGCACCCGCTGGTTCTGGGCCGTCGCGCTGCTCTTGTTTGGCAAAGCGCTGCAACACCGCCAGGAATAGCACGGATATCACCACAAAGGTCACCAGCTGAAGGCCCAAGTTCACTCCGAGGAAGGCGAGGATGGCAGCGGCGGCGGCGCCAACCGCGAACGGGAGCAGGAAGAACCCTGCGGTGAGAAGCTCGCCGATGCCGAGCACAACGGCGATCCCGACCCAAATCCATTGCCATTGATCAGCGTTCATCGTATCTCCCTTCGGTGCCAGAATGGCCATCACCGCGAACGCGACGGCCAACGTTCCTATTGTCAACCAGATCCATCTTGATTCGGACGACGAGGGGGTGGCGGGATCTGGCTGGTCAAGCGCCCCGCCGTAGATTGCAGCCCACTCCTCGGCGAAGGAATTGAGGTCGGTGCCGACGACGGCGTCGACGGGTTTTCCGGCGCGTGCCGCGGAATCGAGGTGGGCGTGGAGCTCGCTTCGCATGTCGGCGATGGTCTGAGGAGGCACATCGCGGGCTCCCCAGACTCGGGTGCAGCCCGACAGAATCTGGTCGATCGTGCGGTTAGTCATCGTCAACACCTCCATTCAGTACCGACATCACACCGGTGCTCAGCGCCTCCCACTCACCGGTCCACAGTTCGAGGTGCGACTGCCCGTCTGCAGCGATCCGGTAATACTTCCTCGGGGGACCGCTCCCGTCCGCTTCCACGAAGTACCCTTCGACCATCCCGGTCTTCTGTAGTCGGGACAACGCCGGGTAGATGCTCCCTTCGCTGACCAGACGCAAGCCCCGCTTCTCCAGCTTTGCCGCCATCTCGTAGCCATAACTCGGCTCTTGTGCGATCAGCGACAACAGACACATATCGAGCACGCCCTTGAGCAACTGCGAGCTGCGATCCACATGATCCTCCGCGCGGAGACCGCGAGCCTTGTCTCCTAGGTTTCGCTATATATCTTGCAACACATGATATCATGGAATGCCTGTTCAAGCAAGTGTCATCGAGGCGCGGATACCCTTGCTGGAGGAGGTAGCGCCATGACAATCCCGCAGACACCGAATCGGACGCTTGCCAGGACCATCGGCGTTGTCGCCGCTTTTTTCATCGCGGCGGTGTTCGCCGTTGGCCTGTTGCTGGCCAATCTGCCCTCGTTCAACATAGGCCTTCCAGCGTTCATCGTCGGCGAGCCCTTCCAGGAGGTCGGGCTGGTCGTCGTCGACGAGCTCCAAGAGCTCGCCGAGCTGACCACGGTCGAGATGGTGGAAACGACGACGATCCAACGCGGCGACGACCACGGGATCCTGAACCTCGCACTCGGTGATCGTCTCCACCTGTTCGCGGTGGCAAGGATCGGGGCCGGTGTCGATCTCTCCGAATTGACCGAGGATTCGTTCGCCGTCAACCAGGAGACGGGTGTGCTCGCGATTGAGATCCCGAGGGCGGAGGTCTTCTACGCGTATCTCGACTCCAACAGCACCACCGTGCTCGACCGCGACACCGGGTTGTTCACCAAGGGCGATGATCTGCTGGAGTCGGACACCCGCGCCGAAGCGGAGCGGATCCTCGAAGCGCAGGCCATCGAAGCCGGCATCCTCGATCGAGCACAGACGAGCGCAGAGAACTTCCTGACCGGGTTCTTCACCAGCCTGGGGTACACCGACGTGGTAATCGAAACCGTCGATTTCCCGTAGGAGGAATCCGGCCTCCGGGTTCCGGCTTCCGGCCCATATCTCTGAACCCTCGGCGATCGCTTCCGGAGTCGTCGTGGGTCCTGCCGGTGACCGGTGACCGGTGACCGGAGGCTCGTGACCGGTGACTGGTAGCTCTTTGCAAGCTCACGAAAACTCTTCGCAACTGACTAGTCATACCCCTATTGTGCGTTTGGGCGTTGGTCTTCGGAGCAATGAGGGGTTGCCAGGCAGTCCAGCAGACAGGTGATCATGCGATCGAGACACGACCGTTTGCTCGATATGGCGGAGCGCCGTATCAGCCTCGGGGTCGAACTCGGCGTCATTCATCGCTACCTCGAGGACGATGAGCTGGACGGTGCAACCATCACACTCGACGGCCGCAGTCTGGTGGACTTCAGCACCTGCTCATACCTCGGGCTCAACCGCGACCCGCGACTCAAGGCGGGGGCAATCGATGCGCTGATGAGGTACGGAACGAGCTACTCCTCATCTCCGACGTACACCGCCCTTCCGCTGTACGACACGCTCGAGGACCAGCTGCGGCAGATGACGGGCGGTGCGGTCGCCATCGCTCAGACCACGACGCTGGCGCACCTGGCGGCGTTGCCGTCCCTGCTCGGGCCCGACGACCTTGCCCTCGTCGATGCCCAGAGCCACGACTCGGTTCACCTGGCGACGGCCAACCTTCGTGGCAACGGTGTGACCGTGGAGTCCGTCCCGCACCGAGACATGGTATTCCTCGCCCACCGGTTGGCGGAAGTCGCAGGGAACTTCAACAAGGTCTGGTATCTGGCCGATGGTATCTATTCCATGTACGGCGACACCGCACCCGTCGAGGATGTGGCGGCCTTGCAGGCCATCTATCCGAACTTGTATGTCTACTACGACGACGCCCACGGATTTGGGTGGGCAGGCGAGCACGGCCGCGGCCATGTCCTAGCCCGGGTGCCGCTCAACGATCGGATGGTCATCGCCGCCGGGTTCGCCAAGGCTTTTGGCTCGCTTGGGGCGGTGCTCATTTTTGGAGATGAGGAGATGGCGCGCCGGGTTCGGCTCGTGGGTGGGCCGCTGACCTTCTCTGGCCCCATCCCACCGCCCGATCTGGGGTCGGCGGTCGCTTCCGCCGGCATTCATCTCTCGGCTGAGCACGAGGAGCTACAGGCGCGGCTTAGCTCGGACATCGAGTTCATGCGCTCCGAGCTGGTGCGTCTTGGCTTGCCCGTGGTTTCGATGGAGGCAACCCCGATCTGGTTCGTCAGAGTCGGGTCACCCGCCCAGTCCGCCGAGATGATCCGCCGCCTCATGGAAGACGGCTTCTACCTCAGTATCGCCGCCTACCCCGCGGTCCCGGTCGGACGAGGTGGCGTCCGATTCAACCAGTCTCTCCACCACAGCCGGGAGCAGCTCACCGATCTCGTCCAAGCTCTCTCCCATCACCTGCCCGAGGTCAGCGCCGAGCCGCACATCGTCATCGACCTGCGCGACGAGGCGTTGGCGCTCCTCGAGGAAGGTGATTCCGATGGTGCCCCAACCGGCGCTGCGCACCGCCGTTCCCTACCCGCCCATCGGCCCTGATATCGCTACACCCGGGGCGAAATCGCGCCGATAAGGATCAGATGCGTTTGACGGACGTGACGCGCGCCGGGCTCGCGCGCGAAGAAGCCCGTGTCCCCTGGTACGCGCTCGTCGTCTTCACGGTGATCGCAGTCGCCATCGTTGCGGCAGTCCTCGGAGACGCCGAGACCAGAGCAATTGCGGGCATGGTGGGGACGTTCGCCGGCCTCGCCGCTGCGGGGTTTGTCTTCATGCACAAGGCCCACAAGGTCGACCGGCAGGAGCGCCGGGCGTGGACTCTGGTTGGCGTCGGGCTGATGATCGCGGCGATGGGGATCGTCGTGCTGGCCCTGCAAGTCACCATTACCGGCGACGCACCGACGTTCGGCCCAATCGACCTGTTCTTCCTGGCCGGGTACGCCTTGGCCATCGTCGGGTTCGGCTTGTTGCCCCACACCGCCGGCCATCCACTACAGCGGGTGCGCATCGTCCTGGACGGCCTCATCGGGGCCATCTCGATCGCCGCCTTGTTCTGGGTGCTGGTCCTCAGCGGGATCGTCACCGGTCTCGCCCAGGCTCCGATCTGGCAACGTGTGATCGGTTCCATGTACCCGCTCTTGGACCTCGGCGTGGTTGTGGTCGTCATGATCGCGATCGTGCGGCGGTCCAGTCATAGATTCGACCCCCGGCTGGTGTTGTTCGCCGTCGCCATGTTGCTGCAGACGGTTGGCGACGTGAGCTTCCTCGTCTCAGGAGTGGGGAACAGTTTTGCCGAAGCCGAGCCTCTGTACGGGGTGTTCTTGCTGGCGGCTTCCGCATTTCTGGCGACCGCACTCATCGTCGATGTCGAGCCTGAGCCGAGACACTACGCCGACCGGACCACACCGCTGTGGACGCTGATGGCGCCGTATACGGCGGCCCTCGCCATGCTCTTCGTTCTGGTCAGCCGCATGTCTGATTCCAAAATCGATACCGGCGACCGCCTGCTGCTGACCGCTACGTTCCTGGTTGCGATCCTGGTCATCGGTCGCCAGGCCCTCGCCATTCGTGAGAACCGGGTCTTGATCGAGCAACAGCGGACCGAACTCGTTTCCTCGATCTCCCATGAGCTGCGGACGCCGCTGACCGCAATGCTCGGGTTTCTGTCGATCCTGCACTACAACGAGGTGAACGGGCCGGGGGAGCGCGCCGAATTGATCGAGGTCGTCCACCATCAGGCCAACTACCTGGCCAGGATCGTCCAGGATCTGCTGCTCCTCGCCGATGGAGATCCGAGCGGTATGTCGTTGACCATCACCGAGGTCAACGTCGGCGGCACCATCGAGAATTCCCTCAATGCCACCTCCATCGACCACGATTGCGTCGAGGTCGACGTATCGGAACGGCTGATCGCCCACGTCGACGCCGAGCGCCTCGAGCAGATTCTCGTCAACCTGATCACCAACGCCGACCGGTATGGCGGGAACGCGTGCCTGATCAAGGCGTTCGCCAACGGAGGGGCCCTCGTCATCGAGGTCCATGACTCCGGCCCTGGAGTGCCCAAAAAGCACGAGTTGGTGATTTGGGAGCGTTTCGAACGCGGTCCCAACCGCTACAACAGCTTGGTCCCAGGTACCGGCATCGGCCTCGCCGTGGTGAGGGCCATCGTCGAAGCCCATGGCGGCAGGGCGGGTTACCGGCGCTCAGACGAGCTCGGTGGTGGTTGCTTCTGGGTCGAGCTGCCCGGGCGCGTCGATACCGAGAAGGAGCCGACGCGGATCGATCTCCGAAGCCCAACCGTGGTGACGTGAAGAAGAGAGTGACCAGCTGTCAGTTCCCAGTTACCAGTCTGTCTGGTTAATGGCGACCACCGGGAGGGTGCGAGCGTGACCTTCACCGAGCGCGGCGGATGGTGGGTGGTCGGGCAGCTGGCGCTGTTGGGCCTCTATGTGCTGGGGCTGCTCGGCACCGATTCGGTGAGCGAGGGGGTCGGTCTCGGCTTCGCCCAGGGGAGCGGGTTGGCGCTGATGGGTGTGGCCCTCGTGATCGGGGTATGGTCGCTCGGCCTCATCAGACGGTCACTCTCCCTGTTCCCCGCCCCCACCAGCGACGCCGTGTTGGTACGGAAGGGACCGTTCCGCTTGGTTCGGCATCCGATCTACCTGGCCGTCGTGCTGGGCACGATCGGGCTTGCGCTCGCTGTGTTGAACCCCGCCGTGCTCGTGGTCGCCCTCGTCTTTGTCCCCTTCTTCATGGCAAAGTCCGGTCATGAGGAGGATCTGCTGATGGAGCGGTTCCCCGAGTACCGTGAGTACCGCTCCACGGTCCCGTACCGGCTCATCCCGTGGGTTCTTTAGGGAATACGTATTGCGTATTACGTATTACGTATGGCGAGAAGACGGAGGAAGGGGTAGCCCGCGAGGCGAGGAACGATGAGGATGAACCGTGGCTAAGGCAATTTGGAACGGGACGGTCATCGCAGAGAGTGATGACACCATCGTCGTCGAAGGCAACCACTACTTCCCACCCGATTCGGTGAACCAGGACTACCTGGCGGAGAGCGCGGCGCACACCGTTTGTCCGTGGAAGGGTCTCGCCTCGTACTACGACGTGGCCGTCGACGGTGACGTGAACCCGGAAGCCGCCTGGTATTACCCGGCTCCGAGTCAGGCAGCGGAGCAGATCACCGGCTACGTCGCCTTCTGGCGCGGTGTTCGCGTCGAAAGCTGATCCTTGTCGGTTCGTATCTCGAGCATGTCCCTGTTGCGTGAGGCTCTGGGTACTACGTAATACGTAATACGTAATACGGAGATAGGCTGGTTTCCCCTCGGGGAGGCGCATGTACCCGCTCAGGATCGTCGAGACCGATCGCGACGGTTTCGACCAAACAGTCGTCGAGCTATGGCGAGAAGACGAATTCGTCGGCATGGTGTTCTGGGATGGGTCGGTACCGGTGGTCCAGATCTACCCGGTCGGCGACGATGTTCACGATCTCGAGTTGAATGATCTCGTCCGGGTGCTCGACACGGCGCAGCGGATCGTGGACCCGCTTGCCTTTGACGAGGGCTTCGTCGATCTCAGCGGTACAGGCGACGACTGGGACGACGAGGACCCGTCCACGACCACTCTCGTCACCGAGTTCGACCCACAAGCCGTCCATCGATCCGAAGACGGCGAGGGTTTCTTCCCGGTCACAGTCGCTGCGGCGTTCATCCGCAAGTGCGAAGACCTTGGGCTGGCGGTGGTCGAGATGGAAGGGTTCGATCTGGTTCGAGGCCGGCTGAAGGGCCGTCCCGGCTTGGAGCTCATGGCTCGCCCACAGGAGGCGGCTTCGTTTGCTGAATTCCGCAGCCAAGCCAACGACACCGCCGCCTCCACCCTGGCCAAATGGCCGAGTCGCCAGTCGATGGTCATCGCCTTCGTGATTCAACAGCCCGATGGCGAGACGGTTGTGGTCTAGTAGCAAGTACCAAGTAGCGGAAGTGGGTAGGTCGGATCCTGGCTCGAGACTTGCGACTTTGCCACCAAGTACCCTGCAGCCTGAGCGCTCTGACCGAAAGGAGCTCCTTACTTGCCAACGTATCGAGCCGACCTGGAAGCGATTCCTACGTACAGCCCAGGTAAGCCCATCGCCGAAGTCTCGCGCGAACTCGGCATCACCAACATCGCCAAGCTGGCATCCAACGAATCGCCCACCGAGCCCTTCCCCGAGGTTGTAGCGGCGATCTCCGCTGCTGCGACCGACGTGAACCGCTATCCCGAAAACTCCGGCTACTACTTGGTCAACGCCCTTGCTGAGCGGCACGGCGTCGATCCGGCTCAGGTGTGGCTCGGCGCCGGATCGACTCAGCTGCTCGGTTGCATCGCCTTGTCCGTAGGCGGGCCGGGAACCAGCGCGCTATACGCCCGCCCGT
>JADFIY010000152.1 GCA_022566415.1 Acidobacteriota bacterium
TCGGCGGCCACTGGCCGCAGCGGTGCGAACAGGAACGAAGGCACGAACCGGAATCGGGGGCGCACCACGTAGGTGGAGAGCTGTCGAGCTTGGTCACTTATCTCCATCCTGGCGAGCCGTTGGCCCATGTAGGCGCGGAAGGAGTCCAGATCTGCTGGGATCAACGTTTCGGGGATCCCGAAGAGGCGCGCCACCTCGCGTGACTCCTGGTAGTAGCGGCAACGGGTCTCCTCGTCGAACTCGCCGAGGTAACGCTCCTCAACGGCGAGCACGGTGTCGATGAGCGTGGCCAGCACCCACAGCTTGAGCTCCGGGTCGTGAGCTTGGTAAGCAGCGCCGTCTGCAAGCGTTCCGTGGACGCGAAGGTGGACTCGGTGCGCCCTCTGGAGGGCGGTCTGTGCTTCGTCGGGCTCACCCAGGCCCACGATGACCATCAGGTCGATGGTGTGCTGGAGACGGGGAAACAGTCCGTTCACCACGTCGGAGTGGTCGGCGACGCCGGCGGCTATTTTGGGCTCGGCGAGTTGCAGCAGCAGGGCCCGCATCCCCCCGAGCAAGTAGATCGGCTGGCGGAGCACGTCCCAAGTCACCGAGTCGGGCCCAAAGGGCGGTCCCACACCGGTCATGCCCTAACGCTAGACGGTCAGCCAGATGCCAGCTAGCACATGTCAATGTCAGACCTGATATTTCAGTCACTCTCGGTGGGGTCCCTTAGCCCTTACCGATTGTCGAGGGCTCCTGCGAACGAGTACAGCCGAGGTTCGGTCCATCGGCACACCGCGCCCTACAACGGGGCCAGCAGGTGACGTGGAGAATGGCGTTGACCGGGTGCTCATCGATCGACCGGAGCAGCTCGCACGCCTCGGTGGCGGGTAGGGCGATCAGCTCCACCCCCTGCGCCTTAGCCTCGTCCCACACCTCGGGCATGATCCGAAGCCGCCCGCTTGCCGCGGTCCCCATTACCAGTTGTGACGCCGACCAGGGGACCTCCTCGTGCGGGGAGAGCGGCGTGTGGCCGTACCGGTTTCGGTCGGGCGTGGACGGCCCCTTCTTCAGGCGTCACACCCGGTCTGCCTCCACCACAACGTCGTGGTCGAAAGGCTCGCCGTGGATCAGGATGGCCCCAAAGCCCGGGATAGTTGGGTATGCCAGTCCGAACGCGACATCTGAAGCGCGATCCTCAAGTTTCGCTGACCGTCTACGAGAACGATCCGCCTTATCGAGGTGTCGAGATCCGAACCGAAGGTGCGAATCACCGTGGGCGAGCCGCAGTTGGCTGATAGGCGGATGGCTTACCGATACTTGGGTGCGGAACGAGCCAACGCATACTTGTCGACCCAAAACTGGCAGTTGCTTCTGATCCGGCTCGAGCCTGGCGAGCTCAGAGTATGGGACTTTGCCGATGAGTGGCCCGACGCTTCCCAGTAGCAGTCAGCCAGATCACTCACTATGCGCCATATCGCACCTCATGCCGAGGTGTGCGCTAACGGCACGTCAGTGGGCTGGCAGGGGGCTTGACCCCGGGGCTCGGTTCAGCCAGCGTGGACGATCTCCACGACGGGTTCCATCGCTTCCACTGCGTGAGACTCCTTCGGCCATAGGTCGCACCGGACTTCTTCGAAGCCGAGCTCGCCGAGGCTGAGGATGTGCTCGGCTATCTCCTCAGAGGTGCCCGTCACTGGCTGTTTCATCTCGACGCCGTCAGCGTTGACGCCGTGGCTGCTGATGCCTTCTGGAACAACGGTGTAGAGGTCGAACGTTCGTCCCACGGTGGAAGGGTCTCGTTCCTCAGCCTCGCAAGCCTGCTCCAACTGCTCGATGATCGGTCTCAGCCGCGCTTTGATCTGTTGGATCGTCTCGTCCCAGCCCCACCAGTTCCAGGCATCACCATATCGGGCGACCAGCTGCAGCATCTTCGGCCCGCCCGCCGCGATATTGATCGGTGGACCTTGTTGCCGGGGACCGCGTAGCACAAGCTCGGCCTGCTTGGCCGAGTAGAACTCTCCTTCGAAGTCGATCGCCCCGTTCTTCAGAAGACCGTGGATGATCTGGATCGCTTCGGCGAACCGCGAGTAACGCTTGTCGGTCGGAAACCCGAACGCCTCATAGTCGGAATCTGCCGTGTTGCCTGCTCCGATGCCAAGCACGAAGCGGCCGCCCGAGATCTCATCGATCGTGTCTGCGATCTTCGCCGTCATCGCTGGAGAGCGATACGGGGAGTTGATCACCGACTGGCCCAGGTGGATCCGACGAGTCGTCGCCGCCACCGCTGCTGCGATGGACACCGATTCCCACACACCATCCATGATCTCCTCGCCCCGGTACAGCAGTGCATCCTCGAACACGAACATGTCGAAGCCAGCCGCTTCTGCCACCGCAGCCCGTTCGCTGATCGATTCCCACGAGGGCGCCGCCGTATCGCCATCGGGTCGGCCATGGAGCTGATTGATCAGTCCGATTCTCATGCGGCCGACCCTAGATGCCACGACTCGGAGTTGCCGCACATTGATAACGAGATGATGGCCTCGGTTGGCTTACAGGTAGACGTCTACTCCGAAGGAAAACAACGAGTCGTGAAGCTCTAGAACCGTTCCTGCGCCGCCTTCGGGGAAATCCTCTGGTACGTCAAACATGACGGTCGCTTCGACAGTTACTCCGGGGTTCAACTCCTCGAAGCTGGTGCCGTTCCATGTGAAGTCGGCTGCAGTGAACTCTTTGCCGTCCCAATCGAGCTTCTGCTCGCCAGCGAAGAATGACTGCTGCTGATCGCCGATGTTCTCAACCGTCATCAAGACGATGAACCAGACGCCATTCGCCTCGTCGTCAAGTAGGTTGTCGGGGTCATAGACCTTGCCCGGCTCCTCGATCCCCGTGACGACGAACTCAAATTTGCCGTCACGAACCGCCTCGCCAACACCCGGCAGCGCCTCAGTGGTTGTGGTTGTCTCAACCGCCGTGGTGGTGACCTCGGTTGTCTCTGGCGTGACGAGTTCGAGGGTGGTCACGACGGCATCCTCGGTCGAAGGCGCTTCCGCTGTGGGAGTTGCGGCGTCCGACGCCGACTCCTCCGGATCACCGAGCAAAGACCCAATCACCGACAAAGCGATCAATCCGCCGAGGGCGATCAGCGCCACTTTGTGCCACGTCTTTCGCCGAGACCACCAACTCGCTGCTGCAACGATCGTCTCAGGCTGAGCCGAGCTGGCTTCCGCAGGCTGAGCGGCTTCAGGTTCTCCGATGTAGGCACCGATCGTGTTTCCACAGAACGGGCAGGGTTGGCCGAGGACGCGGTTGGCCTTGGGAAGCTTCGCTCCGTTGACGGCGCACTTCTTGTTCCCGTGCCAGACCTGCTCGGTAGCCATATGCCGAGCCTAAGCACATGACCGGGAGCTGCTACGGACCTATGACGGGGAGTCACGGGGGCGCGAGAGCCGGGGGAGGTTCGACACCCACCGATTCAGGTAGATGCTTCTATGTCTGTCAAGTGGCGGTTTCGGGTGGTGTTTGGTGTTCGAGTAGTCGCCAGACTTTGCGGGCGATGTAGCGTTTGAGGCAGCGTCGGATTTCTCGATCGGTTTTGCCTTCAGATGAGCGTCTTTTCTTGTAGGCCTGGGTTGGTGGGTGGCATCTGAGTCTGGTGACCGCGACCTGGTGTAGTGCCTTGTTGAGTTGCCGGTCTCCGCGCCGGTTGAGTCGGTGACGTTGCTGGGTTTGGCCGGAGGTGACCGGGATGGGGGAGGCACCGGCGAGCCGGGCGTAGGCGGCTTCGTTGCGGCAACGGCCCGGGTGTGACCATGCAATGTAGAAAGCGGCCGCGGTGATAGGACCGATCCCGATCTCAGCAACGAGTTGGGGGGCGGCTTGATCAACAAGACCGGTCAGGGCCTGTTGGTGGATGGTGATCTCTTCGTTGAGATGGGTGATCCGCTGGGCGACGGCGCGCATCGCGGCCCGGGTGCAGGCTTGGTCAACCGACCGGTTGGTGCTGTGGCGGAACCCGGCGCACCGTTTCACCAACGCCGGGGTCCGTAAACCACGCAGCTCGCTGCGCAGCGTGTCGTCGGCGGTGACCACGAACGCTTTCAGTTCGTTGATCGCCGCGGTCCGTGCCCGCACTGCGGTGTCTCTGGCCACGGCATGGACCCTGAGCGCTTCACGGAGCCCTTGGTGGGCACGGGGCGACGCCAGCTTGGCTCGCCCTAACGTTTCGCGTCCGGCGCCGATGGCGTCGAGTTCGTCGGTCTTGGAACCGTCCTTGGCCGGTTTCTCTTTGGCCCGGTCGAACTCGATCACCCATTCCCCGCACCGACCCAACGCGGCGGTCAAGCCCCGCCCGTAACTCGCTGTGCCCTCGATCGCCCAGGCTCGTTCGGTGTCTGTCGAGTACTCATCGGCCCACGCCACCACGTCGCGATAGCCGACAGCGTTGGCGGGGAACCGGCCGGTGGCGACCACGCCGGCGGTTCCCGCCTCGAGAACCGCGGCGGTGATCCAATCCCTATCCGGGTCGATACCAACAACATGATCCACCATCTCTGTGAGCATTGTGTTGCCTCCTTGTAGGTGCCGAACTTGTCCGTGCCGGTCCGGGGACAAACTGCTACGACAGGACTGTGATGGGTCACACCCCAACAGGGTGGACAGGCTTCTGATCAGGACAGCAACAGCGGCCCGGGCCGGCATGGCGACAACAGCGGACATATCTACCCGAGTGCACCCCGCCAACGGCAGAGGCAAGCGCATATGTGGGTCACGCGGTCATCACCAACACCAACCCTGGTCGATCCCGTTAACCGACCAGCCGATACTCACAGCGCATATGTCGCTCTCCTGTTGGACCTGTGGGTCAGGTTCGGCCTGGGAGGCGTGGTGGGTGGCTGCCGAGGGCGAGCATTGCGAGGGCGATGAGGGGTTGGGGGCCGTGGAACCCGAACGCGATCCGGGTCAGTAGCCGGATCTTGGTGTTGGTGGATTCGATCAGTCCTTGTGAGAGGCCGTGCTCGAGGTTCGCGTCGATCGCTTCCCGATGTTTCGTGATCCTCTTCGCGAGGTGGATGAACGATTCGAGTTGTGATCGACGGGCCCACGACAGCCAACGGTCGAGGGCGTCTTTCCCCTCGTCTCCTTTGACGGCGAATACGTAGCGGAGTCCTTCTTTGAGGAGGTAGGCCCGCCACAGTCTCGGGTCGGTCTTGGCGATCCAATCGAGCTGGTGGCGTTGACGCCTGTTGAGGTCGTCGGGGTTCTTCCACAATGCGAAGCGTGACCTTGCGATCTGTCGGGAGTCGCCACTAGTTCGCCCTCGACGGCCAGATGACTCTGGGATCTTGCGGCCTTTGGCTTGGTTCCAGGCGCGGCGTCGTTCGATGTCGAGCGCTTCGATCGCCCAGGCCACAACGTGGAACGGGTCCGCGCAACGGACCGCGTTCGGTGCGCGAGCGGCGACAGCTTTGGCGATCCAGTCGGCCATGTCAGCGGAAACATGGGTGATGTCGGCTGCTCTCTGCTCTCCAAGTTCGTCGAAGAACATGTTCAATGCAGCTTCAGACCGGCCGGGCCCGGCCCACACGAGGCGGCCGGTGTCGTGATCAACAACAACGATCAGGTAGCGGTGCCCGCGTTTGTAGGAGATCTCATCGATCCCGATCCGCCGCAGACCGGCGAGACGATCGACGGCGGCTTCGACGTCGTTGTTGACGCGGGTGATGATCGATCCGATCGTTCGCCACGCCACCCGCAACAGTTGACACGTTGCGCTCTTGGATGTCCGCACGGTGAGCCAGACCGCCATCGCGTCGAAGTCGCGGGTATGGCCCACGTCGTGTCTCGCCCACGGAACCTGGGCGACGGTCGGACCGTGCACACGACATTGGACTCGCTGAGCCTCGGCTTCGATGAACACTTTGGTTATGCCCGCATCGAGGCCACGCCACCGTCGCCGGCCTGCTCCTTGGTCATAACCCGGTGATCGGCGGCCGCAACGCCCGCAACGACCACGTGCCCTAGCGTCAGGTCGAACCGACACCACAATCGCGTCCGCCATATCGTCGAAACGAACGCCTTCAACAACGGTACGCGTCAACCCACACGCACGCTCCCATACACTGTTGTTCTGCACCCTGTTCTGCTCCCCATGGTTCCGAGCCGTTGGACAGCGCGAAACCTAGAAGCAGACAGGGTGCAACCACGTCAACCCCCTCGAAACCACCCACGGATAGAGCAGGAGAGCGCGTTATGTGCGGGCGCCGGGATCGGGCTAGTCCGTTGGACCGCGTCCTTTTGTACCTCCCTCCGCGACCTGTGGGCTGATACGTTGTAGTTGGGTCTTTGGGGATTCTGGGGGTCCTCGCCTTTTGGTTTGGCATGTGGGGAGGTAGGAAATGTCTCGTG
>JADFIY010000153.1 GCA_022566415.1 Acidobacteriota bacterium
GTCCCGCACCATCGGCTGATTGGTTGGCACCTCGACGACCTGGAGCCCGTAGATCTGAGCGAATTCGCCCGCCTCGGTAGCCGCGGTCCCTGTCATGCCGGCAAGCTTTTCGTAGAGCCGGAAGTAGTTCTGCAGGGTGACGGTGGCCAGCGTCTGGTTCTCTTCCTTGATCCGCACCCCTTCCTTGGCCTCGATCGCCTGGTGCAGGCCCTCGGAGTAGCGCCGGCCCTCCAGCACACGTCCTGTGAACTCGTCGACAATCAGCACCTCGCCATGACGGATCAGGTAGTCGACATCCCGGTGGTAGAGCGTCTCTGCTTTCAGCGCCACATCGAGATGGTGGATGAAGTCGACCATGCCGGTGTCATACATGTTCTCGACACCAAGAAACTGCTCCACCTTGTGCACACCTTCCTCGGTGGCAATGACCTGCCGCTTCTTCTCATCGACCTCGTAGTGCACCTCGTTCTGGAGACGGTCCACCAACTTGGCAAACTCCCGATACCACTTGCCGGTCTCACCGACCTGACCTGAGATGATGAGCGGCGTCCTCGCCTCGTCGACGAGGATCGAGTCGACCTCGTCGATGATGGCGAAGCTGTGGCCCCGTTGCGTCATCCCCTCCGGGCTCTTCGCCATGTTGTCGCGCAAGTAGTCGAACCCGAACTCGTTGTTTGTCCCATAGGTGATGTCCGAGTCGTACTGCGGCTTGCGCTCTGCGGGGAGCATGTCGGCCTGGATGAGACCAACGGTGATGCCGAGAAAGCGATGAATCTGACCCATCCACTCGGAGTCACGCTGAGCCAGGTAGTCGTTGACCGTTACCAGATGAACGCCTTCGTCTGCGATGGCGTTGAGGTATGCCGGCATCGCCGAGACCAGGGTCTTTCCCTCACCGGTCTTCATTTCGGCGATGTCCCCCCGATGGAGTGCCCCGGCGCCCATCACCTGGACGTCGAAGGGGCGCTGGCCAAGGGTGCGCGTGGCCGCTTCCCGTACGACGGCGTAGGCCTCGGCCTCCAGGTCGTCCAAGGACTCGCCCGCGGCATAGCGCTCTCTGAACTCGGCCGTCTTGGCCGCCAGCTCATCGTCGGTGAGCACCTCGGTCTCGGGTTCGAGCGCGTTGACACGCTCGGCAAGCTGCTCGAGCTCTTTGAGACGCTTGCCTTCACCGATCCGAAGGACCTTGGAGAAAATGGACATTGAGAGGGATTCTATGAGAGGACAAGCGTTTGTTAGTGAGAGTCGCGAGTCGCAAGTCGCAAGACACAAGACATCGGTCAATCGTCGGTGAGTTTGAGATATCCCCTAAGTGCTTTCAACATGCGCCGGACCTCGCTGACATCATTGCGGGCGGGTCGAGCTACGTCCTCATCGAGATATCCGAGATCCTGACCAAGCAGAAGCTGGTACTCAAGCTCGCATGCAGAGCCGATTGCTGTTGACAAGAATCGAGCGAAGTCGCGATCCGTCGAGCGGCCGGATCCCTCTGCGATGTTTGCGGCAATCGACGCAGCCGATCGTCGAATCTGACTCTGCAGACCGTATCGCTCCGATGTTGGGAGCTCACGGGAAACGCGGTACATGTCAAGCGCAAGGGAGTGCGCCTTCTTCCACACATCGAGGTTTCGATAATCCGATATGCGGCACACGTACCACGCGCATCAGGGAAAGGGAAGACTTGCGACTTGCGACTTGCGACTTGCGACTTGCGACTCAAATCGTGATCAGGTCCTCGCGGACTGCGTACAACACGGCTTCGTTGCGAGAGTGCAGGCCCAGCTTGTCGAGGATGTTCCTGATGTGGTTCTTGACCGTGTTTTCCGAGATGAACAAGAGATCCCCGATTTCGCGGCTGGTATTGCCCTGGGCAACGAGCTCGAGGACCTCGATCTCACGGCCGGTGAGGGTCGGTTTCCTTGCTTGCAAGAGCTCCTCGTGGCGCAGCAGCTGGTTGGTCACATCCAGAAGCTTGCCGGCCATCGTCGGGGAGAGGACGGCACCGCCGGCCGCCACTGCATCGATGGCTGCGATCAGGTCCGGCAGCGGTGTGTCCTTGGTGAGATAAGCGCGGGCACCGGCTTTCACCCCGATGAGCAGGTCCTCCTCCGACTCGCTTGCGGTGAGCAGCATGACTTTGGACCCTGGCGAGACCGAAATGATCTCACCGACTACCTCGAGGCCGGAACCGCCAGGCATGAGGATGTCGAGGAGCACCACATCGGGCTGTAGCTCACGCGCCTTTTCCACCGCGTCCTGGGCGGTAGTCGCCTCGCCAACCACTTCGAAATCGGCTGCGGCCAGGGCCGACCCGATTCCAACGCGAAAGAGCGGTAGATCATCGACGATGAGCAGTCTGCGCATGTCGGTCGCTTTACTCCGGTCTCGGCTACTTCGGTTCGATCAGACCGAGGTCGCCATCGCGCCGGTGGTAGAGAACCGCCTGCTTTCCGTTGTCCCCGTCGAGAAAAAAGAAGAAGTCGTGTCCGAGCATCTCCATCTGCAAAGCAGCTTCCTCGACCGACATCGGACGCATTTCAAAGGTCTTCTTACGTACGACGCTTGCCGTTCGATCTGCTACCTCATCGACCGGTTCTCCCGACTCATTGAGAGCTTTGTCCTTTGGGACCCGTGACCGCTGGATCAAACGCTCCTTGAGTCTCCTCAGTTGTCGCTCGTACTTTTCGGCTGCCGTATCGAGCGCCGCCCTCGCGTCGAAGGCGTCGGTTTCGACGCGCACGGTATGCCCAGCCGCAACACTGGTGATCTCCACCCGGTACCTTCCGTCTGTGCGCCGCGGGTTGCCGTTTTCGGAGAACTCAACATCGGCGCTGGTGACGTCGTCAAAGATGCGGCCGGCGTGCTCGATGCGCTCCTGGGCAAGGTTGCGTAGGTCGTCGGCGAGTTCCATGTTGCGGACGTGAATACGAACGTTCACTCGGACCCCTTCCTGTGTTCGGCAGAGATGCTCGCCGCCGCCCTGGAGAGGCCAGGCGCACAGCAACGATCGGGTTGGAGGACGCGGGGGTTGGCTTGGTCGATGGTGCCGCTGGCCGGGGCACGCTCCACGCAACCTCCACTGGGCGTTCTCCTGGTATCACCTTAGAGGTTCCGCAATGGGGGCGCGATCCGGTCTCTGTCGCCGTGGCCAAATTGCGGAGCCGTGGCCCGAGCGGCCCGCCGCGAAGCGGCAAGAGCGGGAAAACTGGCGTTCCGCTATAGAGCGCGATCCGGTGTGCGCGCTCCGGACGCCAGAGTCGCCGCCAAAACCACCGTTGGGACCGCCTCCAACGCGTGAGCGGCTGCGTGCACGGTGGCGCCGGTCGTCACCACGTCGTCGACGAGCACAGCCCCGGCGTCGACGGCGCACAACTGACGGAAGCGAACGGGCGCCCGCTCGACCCGCCTCGCACCGGCATGGCGCCGCCACCACGTCGGTGCCGCCAGCGCCTGCACCACGGGAAGACCGGAGTGTCGCCCGACAACCGCAGAGAGCACCGCGGAGGGGTCAACGCCGTAGCGCATCGCCCGCCACCAGGCGCGGGGCACCGGGACCAGCATCGACGCCGAATCGGGTAAGCGCCGAATCATCGCCGCCGCCAGGGGCACCGCAGCGGCAACTACGCCACGGTACTTCAAGGAATGAACCAGGCGTCGTGCCGGGCCCGCATGGACGAACCCCCCGACCACGAGCAGCCCATCTCCCAGCACCACGTCGGGAGGCCGCCTGAGCTGGCCCGAACAGGCTCGACACACGATCGACCCTGTGGGTGCGGTACAGGTGAGACACAGCATGCGCCAACCATATTGGGAGGGGGTGACAGGTTCCCCCGAGGCTGCCGGGTTCTCGCTACGATGTGATCGTGCCAGTCGAGTTACGCCCACTGGGAGTCGGCGAGAAACTCGACGCTGCCTTCAGCCTGTATCGGCGTAACTTCGGAACGCTGATCGCCATCGTTGCAGTGATCGTCATCCCCTTCCAGCTGCTCAACGCGATCCTGTCACCGGATCCACTTGTTGACACAGACACGCTCGAATTCAACGGCGGGGCTGTGGTCATGCTTCTCTTTCTCACCGTGCTCTCCTTCGTCGCCAACACGCTGGCCACCGGAAGTGCAACGAAGGCGATTGCGGACGACTACCTCGGTGAAACCCCCAACTGGCTGGACTCCATCCAGTACGCGGTCGGCAGGCTGTGGCCGCTTGTTCTTGGATCGATCCTGTTCGGCATCACGGTCTTCTTTGGGCTGATCTTCTTCGTCATCCCCGGCGTGATCCTCTGGGTTTCATGGTCGATCTGGGTGGCGGCGGTCATCGTCGAGGACATGAGCGCCACAGGCGCCTTCGGTCGCTCCAACAGGCTCGTCAAGGGTCGGCGGTGGCCGGTGTTCGGCTACTTCATCCTCGTCTACCTCATCGTGTGGCTGATCACCGCGATCGTGGGCGGCCTACTGACCGGCCTCCTTGTCGGGGGAGCCGACGCCGGCCAGGTCACGGTGGCGGGCACGGTGATCGGCATAGCTCTGGCGCTGTTCACCACCCCGTTTGTCGTGGCGGCAACGGTTGTGCTGTATTTCGACCAGCGTGTTCGCGTTGAGGCGTTCGACGTTGATCTCCTCGCCAGCCAGATCAGCGGTACCCCCGTACCACAGGCGCCGATACCAGAGGAGTTCGGATCCCTGGACGGAGAAGAACCGCCCGAGCCGCCACAACCCTTCCCACCATCCGACCAACGTTGAGAAGACACCTGTCGGGGCTGGCCGGGACCATCCTCGCCCTCCTGCTGGTTTCCTCGGTCGCCCAAGCGTTGGCACCGTTTGATGATCCGCTGGACTCGGATGACCTGCAGGCCCGCGCCGAGGCCATCGTCAGCGGAAGCGCCTACGCCGGCGAGCGAGAATCGTTTCTCAGCCCGGTCACACGGTTCATCGATGATGTGATGGAGCGGATCAGGGACTGGCTGAGCGCGAGCGGCGAGGTCAGGACAGGAACACCGACGACGCAGGTCGATCCCGGGCGACCGTCCTATGGCTGGCTACTCCTGGCCGCCATGCTCGTGCTCGCCGTCGTAGTCGCCACGGTCATCGCTAGAAGACGAATCAGCGCCGAAACCGACCAGCAACGCGCCATGGACGTCGAGCGCCGCGGCGACGCCGAGGAACTGGAAGACCTGGCAAACGCAGCCGAGGCGGCGGGGCGCTTTGAAGACGCGCTGCGGCTCCGATTCCGCGCCGGGCTCATGCGGCTCGACGACCTCGACGTGATCGCATACGACCCGGCAATGCCAACGGGAGCCGTCCGCAGCGCCGTAGCCATGGCTGAGTTCGATACGGTCGCCTCCCAATTCGAGCGAGTCGCCTACAGCGACTACGCCCCGCAACAAACCGACGTGACATCACACCAGCAGGGCTGGCAAACCGTCCTCGGAGAGCTCGGAGGCGAGGACGAAGCCGATGGCTGAAGCGTTCGGCGCCGACCGCGACCTGGCCTATGTGCCGAGACGGTGGCGAGTGTACGCCGGCTGGGCGCTCAGAGCCGTCGCCGTCGTCGTCATCCTCAATCTGGCGGTGCTGCTGCTTCGCGCAGCAGACGATCCGGCGACCGAGGGCCCCGCGGGGTCGAGTTTCGTTACAAAACCCCATGGTCAAAGGGCGTGGCACGACCTCCTGATCGACATCGGCCGATCTACCCAACGGATCAGGGCGCCGTTCCCCGAGGTGGTGATCGAGCGGACCGCAGCGGTCGTTGCCCTCACCCCCGACCCCGGCAGGGTCGAACCCGGGTAAGCCGAGGCCCTCCTCGATCACGCTGAGGCCGGCGGCCTCGTCATCACCACACCCGACGCTCCGTGGTTTGGCATGCTCGTCACTGGTACCGAGCTCGACGCGTTGCCAAACGGCAACAGCGGCCCTGGCACCGCGCTGCCGGCGACTGCAGACGTCCGGATCGTGACCGCGTCCGGTTCTGGGTCCTTTACGGCTTTCGATGGCGCCCGGCCGTTGCTCACCGCACCGGGTGGACGCCACATCGCCGTAGTCAAGGAGGTAGGGGACGGGTTGGTGGTCGCGTTGAGCGATATCTCGCTGCTGTCGAACGAGTTTCTCGCCGAGCAGGACAACGCTGCTTTCGCCATCGCCATCACCGATGCCCGCCAGGTGGTGTTCGATGAGCACATCCACGGGTTCACCAGCGGAGGTGGGCTGCTCGTGGCACCGGTTCCAGTACAGGTGATGCTGCTCGTCCTCGCCGCAGCAGCCATCCTGTGGATGTGGGCAGTGGGCGCCCGGTTCGGTCCGCCGGAGCAGCGCCGCCGTTCCCTACCCATGCGGCGAGCCCGCTACATCGAAGGGGTCGGTAACTCGTTGATCAAGACCACCGTGGA
>JADFIY010000154.1 GCA_022566415.1 Acidobacteriota bacterium
GGAGCGGTAAGCATGACCGACTCTCTCGTACCGAGGTCGCTCTTCAGAGCCCTCTCGAAGAAGGCCGGGGCATACCGACCGCCGAACATCCAAATCAGATTCGCCAGACACCGGCGACTCCGCTCCGGTGTCTGGCGCTTGTCCTCGGGCTGAGCGAAGAAGGTCTCGGCGATCGCGGGCACAGCTGCCGGCCCGATCCACCGGAGCCGTGCGTCTCGGGTCTGCCAAGTGATATCCCTCGCGGCGAGCGCTTCCTTCGCCTTCTGCCGCAACTCCGCGTCCATGTCCTTGTCCTGCAACAGGACCTTCGCGGCGGCCGCCGCGTCGCCCTTGCCCTTCGCCGCGCGCTCGAGAGCCTCGAGCGCCTTGACGGTTTCACCCATCCGGCGCAGCGCCCGGCCGAGTCGCAGCAGCGCCCGCGTCCGGTCGTCGGTCGAGGTCGACTTCGAGCCGGTCGCCAGGGCGCGGAGCCAGCACGGTCCTGGATTCAAAGAGAGTGAAGGTTTCTCGCTCACCTACATGCCGTTCATCTCCCGAGCCACCATCGATGCGTTGGGTGCGTTTCCGGTCGTCAACAGCTCGCTCGACACCGAAGCTGGGACCGCTGAGTTCCATCGCGGTGTCGCCCTCGGGATCGCCGTTGATCTCAACCAGGGCGGCCTCATCGTGTTGACGATGAAGAATGCCGACAGCCACAGCCTCACCGGTCTTGCCAGGGAGATCCGCGGGGTGGCCGACCGTGCCAGGGACAACCATCTGAAGCCGGACGACCTGGCGACGAGCACCTTCACGATCACCAACCCTGGGCCATTTGGCTCGTACATGAGCGCCCCGATCATCAACCAGCCGAATGTCGCCATCCTCTCCACCGATACGGTGGTGAAGCGACCGACCGTGGTCACGTTGCCGGACGGCACCGACACCGTCGCCATTCGCCACATCGGGTATCTCGGGCTGAGCTGGGACCATCGGGCGTTCGACGGGTCGACCGCGGTGCTGTTCCTCGCTCGTATCAAGGAGAACCTCCAGTCGTGGGATTGGGACCAGGAACTGCGATGAACCCGCGTTTGCGGGTCCGGTGGCTGGGGCGCGTCGAGTACGACGAGGCCTGGGATCTGCAGCGGGCCATCTGGGAGGGCCGGACCGAGGGAAGGACCGCGGACGACTACCTGCTTCTTCTGGAGCATCCGCACACGTACACGGTCGGCAGGAATGGCAGCGGCTCCAATCTCTCGCTTCTGGAGCACGATCTGGTCGACCTCGGTGCGCAGCTGCGGTACGTTGACCGTGGCGGCGACATCACCTACCACGGGCCGGGTCAGCTCGTTGGCTATCCGATCGTTGGGGTACCGAAACTCAGCAACGGTTGGGACATGGTTGGGCACCTGCGGCGCATCGAGGCGATGCTCATCGCCACTCTGTCCGAGCTCGGCATCGAGGCCTGGGCAGAGCCCGGCTTCACCGGGGTGTGGACCGATCGTGGCAAGGTGGCCGCCATCGGGGTGAGAGTGGTGAGGGGGGTCTCCACTCACGGTTTCGCGCTGAACGTCGACCCCGATCTCGCCTATTTCTCCAACATCGTCCCGTGCGGGATTGCCGACCGTCCCGTGACTTCGATCACCGAGCTTCTAGGGGTGCACGTCCCGATGGAGACCGTCGTCAACGGCCTGCTGCCCCATGCGGCAGGCGCGTTCTCCGCCGCGGCGCCGGAGGTGCAGCTCGGTGCGTTCCGGCCCAGCGACCGATCCGGGGATTACGACGTCGACGCGATGGTGGCCGCCGGCGCCTTCTCCGCGACCCGCCATGGAGAAACACCCTTGCTGATCGGGGGGCTGTTACCCGGTGAGCCGAAGCGCCCCGAGTGGATGCGCGTCCGCGCCAACGTGTCATCTGACGGCTACCGCGACCTGAAGACGCTGATGCGGGGTCTCGAGCTCAACACGGTGTGCGAGGAGGCTGGGTGTCCCAACATCTACGAGTGTTGGGAGTCCGGCACCGCGACCCTCATGCTGCTCGGCGACACGTGCACTCGTGCGTGCTCCTTCTGTGATGTCAAAACCGGAAAACCGGGTACGGTCGACCTGGAGGAGCCGCTGCGGGCTGCAGAGGCCATCCAGCGCATGGGGCTGCGCCATGCGGTGTTGACCTCGGTGAATCGAGACGATCTGCCGGACGGCGGCGCCGCCATCTTTGCCGAGACTATCCGCCGCATTCGGGATCTCATCCCCGACTGCGACGTAGAGGTGCTCATTCCGGACTTCAAGGGCGATAGTGACGCATTGGAGACCGTGGTCACGGAGAAGCCACAGGTACTCAACCACAACACCGAGACCGTGCTGCGCCTGCAGCGAGACATCCGCACCGCGGCGAACTACGCCAGGTCGCTCACCCTGCTGGCACGGGCGAAGTGGCTGAACCCGGCCGGCACCGTCAAGTCCGGGCTCATCGTCGGTATGGGGGAAACCGAGGAGGAGGTGCTCGGCGCCCTCGCCGACCTGCGCGCCGTCGGTGTCGACCTGGTCACGATCGGTCAATACCTACGGCCGACCGCAAGGCATCGACCGATCCACCGCTATGTCCATCCAGACGAGTTTGCGCGCTACCACCACCACGGCGAGGCGCTCGGGCTCGGCCACGTCGAGTCTGGTCCTCTTGTCCGGTCGTCCTACCACGCCCGCGAGTCACTTGCCGAGACCAGGTGAATCCGGAGCGCATCGCGGCAGCCCGTCGCCAAATGGGCGAGCGCGGGATCGACACTCTCATCGTAACGGTCGGCTCAGATCTCCCCTATCTCATCGGCTACCGAGCGATGGAGAACGAGCGCATCACCGCCCTCGTCCTACGCGATAACGCTGATCCGGTGCTGGTCGTGCCAGCCCTGGAGGCACCGCGGGTGGGCTCGCCGGTCGAGACCCGTGCCTGGGAGGAGACGGAGGACCCGATAGCGATCATCGCCGAACTCGTAGGCGAGGGAGCCTCCACGATCGCGATCGGCAACCAGACCTGGGCCAATTTCGTGCTGGCGCTTCAGGACCGCCTCGCCACGGCCAGGTTCATCGAGGCAGAGCCGATGATGGCGCAGCTGCGAATCGTCAAGGACGAAGAAGAGCTTGCTGCCCTCAGGGCTGCGGGCGCGGCAGCAGATGGTGTTGTCGCCCAGATCGCGGAGATGCAGATCTCGGGGCGCACCGAGCGTCAGTTGGCTCGGACCATCGAGCAGCTCACGCTCGAGTCCGGGCATGAGTCTGCCGCGTTTGCCATCGTTGCATCCGGCCCAAACGGGGCGTCGCCGCACCATGAGGCCACCGACCGTGTGATCGAACACGGCAATGCTGTCGTGGTCGACTTCGGGGGCCGGCTGCGCGGCTATGGATCCGACACCAGCCGGATGTTCGTTGTCGGTGATCCTCCTCCTGGATTCAGGGATGCGTTTGCGGTGTTGCGGGAGGCGCAACGGGCGGGCGTCGACGCCGTGCGGCCGGGGGTGACGGCGCAGTCGGTGGATCAGGCCGCACGGGATGTGATCGCCGGTGCCGGGTACGGAGACCTGTTCATCCACCGCACCGGCCATGGGATCGGCCTCGACACCCATGAGCACCCCTACATCGTCGCCGGGAACACCGTTGAGCTGGCGCAGGGGATGGCTTTCTCGATCGAGCCCGGGATCTACCAGACGGGGGAATGGGGGATGCGCATCGAGGACATTGTTGCCGTCACCGAGGATGGCGTCGAGCGGATGAACCGATCGAATCGCGACCTATACGTCGTTGACTGAAAGTCTCGTGTCGCGGGTCTCAAGTCTCCAGTCGGGCAACTGGTCTCGCTCGCGTCTTGCCGATGGCCACCGACGAGTCGGTACCCTGTCCGCCTCCAGAGGAGGTCACATTGGACATCGAACAGCGCTCGGTTGATGCCCTTCGCATCCTGGCGGTCGATGCGGTGCAGCGGGCGGAGTCGGGACACGCCGGGATGCCGATGGGGATGGCCGACCTGGCGGCTGTGCTGTGGTCGGAGGTGATCCTGCTCGACCCGGACGACCCCTCATGGCCGGATCGTGACCGCTTTGTTCTCTCCAACGGGCACGGCTCGATGCTCCTCTACTCCCTGCTCCACTTGAGCGGATTCGGACTGGAGATGGAAGAGCTCGAGAACTTCCGGCAGTTCGGCTCCCGCACCGCCGGGCATCCCGAGTACGAGCCCAACATCGGTATCGAGATGACCACCGGACCGCTCGGGCAGGGGTTTGCGGCCGCGGTGGGGATGGCAATTGCCGAGGCCCACCTGAACGCCGAGCTCGGCCCGGAGCTTGTGGATCACCGCACGTACGCGTTCGTCTCCGACGGCGATCTGATGGAGGGAGTCGCATCGGAAGCCGCCTCACTCGCCGGCCATCTCAACCTGTCCAAGCTCACCTACATCTATGACGACAACCAGATCACGATCGACGGGCCAACCGACCTGACCTTCAGCGAGGACGTTGCGGCGCGGTTTGGAGCGTACGGTTGGCACACCGTCGACGTCGACGGGCATGATCGGCCGGCGATCCGAGAGGCGATCGCAAGTGCCAACGAGTCGAACCGCCCCTCGTTGGTGATCGCCAGGACCCACATCGGTTACGGTTCACCGAGCAAACAGGACACCGCAGCTGCCCATTCAAACCCGCTTGGTGTCGACGAGGTCAAGCTGGTCCGGGAGGCCTACGGCTGGGATCTCCCACCGTTCGTAATACCCGAAGACGTGTACGGCTGGTTCGAATCCGGGATGGAGCGCGGCCGATCCGCACATCGCGCCTGGGAGGCACGCCGGGTGGCGGCCTTTGCCGCAGACGCCGAACTGGAGAAGCGATGGGCGGCCTTCTACGAGCCGGCGAATCTGATCATCGACGTTCCCGTTTTCGAGGGATCGGTTGCAACACGGAGTGTCTCCGGAGCCGTGATCCAAGATATCGCAGCCGCCCTGCCCGGTCTCGTTGGCGGGTCGGGTGACCTCACGCCATCGAACAACACGCTGATCGAGGGTTCTCAGAACTTCTCGGCCGAGCACCCCGAGGGGCGGAACCTGCGCTTTGGGGTCAGGGAGCATGCGATGGGAGCCGTCGTCAATGGGATCAACCTGCACGGCGGGCTCCGCGCCTACGGCGGCACGTTCCTGATCTTTTCCGACTACATGCGAGGCGCGGTCAGGCTGTCAGCCCTGATGGGAGCACCGTCGATCTGGATCTGGACCCACGACTCGGTTTTCCTCGGCGAGGACGGCCCAACGCATCAACCGATCGAGCATCTGGCGTCGCTGCGAGCCATGCCCAACCTGTGGGTGATGCGCCCGGCGGACGCAACCGAAGTCACGGTGGCGTGGGAGACCGCGATCAACCGCACAGATGGGCCGACCGCGATCGTGCTCACTCGACAGAGCCTTCCCTCGCCGACCACCCCACCCGAACGCGCCGATGTGCGACGCGGCGCCTACATCAGACATGATGGGACCGATCTGGTGATCGTCGCTACCGGCTCGGAGGTGCCGCTCGCCGAGCGGGCTGCCGAGGTGCTCCAGGCGAATGGAATTTCGGCTCGCATCGTTTCGATGCCGAGCTGGGAGGCGTTCGCCGCGCAGGATGATGCGTATCGGGCGGTTGTGCTGCCCCCTTCGCTTCCGGTGGTGACGCTGGAGGCCGGCACCACCTTCGGCTGGGGGGCCGTCTCGGGATTGGGCGGCCTCCGCATCGGCATCGACCACTTCGGCGCTTCCGCTCCGTATGCGGTCATCGCTGCCGAGTGGGGGTTCACCCCGGAGGCGGTGGCGCAACGCATCGAGGATTGGCTGAGCCAGTCTTCAGCCCTCAGTCCTCAGTCTTCAGATACGTTCGACCGGTAGCTGCCCGGCTGATGACTGTTCACTGATGACCGATGACCGATGACTGATGACCGACGACTGATGACCGACGGCTCATGTTGACTCCGGCGCTGCTGTTCATCATGTGGGGTGCAGGTGTCGCCGCCGGCGCCGCCCTCGTCGCTTCTTGGCGGGTGGTTGGGCGCGGTTACCTGTGGCTCGCCGGGGGGGTTGCAGCCGGGCTCGCTGCCCTCGCGGCGCTCGCCGGTGGTGGTGCGCTTGCCTGGGTGGCGGCCGTCCTTGCCACCACCGGGGCGTTGGCGGCAAAGCGGGATGTGGCTGCGGCGGCACTGTTCACCGTCTCGAGCGGCGTCTTGCTGATCACGGGTTACGAGGCGGGTGCCCTGGCCGTGGCTCTGCTGCTTTCCGGAACCGTGCTGCTTGGTGCGATCACCTCCGAGATGCTGCTCGGGCACTGGTTCCTCGTCGACCCGACGCTGCCGCGGCGATCGCTGTTG
>JADFIY010000155.1 GCA_022566415.1 Acidobacteriota bacterium
TTCCTCCCCTCTTGGGGGAGGTGGCAGCGGCGAGCCGCTGACGGAGGGGGCTCTTGCGGTACTCCCCCCAAGAGGGGGAGAAACGGAGGGAGAAACGGAGAGGCCCCTTCGACAACACCCGGTGTCGCACTATCGCGAAACACGACCCCTCAGGGGAGGCAAGTTGGCTCGCGACCACGCCTTGACCCCCCTGAGGGGGAGAAAGGAGCAACGTATGGCGACTTGCGACTCGCCTAGTCCGTCTCGTTGCCGCTCAGCTCCACCGTTGAGTGGTAGGTGAGCTTGATCGGCTCGTCGGAGCCGCTGATCACATTCTCGGTGACCACTGCATGTGACATGTCATGAACCAGGATCCCGTAACGCGATGCCTCGGAGATTGCGTTCCCAGAAACTCGAGCATGTGACATCTCATTGATGGCGATGCCCGCTCGATCTCCACCGACCACGTCGTTGCCGTCGACGGTGACGTTGGCGAAGTTGACCGCGATGCCGTAACCGCCGGCATGGTCAATAACGTTGCCGGAGATGACCGACTCCGGCCAGGAGGTGGCATTGGCCACGCGGATCCCGATGACATATGGTCCCGGAGCGGGCTGGATCCGGTTCCCTGTCACCGTCGCCGCTCCATACACCACGTCGATGCCCCGGAAGCTGCTGCCGGTGATGATGTTGTCGGCGATGGTGATGTCGGAGCTCTCTATCACCGAGATGCCGATGTCACCACCCACAATGCCGAGCCCCCGGATGGTGACACCGGTCGTGCCGCGGATGCTGATGACTGCGCCTCCGGCCACCCCACCGACCCGAGCTGATCCGGGCTCCCCACCGATGATGCTGAGCGAGCGATTGATGACCACCTGCTCCACATAACGACCAGGAGCCAGCGTGATCGTCGCCCCGTCTGCGGCCTCGAGGATGGCGGTGGCCAGCGTCGGGTAGTCGCCTGGCACCTCGATCTCCTGATGTGTGGAGGATCCGACGCTGCACGACGTCAGGAACGTTGAAAAAACAACAATGAAAACCAGCCGCCGCACCTGGTCAGCCCTTGACCGCACCGGAGGTCAGGCCTCGGACGAAATAACGTTGCAGGGCGAAGAAGACGATGAGCGGAACGATCATCGACAGGAAGGCCCCAGCGGACAACAGGTTCCACTCGTTGCCGTATTGGCCGAGCAGGTTCCTGATCCCGACCGTGAGCGGGAACTTGTCCGGCGTCTGCAGGAAGATGAGCGCGTTCATCAGGTCGTTCCACACCCACACGAACTGGAAGATGGCCAGGGCTGCAATCGCAGGGAGGGAGAGTGGCAGCACGATCCTTGTGAATATTTTCACATTACCGGCGCCATCGATCCGCGCCGACTCGATCAGATCGTTTGGGATATCTGCCATGAAGTTGCGTAACAGGAAGATGGCAAAGGCCAGCCCGTAACCGGTATGAGCGAGCCAGATGCCGGGGAAGGTGCCGGTGAGATTCAATGTGTTGAAGATCTTCAGCACCGGCACCCAGGTGACCTGCAGAGGCACCACCAGCAGAGCAATCACCCCGAGGAAGATCCAGTTGCGGAAGGGGAAGTCGAGCCAGGCGAAGGCGTAGGCCGCCACCGCGGCGATGGCGATGGGAAGGATGGTGGCCGGAATGGTGATGATGATGGTGTTGATGAAGTTGTCGGCGAATCCGGGCGGGGGCAAACTGGGCGAGAACAGCACCTCGTTGTAGTTGTCGAGGGTCCAGCCGCCCTGCCAGACCTGCCACCAGCCGTACTGCGAGCTGGCAGCCCTGCTCTTGAATGAGGTGATGAACAACCCAAGGGTTGGGACCAGCCAGGTGATGGTGACGGCGATGAGCACGCCCGGCACCACCCAGCGCTTCACCCGGCCACCCTTTCGAGGACCACCAGCGGTGACGGGCGGGGACGTCGCGACCGTAGTCATCTCGCCTCCGCGGCCCGGATCTGGCGCATTTGCCACCACATCAGTGGGGCCATCATCACCAGGAGCACCACGGCCACCGCACTGCCGTAGCCGGCGGCATTGTTGTTGAAGATCTCCCAATACACGGTGAACCCGACGATGCGCGACGAAAAGCCGGGGCCACCCGTGGTCATGATCAGCACCAGGTCGACCGCCTTCAGGGCGTTGATGATCATCGTCACGGCCACCACGATGATCGGCCCCTTCATCTGCGGCAGCGACACCCTCCAGAACACCTGCCATTCGCTGGCGCCGTCAACGGCAGCGGCCTCGTGGGTCTCCTCGGGCAGTGCCTTGTAGGAGGCGGCGAGGATCGTCATCGACAACGCGGTCCACACCCAGATGCCGGCGCCGATGATGGCGAAGTTCACGAGGTTGGGCTCGCCGAGAAACGCCACCGGCCCGAAACCGATGAGCCCAAGCATGGCGTTGATGAGCCCGATATTGGGGTCGGTGGAGTACACCAACCGGAACACGACGCTGGCTGCGGTGAAGGACACCACGAGGGGAAGGAAGACGATCGCCTTCGCTGTCTTCTCGTATTTGACCTTGTCGGCCAAAACCCCAACCAACAGCCCAAAGGCGATGACACCCAGAGTGAAGAGCCCAACCCACAACGCGCTGTTGAACAACGCCGACCACGGTGGCAAGTCGTATTTGATGAATGCCGGATCGTTGGTGAACAGCTCCTGATAGTTCTCCAGGCCGACGAACTCGCGCGTTGGATTGATGATCGAACCGGAGTGAAAGCTGATCCAGATGGTTCGGATAACCGGCCACACCAGGAACACTGCCAGCAAGATGAGCGCGGGGGCGAGCCACAACCAGGGACGCCAGCGCACGCGGCGTCTCCGCTTTTGCGACTCACCACCGGCAGCAGGAGTTGTCGGCTTGGTAACGGTCGCCGTCATCGCCCTGCAATCCCTCCTAACCGGCAGCAGCCGTCGCCGACCGAGCACCGATGCGGCTGCCGCTCTTCGGATCAAAGAAAAAGAGCTTCCTTGTGTCGATCACCACGTCGAGCTGCTCGCCCTTGGTGACGTCCACGTCGCTGCTGATGCGGGCGACGAATTCCGTCGTATCCCCGAGCGACTCCGGCGTTTGACCGGCGTCGGCCAACAGCTCCTCCACGTCTGGCGTAATCACAGGACGGAGGTTGAGGGTGTGGTGCACAAAAACCTCTGCGCCCAAGTTCTCGTCGACCTCGGCGGTGATGCGCATCGTCCGATCGGGATCGGGCCCCGCGATCACGGACGCCTCCATGGAGGTGGGGCGTACTCCCATCACCAGCTCCTCGTTGGTTCGATTCTCCAGACCGGGATGTCGCTCCAGGGTCCGTGGATCGACCTTGAGCCGGTAGTCGCCAAACACGACCCACACGTCCTCCCCTTCTGCCTCGAGCCTGGCGTAAATCATGTTCATCGCAGGGCTCCCGATGAAACCGGCGACGAAGAGGTTCTGCGGATCATTGAACAGCTCGTGCGGCGGCCCCACCTGCTGCAGGTTGTAGGGGCGAGCCGGTGATACGGCGCGGAGCACGGCGACGCGATCGCCGAGCGTCATCGCTTCCACCTGGTCATGTGTGACGTACACCGTCGTCGTCTCCAGGCGGTTGTGAATCCGCTCGAGCTCGGCTCTCATCTGCACCCGCAATTTGGCGTCCAGGTTCGACAGGGGCTCGTCCATGAGGAACGCAGCCGGCTCGCGGACAATCGCGCGACCCATGGCGACCCGCTGTCGCTGACCGCCTGACAATGCTTTCGGTTTCCGATCGAGGAGGTCGGTGATCTCCAGGATGCCTGCGGCCTCTGCCACGCGGCGCCTGATTTCGTCCTTGGGTGTCTTGCGCAGCTTGAGGCCGAACGCCATGTTGTCGCGCACCGTCATATGCGGGTACAGCGCATAGTTCTGGAAGACCATCGCGATGTCGCGGTCCTTCGGCGTTACGTCGTTTACCAGGTTGTCACCGATGTGCATCTCGCCGCGGGTGATGTCTTCCAAGCCGGCGATCATGCGCAGCACGGTGGATTTTCCGCAGCCCGAAGGGCCAACCAGCACCAAGAACTCCCCGTCCTCGATGGTGAGGGTGAACTCTCCGACCGCCAGGGTGCCGTCGTCGTAGATCTTGGTGAGGTCGTCCATCCGAATCTCAGCCATAACCCTCCGTCCCTCTGCAGTGACAACCTAGCGCGTTGAACCGTGGCCGCGCTCGAGGATGAGCCCTGACGGACGACGACACCTTTCTTTCGGGTCGACCGCCAACCCACCCTCGGCACGATCGGTGGGTTGGGAATCGGTGGTGGTCAGCACCACCTCAGCGGAACCAATGCGTATCGATCTCGGCTCCCACCGTCATCGGGCCGACGCGCGTCGTCTACGGAATGACCGCGATCGCCTCGACTTCGAATAGGAGGTCGTCGCGAGCCAGCCGCTCCACGCCGAGCAAGGTGCTCGCCGGCAAGCGGTCGCCGAACAGCATCCCAACCTGCTCTCGGAACGGCTCGAGCTTCGCCTCATCGTGATCAACGATGAACGAGGTGATCTTGGTTACGTGCTCTGGCCCGGCCCCGGCACCCTCCAGCGCTAAACGGAGGTTGGCAAAGGCTTTCTGAACCTGACCCGCAAATTCACTCGACACGATCTTGCCCTGCTCGTCCCAACCGACCTGGCCCGAGATGAACACAATCCGGCCCGGCGTCGCAGCAACCACCTGGGTGAAGAACTGCCGCGAGTCGAATATCCCATCTGGCTGAATGTGTTCAAGCGTCATACCACTCCCCACTGTCGCGCGATCTCGTCCTGCTAGGCGAACCCGTGCAGCTGTGGCTTGCCGGCCAGGCTAGCGGATGCGATCGTCGCCTAGCTGGGGCTTCTTCTGGCTCGCGGCTGGTAGCTGTTGACTCGTTGCTCTACTGGCTCGATCCCTCGATGGCACCGAACACTGCACCTTGCGGATCGTGGATGACCGACATGCGCCCTGCCATCTCCACGTCAATGATGTCACCGGCCCTTGCGCCAAGCGCCGTAGCCTTCTCGACGGTGGCGTCGATGTCATCGACGGCGAAGTACACCAGCCAATGCGGAGGAACCTCATCCGGCAGCACCCCGGTCTTGTCGTATCCGCCGGCAACCTGGTCTTCTCCGAGGGTGAACAACGTGTATTCACCGCTATCGCCCATGGGCACCGTTTGGGCTCCCCACCCAAAGACATCCTTGTAAAACTTGGTCGCGGTGGCAATGTCTCCCGTGCCGAGCTCTACCCAGGTGAGTGACCCGGGTGCGTCCTTCAACTCGGCCCCGGTGTGGTTGCCGTCCTGCCACACCGCAAACGGCGCTCCGGTCGGGTCGGAGAAGATTGCCATCTTTCCGGCGTCCATCACTTCCATGGCCGGCAGCATGGTTGACCCACCCGACCCCTCTACCGCGGAGGCGCTGGTTTCGACATCCTCGACCGTGATGTACGGCATCCACGTCGGGGGCATCGGCCGCTCCGGGGGTGCCTCTCCCCCGCCGGCGACCAGCTTGCCGTCCTTGGAGAAGAGGGTGTAGACCTGCGACTCGCCTGCAGGTTGGTCCTCACCGGTCCATCCGAACAACCCGGCGTAGAACGCCTTGGCCGCTTTCGGATCGCTGGTGGTGAGGTCGGCCCAATTGAATTTGCCAACGGTCCCCACGATGACTCCTTTCGCTGGGGGCCCCACCATCTTGGCACAGGCGCGAACGGCGAGATCCGAGCCACCGGCCAGCAGCCACCAGCTACCAGCCACCAGCTACGAGCCAAGACACAAGACGGATGCTCCGACTTGCGACTTGCGACTCAGTCTTCTTCCTTCATGCTGCGCATCGACCAGAGCAGGGTCCGCATCGACTGGGGCTGCTGCAATACGGTGACCACGGCCGCCGCCACGTCCTCGGCGTCCAGCATGTCGGCGAGGCCTGGCATGTCGGGGGTGCGGCCGGTGCCCATGGCGAACTCGGTCGCAGTTCCCCCCGGGGCGATGGTGCTCACCCGAATGTCCTTCTCTCTGAGCTCGCGATCGAGTGCTCCGGCCAGACCCACCTGGGCATACTTGGTCGCCGCATAGACGGCTTCGTCCCCTGCACCCCGCAACCCGGCGACGGAGGCGACAATGACGATGTCACCGCCACCGTTCTCCAACAGTCGCGGCACCGCAGCCCGGATCGGCCAGATCGTCCCCGCCACGTTGGTGTCGATCATGGCGCGGATTTCGTCGTCCGTCTGATCCATGATCCCGCCATACATGCCGACCCCCGCGTTCACCACGATCGCATCGAGGTGGCCGAAGCTCTCCACCGCCTGATCGACCAGCCGCTGTGAGTCCTCTGGCGAGCGGACATCCATCT
>JADFIY010000016.1 GCA_022566415.1 Acidobacteriota bacterium
ACGTAGGCGAGCCCGGCGCCAACGAGAACCGCAGCGTGTCTGACGCGCTGTAGACACCGTCACCAGTTTCAACGAGGCAGAGGCCATCAACGTCGTCCGACGCTTGCAGGCCGAGCTGTTCGTGAGATGCGTAGAGAGATGGAGTTTCGGCGTCTGAGCTGCGCAGGATATCGCCGGCGGTGAAGCCGAGCGCGGCCAGGGAAGGCGACGCGGCGTCCAGAGAGAAGTAGACCGGGCTCTCCGGCACGCCGTCCGCGTTGCGGTCGACGAACGACGGGTCCCAGGCGACGAACGCATCTAGCTCATCTCTCATGGCTATCGATTCAAGGAGGCCAAGCGGGAAGGCTGGCTGGCAGGCGCCAACCGGCCCGTTGCCGTCAAAAAGAAGCTGATTCGTTCCAGCCAGCACGGAGCGAAAGACATCCGACTCTGGTTCCGGAGAGAGGCCGGGCTCCGCTGGAGGACAGAGGCTCTGAATCTGCACGGCGGTGCCGTCGCTGCCGAGCGCTCCGGCAGCGACGGAGAAATCGAACGTTGGTACACGTTCCATGACTGCTGAGCCGAACGATAGGGCGTCTAGGTTGTCCTGGCCGAAGGAATCATCGCAGCCGTCTGAGAGCCCGAGAGCCTCGCACGCGATGCGCAGATACGGGGCCTGACCGACGCCTGGCAGCACCACGGCCGGCAAGATTCCCAGTATGTCCGCTGGGTGGAACTGGGACGCTTCTCTGCCCACTGAGTAGCTAGCCAGGAGCGGGGCGACCGCAATACTCAGGCTGCGAATGCAGATCCCCAGCTCGGACTCGACGTTCTCTTCATCCACGAGTGGGAGACAGTCGTCTGTATTCGGTCGCTCGAATGTCACGTCAAACGGTGGCCACGCTTCAAGCAGGATCTCTGCTCCAGCAGCTGTTGGCACTAGGTCCAGACTGGTCTCGTTGTGCAGAAGCAGCGGCCCGACCGGGCTGGAAGGCACCTCCAGGTCCAGGAACAGATTGAGCGTAGCCGTGGCGGGGAAAAGGCTGCCGGGCGAGGTGCCGCGCAGCTGCCCACCCGATCTGTACGATGCTCCGGCATTCGCCCGTTCCGTGACGGACACGAGACCGAAGCGGCTTGCGCCAACCAGTTCGATGCTGACGATCTCAAGGTCCACGACTTCAATGCCATCCTCCGTATGCGGTGCTGCGCGGATCACCTGAATCCAACCTCTTAGGATCACCAGATCTTCACCCAACACGCTGCCCGCCTGAGCGACCACGGAGACTGGCAGCACATCAGCACCAGCTACCGGCAGGCCGCCTGCCGTGGCGGGGCTGCCGGCCGTTGCCAGCATCGCCGCACACACCGTGGACCCTCAGGTTCGCAACCGCGGCACCTTTGGCGGCAACCTCTGTCACAACGACCCGATCAACAACTTTCCGCCCCTCGCCGTGGCGCTGGACGCCACCATGCACGCGACCGGCCCAGACGGCGATCGCGAGGTCGACGCCGCCGAATTCTTCACCGGCTATTTCAGCAACGCGCTGGATCGGGCGGAGGTCCTTACCAGCGTCACCCTTCCCGCCCTCAACGGCAGGGAGATCGGCTACCAGGAGATCGAGATCGGTGAGGCCGCGGCCAGGGCAGTCGCCGTCGTGGCCGCCGGCAATGGCACGATCACGGAGGCTCGCGTGGTGCTCGGTTGCCTGGCGATTCCGGCGAGGCGGCAGGCCGTCGAGGAGGCACTCGCCGGTGCCGCGACAACGCTCGACTCCGTCGCCGAAGCTACCAGTGGTGCTGGGGATGGCATCGACCCTCTCAGCGATCCCGATGCAAGCAGCGAATACCGCCAGGCGATGGCCTCTGTGGTGGCCAAACGAGCGGTGATGGAGGCCCTGGGAGGTCAGCATGAGTAGCGGATATCAACAGGACATCACCTTCACGTTGAACGGCGAGACCGTCACTGCAGACGTTGCCGCCCGACAGTTGCTCGTCCACTTCCTCCGCGACGATCTGGGGCTGCGCGGACCCAAGATCGGCTGCGATACCGGTCACTGCGGAGCATGCACCATCGTGTACAACGGCAAGACGATCAAGAGCTGCATGATGCTGGCCACACAGGCCGACGATGCCGAGATCGAGACCGTCGAGGCGATGGCCGGCGAATCCGGTGAGCTGAGCCCCCTCCAGGAGTCCTTCCGCCAGGAGCACGGCCTGCAATGCGGCTACTGCACGCCTGGGATGCTGATGAGCGCATCTTTTCTGCTGGAGCGCAACCCGACACCGACGGAACAGGAGATCCGTGAGGGGCTCGAGGGCAACCTGTGCCGCTGCACGGGCTACGTCAACATCGTGCGGGCCGTGCAAGCCACGAGTGCAAAGGAGGTGTCCGTATGACCGCCCCGACCAAGGAAGCCACCACGACCGTCAAGTGGATGGGCCAGAGCATGCCGCGCAAGGAGGACGAGCGACTCCTCAAGGCTCAGGGAGCGTTTGTGGACGACGAGGGCATGTACCGCATGGGCTTCGCCCACTATGTCCGCTCCCCCCATGCCCACGCCAAGATCATCAGCGTCGACGTGTCCAAGGCCGAGGCAATGCCGGGTGTCATCGCCACCCTCACCGGTGATGAGGTCAAGGCGATGACGGAACCGCTGTTCCAGTTCGCCCCGAAGCCCGACGGGAAGGCGTTGGAGGAGTACCTCCTCGGGGTCGACATCGTTCGCTATCAGGGCGAGGCCGTCGTTGTGGTGCTCGCCGAGACCAGAGAGCTCGCCGTCGACGCCGCGGATCAGGTCGAGGTGGAGTACGAGCCGCTTCCGGTGAACATCGATTCCGTTGCCGCCGCCGATCCCGATTCCTACGTCCTCCACGAGTCGCTCGGCGACAACATCGCCTGGGAGGGGGTGTACGACTACGGCGACATCGATTGGGCGTTGGAGGAAGCCGACCACGTCGTGAAAATCGACAAGCTCCACTTCCACCGCTATTCGTCGACGCCGATCGAGTGCAACGCAATGCTGGTCAACTGGGACCCGGGCACGGACATGATTCGCGTCATCTCCAACAACCAGTTCCCACTGTTCGGGGCGCTGGTCATCGCACCGTCGATGGGTGTCGGTGTCGATCAATTCGACTTCGTGTCCCAGGACATCGGCGGTGGCTTCGGGATCAAGATCAACTCGTACACCCACATCGGCGTACTCGCCCTGCTCTCGCGCAAGGCGCAGCGTCCGGTGAAGTGGACCGAGTATCGCACCGAGCATCATCAGTCCGGTGGTCATGGCAACGAGCGCACGTTCCTCGACATAGAGGTAGCGGTGATGGCAGATGGCACCATGTTGGGCTTCAAGGTCAAGGCCTTCGACGACGCCGGGGCGTACCTCCATTACGAGCCGCTGGGCGCGGTCATCTGGTCACAGGTCACCCCAGGCAACTACAAGTGGAGGCACATCCGCGTCGACTACACGGAGACGCTCACCAACAAGTGCCCGGCGGTCCCCAACCGCGGGTACTCGCGGATGCAGCACCTCTGGCTGACCGAGCGCATCATCGACATCGTGGCCAACGAGCTCGGCTTCGACCCGGTCGAGCTCCGCAAGAAAAACTACATACAGCCAGAGGACTACCCGTATGAGACGCCAAACGGTTGCGTGTACGACTCGGGGAACCTTCCGCTGGCGCTCGACAACGTGCTCGAACTGATCGATTACGAAGGCGCCAAGGCGATGAGGAAGGCCGCGGTCGGCACCGGCAAGCGCATCGGCATCGGGATCGGCACGACTATCGACTCCGGTACCAACAACTTCGGCCAAGCGCAGATTCTCAATCCAGAGCTGCCGTTCTCCGGAAATGGCGAGGCGTGTACGGCGAAGCTGGACCTGTACGGGGAGGTGGCTCTCACCCTGGGTACCACACCCCAGGGACAAGGCCACGAGACAACCGCCTCCCAGGTGGCTGCGGACATCCTCGGCGTGAGCCCGGAGGACGTACGCGTCTCGGCCGGCTTCAACAAGGCGCACAGCACCTACATCGGCTTCTCGGGTACCTACGCCAGCCAGTTCGCCGTCACCGGAATCAACGCGGTGATCGGAGCCACCGAGAAACTGCGCGCCGAGATCGTCGAGGTCGCTGCATTCGCCCTCGAAGCCGACCAGGACGAGATCGTGCTCTCCGCAGGCATGGCAGGCGTCGAAGGCGATGAGGAACGACAGATGCCGTTCATGTACATCGCCAACATCGTGTACACCAACAACGCCATCCTCCCCATGGAGATGGCGCAGCGACTGTCGCTGACCTGCCGCTACGTCTACGTGGCTCCGTTCGAGGTGCCGGACGTGGAGCGCAAGTTCGGCAACCTCACGCTGACCTACTCCACCCAGACGCATGTCGCAGTGGTGGAAGTGGATGAGGAAACGGGAAAGGTCGAGATCCTCGATTACGCAGTCGTCGACGACTGCGGCACCAGGATCAACCCGATGATCGTCGAGGGTCAGGTGCACGGCGCCACGGCCCACGGGATCGGCGCGGCGCTGCGGGAGACGTTCGAGTACGACGAGGATGGGCAGCTGCTCAACAGCAACTTCCTCTTCTACCACCCCCCAACGGCCACCGACATACCCTCCATCAAGACGGGCAACATCGAGTCACCATCCCCGTTCTCAGGAACGGGCGCCAAGGGCATGGGCGAAGGAGGAGGCGCGCCACTGCATGCCATCTGCAGCGCCATCCAGGACGCCATTGGCAAGGACGGCCCGATCGTAAACGACTCCCACAACCCGCCCGAGCGGGTGTGGCGGATGCTCAACTGGGATGGCGCCACCGGCGAGCGAGGCGTCACCGTCGTGTCCAAGAACGGGGGCTGATGCGAAGGGCACCGCGGGCAGCGGTGCCGCGGCCCGAACGAACGAGAGGAGACGGAAGCGATGCCGTCGGACACGTTCGATCGTTCGCTTCGAGTGAGCCGATCGGCTGAGGAATGCTGGCAGGTACTCACCGATGTGCAACGCGTTGCCGGCTGGGTCAGCGTTGTGGCCGATCTCAGCGAAATCGAACCTCTTTCTCAGTATTCGGCGGTGCTCGCCGACTCGTTCGGGCCCTTCACCCTCAACGCCGACATCGGAGTCGAAGTCCTCGATGTCGAGGAGGGTAAATCGATCCACTTCAAGGGATCCGGCAAGGACCGGCAGGTGAAAACGAACATCTTGGTGGAAGCTTGGATGGAGCTCGACCCCGATGAGAACGGCACCACCATCCACGTTCACGGAACGTGGAATGTGCTCGGAACGGTCGCCACGATGGGGGGCGGTACGATCTCCAAGAAGGCGGACAAGATCGTCGACGAGTTCTTCGCCGCAGCCGAGGCGGCGCTGAAGTGAGATCGCGGACCTGCAGGCATTCCGACGACTAATCGCTGCTGCATCACAAGGAGGAGAACATGGGGAACGCGAGCCTCGACGGCAAGGTGGCCATCGTCACGGGAGGCGCCCCGATCCTCGGCGCCGCCGTGGTCGCTGGGCTTCATGAGGCCGGCGCCCAGGTCGTCATCGCAGACATCGACGTCGAGCACGGACAAGCGGTCGCAGACGACCTCGGCGACCGGGTGGTCTTCGCCGAGACCGACATCACCGACGACGCCCAACTCGATGCGCTGGTACAGACAACGCTCGACCGATTCGGGGGTATCGACATCCTCGTCAATGCGGCGGCCACCTATCTCGACAACCTTCTCGATACCACGCGAGAGGACTGGCACACCGCCCTCGACGTCAACCTGGTCTCCGGTGTTCTGCTCACCGCCAAGGTCGCCGAGCACATGGCCCAAAGGGGCGGAGGCTCGGTGATCAACTTCTCCTCGATCTCGGGCAAGCGCGCCCAGCCCCTCTTTTTCGTGTACAGCACGACGAAGGCCGCCATTCTCGGCGTGACACGCAACGAAGCCATCCACCTCGCCGACAAGAAGATCAGAGTGAACTCCGTCTCACCCGGGTGGACGTGGAGCGCACCAATCGAAAGTATGACCGGCGGTGACCGGGCCTTCGTCGACGAGGTCGCAGGGAACTTCCACCTTCCACGTCGCATCGCCGACCCGGAGGAGGTTGCCGCGGCGGTGGTGTTCCTCGCTTCCGATGCCGCCTCTTTCATCACCGGTGAGGACATTGCGGTCGACGGCGGGTACACCGCCATCGGGCCGGAGCAGATGGGACAGATGCTCGAGCCGCTGCTCGAGGCGATGGAGAACCTCTAGGAAATGGGTCAATGCGGCCGCGTCGTCTCGCCCTCGTGGAGAGCGCGTCGTGATGCGTGAGCTCCGCAACGCCCTCGGCTGCTACCCCACCGGGGTGACGATCCTCACCGCCCCGGACGGCGAGGATGGCATGGTCGGGATCACGGCAAACAGCTTCTCCGCGGTTTCGCTGGAGCCGCCTCTCGTGCTGTGGAGCCTCGATACATCGGCCTACAGCCTGGGCGCGTTCACCGGCGCAGGCTATTTCGCCGTCAACGTCCTGGCCCAGAGCCAGCTCGACATGGCGCAGCACTTCGCCACCAGGCAGAAAGACAAGTTCGCCACCGTCGACTATGAGGTGGGTGAGGGAGGCGTCGCCCTCTTCGAGGGCTTTTCAGCGCGCTTCGAGTGCCGAACCGTTGCCACGCACGATGAGGGCGACCATCGCGTCTTCGTCGGCGAGGTCATTGCGTTCGAGTATCGGCCGGACATCGAGCCGCTCGTCTTCACGCACGGTCGATACGCCGAGATCGTTGGTCATCGCGAGATCCGAGATCCCGCCGAGATGTGGTCGGAACCATGGATTTGACGCCTGGATGACAACGCATGATTTCGTGATCGTCGGCAGCGGCATCAACTCACTCGTGTGTGCCGCGCTGCTGGCCAAGGCCGGTGAAAGCGTGGTCGTGCTGGAACGTGAGGAGGTCCCAGGCGGGTGCATCCGCACCGCGGAGCTGTTCCCCGGCTACACCCACGACATCATGTCCCAGTGGTATCCGCTGTTCGTTGCATCCCCGGCGTATGCGGCGCTCGGGCCCGACCTCCACGCCGCCGGAATGGAGTTCTCCAACGGCGATGCGTACACCGGCGTCCTGACCGAGGATGGCGAGAGCCTCGTGCTGACCAGGGACGAGGCACAGACCGCCCGCAGCCTCAACGCGGCGGCCCCTGGTGAAGCCGAGAGGTACCAGGGCGCACTCGGTGACTTCTTCGAGGCGAACGCCGACCTCACGTTTGGCCTGCTCGGGAACGAGCTGTGGAGCCGACAGACGGCCAAACTGTTGTTTGGAGAAGGCCGAAAACGCGGAATCAGGGGGACGACGACGTTCTTCGGTGAGTCACTCGAGACGTGCCGCACCTGGTTGGAACGGGATTTCGAATCGGATCTCACCAGGGCCGTGATCGCGCCGTGGGTGCTCCACGCCGGTCTCGGGCCGGACGACGCCTACTCCGGCCTCATGGGCAAGGTCATCATGGGTGCGATCGGCATGACGGGGCTCCCCGTCGTCACCGGCGGAAGCACAAACCTCGTCACCACCTTCCGCCGGCTGATCGAGAACAATGGCGGCGAGATCATCGTCGGAGCCGACGTTGAGACCGTAACCGTTCGCGACGGCAAGGGCACGGCGGTGATCACCAGCGACGGGGCGACCTACCTTGCATCCAAGGCCATCATCTGCAACGTCACCCCGACCCAGCTGTACGGGCGCCTCCTCGCCGGGGCCATCCCAGATGACACCGCCCGAAGGGCGAAGAACTACCGATACGGTCGGGCCGACATGCAGGTGCACTACGCCCTCGACGCGCCACCGCAGTGGCCAGATGCGGATCTGGCTCGCACGGCCATGATCCATGTGACGCCTGGCCTCGACGGTGTCTCCAAGGCGGTCAACGAGGCGGAGCGTGGCCTGCTCCCGGAGACGGCGACGATCGTGGTCGGCCAACCTGCCGTTCAGGACGGATCGCGGGTTCCAGACGGAAAGGCGCTCCTGTGGATCCAGCTCCAGGAGCTCCCGCGTGTTATCAAGGGGGATGCCGCCGGCGACATCGACGTTCCCGACGACGGTACCTGGACGGAGGATGTCAGGGAGGCGTACGCAGATCGCATCCAGGCCCGGCTCGCCAGACACATCCCCAACCTCGAATCGAGTATTGTCGGCCGGCGGGTCTTCTCGCCTGCCGACCTCGAGGGGATGAACACGAACCTGGTGGGGGGCGACCCTTATTCGGGTGCCTGCACCATTGACCAGTTCCTCATGTGGAGGCCATTCCCCGGTGTCAAGAACCACGAAACTCCGGTAAAGGGCGTATACCACATTGGCGCATCCACCCACCCGGGACCCGGCCTCGGAGGCAACTCGGGATACATGGTTGCGCGGCGGTTCATTCCAGGTCGCATGTAAAAGGAGCGAGCATGACGAGCGTTGCCATCATCGGAGCCGGCCAGGCCGGCACCCTCGCCGCGGTCGGACTGATGAACGCCGGCTACTCCGTGACCCTATACAGCGACCTCACCGCGGACTCGATCCTCAACGACACCGCGCCCACAGGGACGGCGTTCATCTTCGGCGACACGGTGGCGGTGGAGCGCGTGCACGGGGTGGAGACCTTCGAAGACGTCGCCGTGCCGGCGGACCGGGGTTCACCTGTTCTTCAATCCCAAGGTGGGACAGGAGCTCGTAGGAATCGGCGGCGAGCTCGACGACGCCACCGGCTATGCGGTGGACGTGCGGCTGAAGTCGGCGACCCGCATGGCCCAGCTCGAAGCAGGGGGAGCACAGGTCGTCATCGAGAAGGTCTCCCCGGAGAGCCTCGACCAGATCGCCGCCGCCAACGACCTGTCCATCGTCGCCACCGGGAAGGGAGACCTGGCAGGAATGTTCGAACGGGATGCGGCGCGCAGCGTCTACGAGACCCCGCAGCGCTACCTGGGCATGGTGATCGTCAAGAACATCGCAACGGACGGTACCGGCTTCCCTCATCGACTCCCCGGTTTCACCCCGGTGTGCTTCAACTTCTATGGCGACATCGGTGAGTTCTTCTGGGTTCCCTTCTATCACAAGACCTTCGGCAAGTGCTGGAACCTGGTGATCGAAGCCAAGACCGGCAGCCCGCTCGACACGTACCGGGACGTCAACAGCGGCGACGAAATGCTGGAGCGGGTACTCGAGATCATCAGAACCTACGCTCGGTGGGACTGGGAGACGATGAAGAACATGGAGCTCGTCGACGGCGACGAGCACGCGTGGCTGCGGGGGGCCTTTCCGCCGACCGTGCGCAAGCCGGTCGCTCACACGGAGTCCGGTCACCTCATCTGGGGGCTTGGCGACTCGTCGTTCGCCTTCGATCCCATCGGAGGCCAGGGGGCGGGATGCGGTGCCCGCCAGGCCGGCTATTACGCAGAAGCAATCATCGAACGCGGGGAGGGGCCGTTCGACGAGGAGTTCATGGCGGCGACGTTCGAAGGTTTCTACGACTGGCACGGCGGCCCGTCGTACAACTTCAACAACGTCTTGCTCGAGCCGCTCGACTCGATCGGAAAGCTGGTGATCATCTCTGCATTCGGCAACCCCAAGGTGTCGCAGCGTTTCTTCCAGGGTTTCAATCGGCCCTGGGAGCTGCATCCGATGCTGGCGGACAAAGAAGCAGCGAGACGGTGGGTTGCCGATGCCGCCGGCGGCTCCTGGCGGCAAGCCAACATCACGGGCACCCTCAAGATCATCAAGGGCCAGCTGCGCTTGAAGACGAGGGGCAGGCACTTCGCCTACGACGACGAGGCCTGAGGGAAGAACCGCCTTCCCCCGGGCCGTGCGGGGGGCTTTGGGTTTCTCCCCCTCTTGGGGGGAGTACCGCCGTCTCCTTGGGGGGAGTAGCGCCCGAAGGCGGGAGGGGAGCTTTTTAGAGTCCGGACAGCCCCCTCCGTCCCGCCGGCTACGCCGTCGGGCCACCTCCCCCAAGAGGGGAGGAAACAGACCGTTCTCGTTTCTCTCCCTGTTTCTCCCCTCTTCTCAGGGGAGGTGGTTCAGGCCGCCCCTGACACCTCGGCGAGGTACGCCTCTGCCTTGTCCGGGAACATGAACCAGTCGAAGAAGTCGCGTGGATCGTTGAAGCCGTTGACGAAGCGCTGTGCAATTGGCTGGAACTGCCCGGCCGCCCCGAGCAACTCGAGCACATGGTCGGGCGGCGGGCCGAGCAGGGCGTTCGTCCACATGGTTGAGTACTGGATCTCATCCCAAGCGGCATCGAACGTTGCCTGCATCCACTCGGCGTCGAATGGCTCGTCGCCGCGGTCGAGGATGCTCTTCAGGTAGGCGGCGGCGGCCTTCGAGGCGTTGTTGGAACCCTGGCCGGTGATCGGGTCGTTGAGCATGACCGTGTCGGCGAGTCCCAAGACGTGGCTTCCCGACGAAAGCGTTGCGACCGGGTGGCGCACGGTCGGCGGGAAGCGTCCAGTGAGGATCCCGTTCGAGTCCGTCAACGACACGTTGTCGCAGCGATCTCCTTCCCAGGGAAAGATGTTCTTCAGCAGCTGCACCGAGTGCTCGAGGTGCTGCTCCGGCGACGATATGTCACCCCAGCTGTCCATCGGCCCGTCCGGGACGCCCTCGAACACCATGATCTCGCACGGCCCGGTCGTGGTCAGTGCCGGGAACACGAAGTACTCGCCGACACCAGGAGCCAGGTTGAAGGCGACCGCCGTGTACTCGGGCCGCGGCTCGAGGCCGTTGACATACGTCAAGGCGAGGGCCCGCATCGGAACCTCATATGGGGATTTCTCGGCGTCGCGTTCGAAGATGCTGACCAGATCCGTCTTTCCGGCGGCGACGATGACGAGATCGTTGTCCGCGGAGTAGGAATCGAGATCGTCCGCGGTAGCGGGATGGATGACGAGGTTTCCGCCGCGCTCGGCAAAGACATCCATCCAACCGGGCATCTTTATCCGCTGATCGACGGCCTGGGCGTAGGCATCGAGGCGGGACGCGAACGCGATGGCCTTGTCGCCGCTCCCGTCGGGAGTCGGGACCGTGAACGAGATGCCCTCGACGAGGGGACACTCCTCTTCCCAGAAGTTGATGCTCAGGTCGCGCTCGTTCTGGAGCGCTGCATCGAACATGCACTGGCTGGACAGCACCCTGCCCTGCTTGACTTCTTCGCCGGTCCGATCCGTGACGACGGTCACGTCGTAGCCCGACTTCTGGAGCCCAAGGGCCACCTGCAGGCCCGCTTGGCCGGCGCCCACGATGAGAACCTTGCGTATCTCGTGCCTCCCCTTGCGACGAGAGCTCATCCTAGAGCGCACTCCCCACGGCTCCGCAAAGGGGCTCGCCGCGTACCCACGCCACTACACCGGCGTATACGGGGTTGTCAGCCCTGGGTTCGCGTACCGTTGCGCACCGTCAGCGCTCGGTGCCGTCGAACACCTGGATCGGCACGCTGGAGAGCTGTTCGCCGCCGGTCGGCGTTACCCGGAACGTCTCCTGCATGTAGAGGCAATGCCGGTCGTCTCCGGTCACGACGTGGGGATGGATCGAGATGATCATGTTCTCTTCGAGCACGGTCTCGACTCCCTCGCCGATGCGGGGATGGGCAACCATGATCATGTCGATCGAGTGCCCGGTCACATGGCCCGCCTTGACATCGAGCCCGGAGAATGCCCCGAACACGCTCATGTGCACGTCGTGCGCAGTGGCTCCGGCCCGAAGCGAGGTGCGTGCCCGTTCGAAGCACTCCTGATACGCCTCCATGATCCGGGCGGACAGCGGACTGAGCCCGGACCTCGTGATGGGCCTGGCGAACTCGGCCCAGTACCCGCTCGGCCCTGCGATCTCGATCGAGTACAGGAGCAGGTCGTCAGGCTCTACCGGCCGGATCGGGTTCGGGTGCTTGAACTCGGGCCCGGCGCTCCCATGGGGGCCGGACAGCACCATGTTCATCGTGGTGCGCGTCGTGCCGTTGGCCACGAAAAATTCTTCGGCGGGCGCCATGATCTCGGCTTCCGTCCTGCCGGGCTCGTAGGCTTCGAGCACCTTCCAGAAGCCTTTTTCGTTGAGGTCGAAGCTCGACTGCACCATCGGGAGCTCTTCCTCGCTCTTCACCGCCCGCACCAGGTCGAAGGCGTGGTCGTAGTCGACGATCTCGACGTCGCCGGCGGTGAGTGCTCGATAGTCACGAACCGGCATAGCGAAGTTGTACCCGTACACGCCAACGCGCTTCCAGCCCTCGGTTGAGCCGATTTCGGCCATCCACGCCCCCGGCGTCTCGGCGAACACCTTGTTCTCGATCCAGCACTCGTCGTGTTCACCCACCCAGCGAGCCTCGGCGGGGAACACCGCGATCGGATCACCGTCGACGGGAAGGATGGCGTACGCATACCGATGCACCATCCGGAACCCGGACAGCCAGCGGATCGCGCCCTCGAATCCGGTGTACTCGGTCCCGGTCACGATGAGCGCATCGAGCCCATCTCTCTCGAGGGCCTGTCGCGTCACTCCGTAGCGGCGGTCGATCTCCGCCTGGCTCACCTTCATTGTTCCTCCAGTGTCCACGATGCCTCGAGGCCCTTGATGAGATACCAGGCCGCCCGGTTCATCGGTGTCGCGATGCCGGTCTCGTCGCCGAAGGCGCAGATCCCCCCGTTGAGCTGGTCGATCTCCGTTGGCCGCCGAGCCAGCACGTCCTGAAGCATGCTGGGCTTGTGATCGAACGCCACCGGGATGCTCTCCTCGAGCAGGACCGCCGGGTCCTTCTCCATCTCAATACCGAGCGCAGAGGCGACCTGCTTGCCCTCCTCGACCACCCGGTCCATGACCCAGCGGACTTCCTCGTTGCTCGCCGCCCGACCGTGGGGCAGTTGGGTGAGTGAGCACAGGGCGTTGCTGGCTGCATTGAAGATCAGCTTGGTCCATTGGGCTCCGCGCGCGTCCTGAAGCGGAATCGTCTCCATACCGCCTCGGCTGAGGATCGCGGCGAGACGCTCGATCTCATCCATCGTGGCCGGCTTCGGTTCGAACGGTCCGATCTGGGTGGCTCCGGCGAGGTCGAACTGGACGACGCCGGGCGCGGTGACTCTTCCCGCAGGAAACGTCGTCCCGCGGATCACCCGAGGCACGTATTCGGCGATGATCTCCTCGTTGCCGACTCCGTTCTGGACCGAGCAGACCGCGCCGTCGGCGAATGCATGAGCCGTGGCCTCGATGGCGGATCGGGTGTACATGCCCTTGGTAGCCACGATCCCGAAGTCGAGCGGTGGCAGGGCAGCCGGGTCGGTGGTGGCGGTAGGTCGACTGTGGACCTCTTCGACCCCGGTGAGTCGCAGACCGTTCTCGTTGATGGCGGCGACGTGTTCTTCCCAAACGTCGTAGGCCCAGACCTCGACGTCGTCGAGCTGGGCAGTATGGGCGGCGAACAGACTGCCAACGGCACCGCAACCGATAATCCCGATTCTCACCGTGTGCTCTCCCTCAATCGTCGTACGAGCGATCCCTGGCCCGCACCAGCTGGTACATGGCCCGGCTCAGCGGCACGTCCACCCGGCGGCGATCGGCCTCGCGAACCAGTGCGCCGGTGATGAATTCGACCTCGGTCTGCCGACCTGCCCTGATGTCACCCAGCATCGATGGAACGTGCGCGTACTCATCGGAATCGGTTTCACCCGTCGTGACCGCCTTGACGTTCATCTCCCACGGGTCCTCGAACAACTCCACCCCGGCGGCGGCGGCGGTTGCCTTGCCCTCGTCGATCAGCCCCGCAACGAGCCATCCCAGATCCGAGGGTCGCTCCTTGCGAGCGTAGAGGGCGACGTGGGGCAGGTCGGTGACCGCCGCCACGCTGTTCACCGCGTGGTTGAAGATCAGCTTGGACCACTGGGCCGGCCGCACATCGGGAAGTACCTCCGCCTTGAGCCCGGAAGCGACAAAGAGGTCACCGACACTCTTGACCGTCTCGATCGACGTCCCTTGGTAGGGCCCAAGCCAGGTGGCCGTGTCGAGCTCGTATTCGATGTGGTGATCGCCGTGTCGGATCCCGCTCATGAACGTGACCGACGAGATGAGCGGCCAGTCGCCGAACCGGGCCACCAGCTCCTCGGCGCCGATGCCGTTTTGGATCGTCATGAAAACGGCCTCCCCAAACCGTCCCTTCAGCGGTGCCACCGCTTCTTCCAGCTGGGTTGCCTTGGTCGCCACAATGCCGAGGGAGAAATCGGGTAGGGCGGCTGGGTCGGTCACGGCGTATACCGGGGACGTGAAGTTCGACTTGCCGGAGACCTTCAGCCCGTGGTCGTTGAGGGCACGAGCGTGCTCCTCCCGCCGGACCAGAATCGACACCTGCGCTTCGCGGGCCAGGTGCACTGCGCACAAGCTGCCGATGGTTCCGGCGCCGATGATGCAGACCTGGTCGAGCGCCACCTCAGGTTCCTTCACCGACTCCGGCTACCAGCTGACGAAACTCATCATCGGTGACGATGCCCCGTTTGGTGGCGCCGCGGACCTTCACCGCAGCGAGCAGCTCTGCACGCCGTTCCTCTGGGACCTCGATGCCGAGTTCGCTCAGCTTGATCTCGATGCTGGCGATGCCGCTCTTCTTGCCGAGCACGATGCCGCGGCGGGCTCCTGTGATTTCTGACGAGTACGGCTCAATGGCCGACGGGTCGTGGAATTGGGCGGCGACCGCACCACTCTCTCTCACGAAGAGGTTCTCTCCTGTGACCGGTTTGTAGGGCTCGAGCACATAGCCGGAGCGATCTCGCACCAGCTCCGACACCTCGGCGATCCGTTCGAAACGCAATCCTGTCGACCCGTGATAGAGCGCATCGAGAGCGAGAGCGAACTCGGCCAAGTTGGCGTTGCCCGCCCGCTCTCCCATGCCGTTGATCGCTCCCTGGATCCAGTCGGCGCCGGCACGCACCGCAGCGATGGCACAGGCAGTCGCCAGGCCGAAGTCGTTGTGCCCGTGCCAGTGAAGGGGGATGTCCGGTCCGACCCACTCTCGAACAGCCTCGATCATCGAGGCAGCGGCCTCGGGAGCGGCGATCCCAAGTGTGTCGACGACCGCAAGCTCCTGTGCACCTGCCTCGACTGCTGCCTGGTAGACATCGGCAAGAAAAAGCGGATCCGCCCGCGTACCGTCGACGCCAAAGAAGCACACGGTGACGTCGTTGGCGGCGGCATGTTCGACTGCGGTCACCACTCGCCCCATCACGGTGTCCCGATCCATGCCGTAGGCCGCCAGCTTGCCGTCGCTCAGCGGCGCCTCGATGACCGCGGACGTCACGCCCAGTTCGAGCAACTGCTCGACATCGGCGGGCACCGCCCGCGAGAAGCCCCAGATCTCGGCTTTCAATTGCGCAGCCATGATCAACTCAAATGCCTTCACATCATCGTCAGACACCCGGGGGAATCCGGCCTCGATGCGGTCGACGCCCAGGCCGTCGAGGGCGATGGCGATGGCCAGCTTGTCGTCCGGGCTCAACACCACGCCAACGGTCTGCTCTCCGTCTCGTAGCGTCGTGTCGTAGATCCCGATCCTGCGGCCCTCGAACGGGCTGGTATCGATGGTGCGCTCGTTGATGTCGCTGGTCCAGATGAGGGAGCGATCGATCATGAGCGGAAGTCGTCCGGGTAGCGGCACAACTGCTCGGCACCGTCGCTGGTGATGAGGAAGTTGTCCTCGAGGCGAAGCCCTCCGCCTCCAGGGAAATACGTGCCGGGTTCGATGGCGATCACCATGCCTTCCTCCAGCCGGCCGGCTGCTGCCCGGTGCGGCCAGGGCGGCTCGTGTGCCCTCGCCCCAACGCCGTGGGACACGGGATGGGATGGGTCGAGGTAACCGGCTTCCTCGATTCTGGCCCTGATCAGCTCGTCGAGGCCCCCGAAGGTCGCTCCCGGCCTGGCGTAGTCGATAGCCTCGGCAAAGATCGCAAGCAGGGTCTCCAGGAGCCGGTCGTACCGCGGCTCGAGCTCTCCGAAGACCATGTTCTTCGTCAGGTCGTTCCAGTAACCGTCCACGCACACCCAGATTTCGAATAGCGTCGGCTCGTTTTCGGCCACGGGCTCGCCCTTGGTGGGTGTGAAGGTCTGGATGCCGTCGCCGGACCAGATGAGCGAGACACCTCTCGCCATCTTCACCTTGTTCTCGTATCCGATGCCGATGGAGTGGACGTAGCCTTCCCAGATGCCACCGACCTGGGACGTCGACATCCCGGGGTGGATGTCCTTCCGGGTCGCCTCGAGAGCGAGGGCGGCCACCTCGTTGGCGATCCGCATCCGTTCGATCTCCTGAGCCGTCTTGATGATGCGGGCCAGCGACAGCAACGGAACGGCGTCGACGGTCTCGTCGGCAACATCCATGAGGCTGGTGAAATAGTCCATGGTGAAGACGGTCGGCTCGCCGAGCATGCGGTCGGTGCTCTGGCTCCCCTGGCTGAGCTCGATGCCGATGCGGCCCGTCAGGCCCCGTTCCCGCAGCACCTCGATCGTCTTGTCCATGGCTCGTGCCGCCGGTGGTCGCGGATCGGAAGGGTCGTAGAACAGGAACGGTCTGACGTCTTGCGTCCATGCCTGGTCGAGAGCTTCGCCTTCCTGGGGCTCGAGAACCACCAGGGTGGCCTCGCCGCGTCTGGGAAAGACCGCCATGGCGTAACCCTTCATGGGCCAGTAATTGGTGAGGTATACGACGTTGTCGGGAGCCCTGACCACAAGAACATCGAGATCCTCGGCGGCCATCAGCGAGTGCACCCGCTCCAGCTTGACGTCGTCGACCGGATACGTCCGGGCACCGCTCATGACGCGACGCGAGGTGCAGGTTCTCCGTATGCCTCTTCCCACGAGATGACCGGGTTCCGCAGCACCCCGATGTTCTCGATCTCGCATTCGATCAAATCGCCGGCCCTGAGGTAGTAGTCCTGCGCATCGGGGCGGAACGCGGCGACACCGGCGACTGTGCCCGTGGACACGACATCGCCTGCGCTGTAACCCAACGGCGAGTAGTGGGCAATGATCTCGGGAATCGTCAACCACATCCGCTTGGTGTTCGACTCCTGACGCAGCTCGCCGTTCACCCTCAGCTCGACCCGGAGGTTCTGCGGATCGCCGATCTCGTCCGGGGTGACGATCCACGGGCCCAGAGGACAGAACGTGTCGATCGCCTTGCAGAAGCTGAACACCCCTGACCGCATCTCCTCTCGCTGGATATCTCGCGCGGTGACGTCGTTGAAGATCACATAGCCACCGATGAAGTCCTTGGCTTCCTCTGAGGTGAAGTGCTTCCCCGATTTCTTTATGACGACGGCCAGCTCCAGCTCGTAGTCGAGCTCTTTGGTGAGGTGGTCTGGGTATACGATCGGGTCGTCGGTGCCGATGATGGCGTCGACGTTCTGGAAGAACACGATCCACGGGGCGATTTCGTGGGACCAGTCGACCCGCTTCGACTCCTCCTCGTGCTCCTTGTAGTTTCCTGCGGTATGGAAGAACTTCTTGGGGATGATCGGAGCGCGGATCCGCACCTCGGCCAGCGGAATCCCCTGACCCTCGGCGGCGGCGGCGAGAGCAAGGCCGGCGTCACCCATCTCGAAGAGCGACCGCATGTCGGGCACGTCGAGGGGGAGAATGACATCTCCGTCGACGACACCGGGACGTGTTGTTCCGGACGAGTCTTCGAACGTTGCCAGCTTCATGGTTTCACCCCACAGAATCGGGCAGCCGTCAGAGCATACGACCTTGCGATGTTCACCAGGGAGCCGATTGGGACGCTCTCACCGTCAGGACCGGGCAGGGCGCTGGATATCGGGCCGTAGTTGAGGCAAGCGACGCCGTAGCGTGACAGCGTCGACGCGTCCGATGCCCAGCGAACGTAGCTGCGCTCCGGTGGCGACCCGAACACCTCGGTGTGAGATTCGTCCGCAGCCGAGACCAGCTCGTGGTGCTCATCGATCTCGGCCCCACTCGCGGTGACGTACACCTCGGACGTGATCCCGAACTCGGGATGGTCCGAGTCCAGGCCGCGCACGAGGTCGTTGAACGCCTCGATTGCTTCGAGCATCGGCATCGTCGGCGGCACTCGCACGTCGAGAAACAGGTCGGCGGAGGCCGGAGTTCTACTCACCCGCCAGGGGAAGCCGCCGCCAATGGCGCCGACGTTGACCACTCCGGGCTTGCCACGGTAGGCGCCACGTTTCTCCCATTCGGCGATCCAGGGGCGCACCTTTTCGAGCACAGATGGCATCCGCAGGATTGCGTTCTCGTCCAGACGTCCCAGGCTGAATGCGGTGTGGAAGAAGGGACCGCTCGTCGAAATCCTGGCCCACATCGTTCCCCAATGGCCGAGAACGAGTTTCTCCTCAGTCGGCTCGCCGAGGATGCAGGCCTCGGTCAGGACCCCGTGCGTGACCAGATGGCGGGTGCCGACCCCGTAACCACGAAACTCGGCCCCCTGGAACTCGCCCCACTGCGCCTTCTCGATCTCCCCGGCCACTCCGGCAACGACGAGGTCGCCGGCCAGCGTCACACCGGCGTCGAGAATCGCTCGAACCGCCTCCACGTAGCAGGCGATGGCGCCCTTCATGTTCATGATGCCGAGTCCAAGGATGACGCCGTCGCGAATGATGGGATCGGGCTTGTAACCGGGACCGCTCAGCCATGGCTCGTCTCCGGAGTACGACGTGTCGAGGTGGCCGTTGAACATCAGGCTGTGGCCGCCGCCCGTGCCTGGCAGCCTGGCGACGGCGTTGGCTCGCCCTTCCTCGATGTGCTGTAGCCGCGTCTCTAGACCGAGTCCGGCGAGTTCGTTGTGCAAATACTCCGCTGCCTCCAGCTCGTTTCCCGTGGGGCTGGGGATCGCTACGAGCTCGGTGGCGGTTGTGACCAGTCGGTCCTGGTCGACTGCGGCGACGATGGCCTCAGTCACGGACATGGGGCAAAACCTCTCGTCCGAACAGCTCGAGTTGGCTCGCCCGATCGGCGCCCCACAGCTCGAGCATGATGTGGGTGCACCCCGCTTCGCGATACTCGTTGATTGCGGCGATGCAGTCGGCAGGCGTCCCTGCGATCGGCCGGCATTTGTCGAGGATGGAGTCGGTCACCTTTTCCTTGGCGGCAAGGCGCCCGCCACGCTCCATCGCCTCGGCGATCGGCGCGATCTCGTCGAAGGTGAGACCTGCCTCGTCCAGCAGCACGTCGGCCGAGCCACGGATGTTCTGCACCTTGTTCGCTAGATACATCCCGGCGATCTCTCGTGCGCCGTCGCGGCCCCGGTCCCGGTCGTTGTCGATCGACGCAACGATCGTGCAACCCACGTCGACGTCTTCGCCGCTGCGACCCACCCGATCCGCACCCGCGGCCACGTTTCGCCTCGCGTACCGGACGAAGCCAGGCGTGGTGATCGACGCCGTGAGCAGGCCGTCGGCGATCTCGCCGGCGAGTTGCTGCATCTTGGGGCCGGTGCCTGCGATGTAGATCGGCACCCGGGATCGAGGAGCCTCGGCGTTCGGTGACATCGGAGGAACCCGGGCCGTGAACACCTTGCCCTCGTAGTCGAGGCCTTCGCCGGCGAGGATCGGTCGCACGATCTCGATGCTCTCGCGTACCGCGGTCAGGGGAAGGGCCGGATCGCCCACCTCGTGCATGAGAATCTTGGACGCCCCGAAGCCGAGGTAGAGACGGCCTTCGCCCGCCGCCTCCTGCGTGACCCTGGCCTCCATGGCCACCTGGATCGGGTGACGCGTGTACGGCGAGATGATTCCCCAACCGATTGAGATTCGTTCGGTTTCTCTGCCGAGCACGGCGGAGATCGCAGTCGCCGACCGGGCCTCGTACTCATGTTTGCGCCACCAGGGGTACGCCTCGGCGAGCCAGATGGTGTCGAACCCGGCTCGGTCCATCACCCCGGCGTGATGGACGATGTCGGCGAGTGGCTCCATCGTCAGCTGCATCACTCCGACGCGAAACGGGACACTCACCACGGCCTCCTCACTGGTTGTCGGCTCATTGGTCGCCGGCTCGCTGGATGTCTTGTTGACTGCGGGCGCGTAGGGTGCGTCTCTAGTCCCCGGCGGCCAGGTCGCCTACCGCGTTGTCGATCACGTAGAGCCAGCTGCCGTCTGCCTGGCGTCGTGCCACCTCAGCGGTCACCGCCCCCATCTCGAGCGGGCTGCCATCATCGTTGGTGGCGGTGAGTGACCAGCGGTTCATCAAATAGGCCAGGTCCCCGACGATGACGACCTTCTTCGTGTCGAGCTTCATCTTGCCCCCGACGTCGAGGAATCCCTTCAATGCGGGGCCGATCTGGTCGACGCCGTGGACCACGACGCCGGGTTCGGGAATAAGCGCCGCGTCTGGCTCGTAGAGGGCGAGCAGCGCATCGAGGTCGCCGGCGTTGAACGCCTCTTCGAAGAGCCTGTGGAGCTGTTCAGGGCTTGTTGCCGGCATTTCTCCTCCCCAGTGCGGATCAAGTCAATCTAGCCGAACCGATCTCGAGCATGTCCGGTCGCCCGCCTACCAATAGCGCTCGTGAACGCGCCGTGCCGCATCCTCGAGGATGGGTCCTTCGATGAGCACGTTGCCGGTGGCATCTCCGAGCACGTCGCGCGACGAGCGATGGAGGCCGCTTCCGCCAACCATCTCCTCGAGGCGATCCGCAGGAAAGCCGTACACCACATGCCGTATTCCCGCCCAGTAGATCGCCCCGCTGCACATCGCGCACGGCTCGGTGCTCGTGTACAGCGTCGCCGCCGATATCACGTCGACCGGCAGGTTGCGGCTGGCGCGGCTCACCAGGCGGAGCTCGGCGTGCTGGGTGACATCTCCGGAGGTGTTGATCGCGTTGCGGGCCTCGACAACCGATGCCGCGTCGACGACGAGCAGCGCACCGAACGGCTCGTCACCTCGATCGACGGCTTCTCCGGCGAGACGGATGGCTTCGGTCATCCAGCGATCGTGTTCGGCACCCATGCCTCAATCCTCGAGCTTGGCCGCCTCGGTGAGCGCCGTTCTGGCCTCCCACAGCCACGGGTAGAACTGATTGTTGGGGAGACGCTGGAGGAGCTCGACGGGTGTGCCCTGGGTTCCGACGACGTTGGCTCCGATGATGCGCTGCACCACCTTGTAGTGATGGCTGCGCCACAGACTGACCCGAGCGTCCCAGTCGACGAGCAGCTCGGCGAGTTGGTAGAGATCCTCGAACTCCCTCCCCCGCTTGTACAGCTCAACGGCGTCGAGGCCAGCGCCGTCGAGCACAGAGGAAAAGGCATCCCCGAGCCGCGGCGACACCTCGGCGATGGTCCGGAAGCCCGGCGAATCGAACCCGCTGCCGTGACCGAGAACGCGACGGACGGTCTGGTACTCCCACGGAGACATGTGTTCGAGCATCTCGAGCTGTGCGGTGACCAGACGCAGGCCGAGCGTCGCCCTCCGCAACAGCCGGATGGCCCCGGAGAGGTCGTCCTCGCGTATCTCGTCGGTGGCGGTCGCAACCTCGAAACCAGCGTGCTTCAGCCAGAGTTCGGACGACTGGTGCACGACTTGGAACAACAACTCGTCGTGGTGCACCCGCTCCGAACCGGTCTTCTGGAGCGACAGGAGCTCGTCGGTGCGCAGGTAGCGCTCATAGTCACTCGGTGCGTCGCCGGAGAGCACCGGAGCGTACTCGTCAGCGGTCTCGTCGCTCATCGTTCGTCACCCTAGCCGGGGCCTTTCCCGACTCCGGCCCCGGCCTGAAGAGGCTCCGCAAATAGGGCGCAATCCGGTCTCTGTCGGCACGGCCATCTGCGGAACCGTGGCCCGATGCGGCAAGAGCGGGAAACGAAGGCGAAGCGGATGCGAGCACCGGGCCTCAACGACCGGAGAAGTCCGCTGAGCCGTGGCCCGAGCGGCCTGCCACGCAGTGGCAAGAGCGGGAAAAACAGAGGTTCTACTTCCGTCGACACGACCGGTCACCTATCGGTGCGCGCTAAAGCCCCGATCCTTCGTTCCCTGCCGCCCCCGCCCCGAGGTCGGTGCAGTCAAGGCAGAACAGGTATCGTCATTCGCCATATGGAATTGCGACAACTGGGACACACGGGACTGCGCGTCTCGGCGTTCGGCATGGGTTGCGGGAACTTCGGCGGCATCGGCAGCGCCCCGGAGTTCTTCGGCATGGGCGAGTCCGAAGATGAAGCCTTCGCGTTGCTGGACCGAGCCGTCGATCTCGGTATCAACTTCCTGGACACGGCGGATGCGTACGGCGGAGGCCGGAGCGAGTCGACTCTGGGCAAGTGGCTGGCCACCAAGGACGGGACGGTCCGTGACCGGCTGCTCATCAGCTCCAAGGTCGGCAATCCGGTAGGGGAGGGACCGAACCAGCGCGGCCTCTCCAGAAGACACATTCTGCATCAGGTCGACGCCAGCCTGACCCGACTCGGCGTCGACCACCTCGACATGTATCTCATCCACGAAGCCGACCCGACGACCCCGCTCGAAGAGACCATGGACGTGTTAGATGAGGTGGTGCGCGCCGGAAAGGTCCGCTATATCGGGGTTTCCAACCTGCCCGGCTGGCAGGTGATGAAGTCGCTGGGGATCAGCACCCAGCAGGGCCTCCATCGTTTTGCCTGGGTGCAGAACTCGCTCAACCTCATCGACCAGGCCGACCAGGATGAGATGCTTGCGATATGCCGGGACCAGGGACTCGGGTTCACGCCTTTCAGCCCGCTGTGCGGCGGGCTGCTGACCGGCAAATACGAATTCGAAACCGACTACCCGTCCGGTTCGCGCATGACGTTGCGCCCGGAGCCCTACCTGCGTTTCTGGAACAGGGCCACCTTCGATCGCATCGAGCGCCTCTCCGCGCTCGCCTCTGACGCCGGGGTGAGCACCGGGGGCCTCGCCCTCGCCTGGCTTCGCCACCATCCGGACATCTCGGCGACGATCGTCGGTCCTCGACGTCTCGATCACTTCCAGGCTGTCGAGGAGGCGTTGAGCCTGCGACTGGGTGATACCGACTGGTCGACCATCGGTTCGATCTTTCGCGAGGAGGACCAGCCGTCGACACACTGATCATCACCCAGGACGAGGTGCGCGGCCTGCTGTCGATGGCGGAATGCATCGATGCGGTTCGCAGCGCCCTGATCGACCTGGCCGGCGGAAGAGGTATCCAGCCGCTACGGCCCGTGATGTGGTTGCCCGAACGCATCGGAGCACTGGGGGTGATGCCAGGGTACCTGCCGTCGATCGGCGTGATGGGGATCAAGACGGTGAGCGTGTTCCCGGGAAACGCGGGCACAGAACACGACGCACACCAGGGCACCGTCATGCTCTTCGACGACCAGCACGGAACCCTCCTCGCCATCATCGATGCAACGGAGATCACTGCGGTGCGCACTGCAGCCACCTCGGCGGTGGCCACCGACCTGCTGGCTCGACCCGACGCGTCGGTGCTCGCCGTGCTCGGATCCGGCGTGCAAGCCGGGTCTCACATCGCTGCCATGGCCCAGGTGCGACCTCTGACGGAGGTGCGGGTGTGGAGCCGCAACGGCTCCCACGCCGATGCCCTAGTCCGTACAGCTGCTGCCAACTACCCGGGGCTCGACATCCGCGCCCTCGATGCTGTCGCCGATACCGTCGCCGCAGCAGATCTCGTCTGTACGACGACGGCGTCCCAGGAGCCGGTGCTGTCCGGCGATCTTCTCGACCCCGGGATGCACATCAACGCCGTCGGTTCGAGCGTGCCCTTCACCCGTGAGCTCGACGGACCCGCGATGGCCCGTTCGACGCTGTTCGTCGATCGCAGAGAATCGACACTGAACGAATCGGGAGACTTCCTGCTGGCGAAGGAAGAAGGCCTCGTCGCCGAAGACCACATCGTCGCCGAGGTGGGAGAAGTGCTCATCGGCACCCATCCCGGCCGGCAAGCTGCCGACGAGATCACGCTATTCGAATCGATGGGTCTGGCCGTGGAGGACGTCGCCGCAGGTTACGTCGTCTACCGCAACGCACTCGAGTCCGGTGCCGGCACGCCGATCGCGCTTGGAGGGCTCCGCCATGCTTGAGCCCACCGAGCTCGTAGACATCGAAGCAGCCAGGACCCGCATCGCCGGCGCGGCGATTCGTACCCCGTTGGTGCGCCTGAACGTGAAGGATGCGCCGGCCGAGATTTATCTCAAGCTCGAGAACCTGCAGCCCATCGGATCCTTCAAGATACGCGGAGCCGCCAACGTGCTCGCCCTCGCCGGCCCCGAAGCCCTCCAAGAAGGCGTCTACACCGCCAGCGCGGGGAACATGGCGCAAGGCGTGGGCTGGATGGCTCGCCGACTTGGTGTTCCGTTCTCCGTCGTCGTTCCCGACCATGCCCCTGCCACCAAGCTGGCGGCGATCGAGCGACTCGGCGGCTCGATCGTGAAGGTCCCATTCGACGACTGGTGGCACGTCATCACCACCCACGAGTTCGAAGGGCAGAGCGGCTTCTTCGTGCACCCGGTGAGCGATCCAGCGGTGATCGCGGGCAACGCCACCATCGGCCTCGAGCTTCTGGAAGATCTCCCGGATCTGGACGCGGTAGTGGTGCCATACGGAGGCGGCGGGCTCAGCAGCGGTATCGCGTCGGCCCTGCGAGCGCTTCGACCCGAGATCCCGGTCTTCGCCGCCGAGGTCGCCACCGCGGCACCGCTGGCTGCTGCGCTCGCCGCCGGCCGACCCGTCGAAGTCACGTACACCGCCAGTTTCGTGGACGGGATCGGCTCCACAACGGTCCTCGAGGAGATGTGGCCGCTGGTGAATGGCCTACTTGCGGGATCACTCGTGGCCGAGCTCGACGAGGTGGCTGCATCGGTCCGTCTCCTCGTCGATCGGAACCGGATCGTCGCCGAGGGAGCGGGGGCGACGGCGGTGGCAGTGACACTCGGAGGCGCCGCCGGGGGCGGCAAGGTGGTATGCATCGTCTCGGGAGGCAACATCGATGTCACAAAGCTCGTAGCGATTCTTTCTGAGTCCGGTGGGGGGTGAGATCGCCAAGCGGGGCGCGATTGTGGCAGTATGGCCCGCCGTTCGTTCGACGACGGGTCGCGTGACGGCGGAGGAAGGCAGCGATGACGGGATACAGTGTCCAGGAGCGAGACGTTGCCGTCGCGCGCGATCCCGACGACACGGTCTCGGTGTCGGTCACCATCGACGACTCCGCCGGTGCCGAGATGCTTCTCCAGCGGGTGATGCGCTTCGGGCACGGTCGATCACGCCCAAGGACAGCGGAGCAACGCGACGAGATCGGCTACGTCGTTTCAGGCAGCGGCACGTTGTATCTCGATGAGGAGCCGCATCCTCTCGAAGCCGACATGGGGTTCTACGTCAGGGCCGGCGAGCGCTACGAGATCGAGAACGAAGGCGATGCCGACCTCGTCGTGGTATCGGTGACCGCACCCGAGCCAACCGGCGATGTCCCCGAGACACGAAAGGTCACCGTCCGGGTGGCGGACCAGCCGATTCTGCCGGCGGGAAAGGACCGCGAGTTCCGGTTTGTGATCAACCCGGACGCAGGGTGCAAGGACGTCACCCAATTCGTCGGCATCATCCCGCCGGGGCGTGCTCCAACCCACTATCACCTCTACGACGAAGTCATCTATGTGTTAGACGGAGAGGGGGTGCTTCACATCGACGGACGCGAGGACACGCCAATCCGGAGAGGCACCTGCATCTACCTCCCGCCGCCGATCCAGCACTGCCTGGAGAACACAGGAACCAGACCACTGCGCGTCCTCGGGGCTTTTCACCCTGCAGGGAGCGCCTCCGAAGCATACGAAGACACCGACTGAAGGAACCAGAAAGGATCCAATCGATGAAAAAAGGAAAGAGAAAGCTCCAGTCGAATGCCGTGATGTTGATCATGGTCCTCGGCCTCGTTGCCGCGGCATGCGGGACCAGCGACGACACCACGACAACCACCGTCGCCCCCACGACCACGGCGGCGGCGGCGGCGGCGACGACCACCACGGCGGCTGCCGAGACGACCACGACCGAAATGGTGCCTGTGGTGTGCGAAGCGACGATCGGGCTGATGGCTCCGATCACCGGACCGGTGGCGTTCATCGGTGAGGTGCAGCTCAACTGGGCCAAGTACGCGGTCGACGTGTGGAACGAAGGCATGGGATGGGACGTCAAGCTCATCGAGGGCGACACCATGTTCGACGTTGCCCAGTCGGCGACGCTGGCGGCTCAGTTCATCGACAACACGGACATCCTCGCCATAGTCGGCCCGGCCGGAAGCGACCAGGTGGACGCCGCCGGTGCGGTGTTCGAGGCCGGCGACGCGAACCTGACGTTCATCTCGCCGTCTTCGACGCGAATCGGAATCGCCGAGAAGTACGCCGGCATGTTCCGCACCGTGCCCACCGACGCCGATCAGGGACCGTCGACGTCCGCCTTCATGGTCGACGCGGGCGCCAGCAAGGTCTTCATGGTCGATGATCAGTCCTCGTACTCGACCGGCCTTGCCGATGTGACCGCGGATTCGCTCGAGGCGGCAGGTGTCGAGGTGGTTCGCGAGTCGGTCAGCCAGGACGTCACCGACTTCTCGGCTCTCGTTGCCACGATCCCCGACGACACGAGCTGGGTGTACCTACCGTGGCAGGTGGCTGCCAACGGCCAGATCTTCGGCAACCAGATGGCCGAGCAGGGCAAGGACATCCCGATCTTCGGCTCCGACGGCATGGAGTCCGAGGACTTCACTATCGCCGGCTCGATCATCGCCGCCTTCGCTGGTGACATCGCAGGGATCCCGGATTCGGTTCCGCTGCTCGAGGGCTTCCTCGAGCAGTACCCGGAGACCAACACGTTCGGGCCTCCGGTGTTCGCCGCGGTGACGACCGAGCTCGTAGCGATCGACGTCTTGTGCCAGTCCGGCAATGACCTGACGAGGGAGAACGTCCTCGGCGCGATCCAGGCGATCAACCGTCCGACGTCGATCCTGGGCCAGGCCATCAGCTTCGCGCCGAGCGGAGACCTCATCGGTGGCAGGTTCTTCTTCTTCGAGATCCAGGAGGATGGGACCAAAACAGCAATTGGCGGCTGAGCAAGGAGGCCAACCGCGCATATGGAGTTTTTCCTCCAGCAGAC
>JADFIY010000017.1 GCA_022566415.1 Acidobacteriota bacterium
TCATGAAGATTCGGCCGGATGCGGTGACGGAAATCGTGTCCCCGGCGGAGACGCGAATGCCGGAACTTTTCATCGTTCGCAACACGAGGCTGTTGCCCGGAACGGTCAATTTGCAGTTGATGTCTTCTTTGCCGATAAACTCCCGTTCGGTTTTTTTGATGTCGTCCAGAGTGACTTTGAGGGGGCCGTATTTGCTGGCGATCTGAAACGAGGAGGGGGAGATGCGGCCGGCGATGGTGAAGTTCCGGGTGACGACGACATCATGCCGAACGTACTTTCGGGGTTTGGAATCGGAGTCGAAGTCGTCGGCCTGCTGTTCTTCCATCTCATCCAGTTTTTTGACGATTTCGGTTGCATGCCGCTTCCGCTCCGCGTTTTTGTCGTCCGTGAATTCGGCCACGACGTCGCGAATCGGCGTGCCCATCGCACGGATCATTCCAACGAACTCGCCATACCAAGGTGCGATACTCGGGATGCAGACGCGGCCGACCCAGGTCGGGTCAGGAACGAGCCAACTATTCCTCAACTGATTCCAATCGATGCATGGAACGCGGCGGTGCCGCTGAAGGCTTTGCAGGTAGAACCGATGTCGCTTCAGGTTTTCTACACCAGGTCGAACTTCGGTGTGCCCGAGGTGAATATGGATTCCTGGCAGCTCACGGTCGGAGGACTTGTCGATGCTCCTGGGGTTTTCTCCCTCGACGATCTTCGAGAGCTTGGAGAGTCCACCGAGGTGGTGACCCTGGAGTGCGCGGGAAATGGCCGAACGCTGATGGAACCGGTCCCGGAGGGCACGCCGTGGCACCTTGGAGCCGTGAGCGTGGGCGAGTTCACCGGAGTACCGCTGAGTCGCGTGCTCGAAGAGGTCCGATCTGAGGCCGTCGCCACCGAGTTCGTGTTCACCGGCGCCGATCAAGGCGTGGTAGAGCCCGAGGGGATGATCAACTATGCATTCAGCCTCGACGCGGAAGCGGCGCTGACAGTCGGCCCCCTGCTGGCGTGGGGGATGAACGGCCGGCCACTCCCCCCCGACCACGGTGCCCCGCTCCGTCTGCTCGTTCCGGGCACCTACGGGATGAGCTCGGTGAAGTGGCTCACCACCATCACCGCCATCGACGAACCGTTCACCGGGCACTTTCGCTTGAAATACCGATATTTCGAAGACCCCTCGGAAGCCGAGGAGTCGCCGGTCGGACCGGTACGGGTGCGATCACTGATTACGAGGCCCGAGGACGGAGCTACCTTGAGTGAAGGGGTGGAGGTTGAAGGGGTGGCATGGTCGGGGCACGGCAGCATCGTCTCCGTTGCCGTTCAGATCGACGATGGCGAGTGGTTTGAAGCTGAGCTAGGACCGAGTGGAGGGCGTTTTGCCCCGACTCCGTGGTCGGTCGATGCGTCGCTCAGAGCAGGAACACACGTGATCGCAGCCCGCGCCAGTGACGAGGCCGGCCAGGCCCAGCCGCTGGCGCCGGTCTGGAATCGCTATGGATACGGCAACAACGCGGTACATCGCATTCGTGTCACAGTGGCGTAGCGCGGCGTCGAGGCCAAAGCCGAATACGGTTTGAACTGGAGTAGGAATTTGCCGCCCCGCCTATAGCCGACAACCTTTTCCTCCAACACGAGACGACACTCGGCGTATCGCCACAACGGAGCCTTCTTGAGACACACGGGATGGCAAGGTGAAGGGTTTGGCACGACGACACATCCGCGGACCTTGGATGCGTGGTCGGTGGTGCCGGCGCGGTCTTCCCCTAGGTCGCTCTTCTCGACGGGCCAGCTAGCGCCTATGTGCCTGATTGAGACTGGGGGCACGTCATGGGGCGTTCCTGTAGCGTCGGGGTGCTGGCCGGTTGGCTCTTGAAGTGCTTGCCGCCTTCCGGGTTGGCTTTCTAACGAGGTGTCTGCCGGTCGGTGTCCTCGACTGTGGCGTGGCTCGAAAGAGGCGAGAGCACATTGACCCGAATCAGGCTTGCCCGCTGCGGTCTCACGTGTCTGAGAGAAAGGGCAGAGTCATGGATGTGATGATCGGGATCGACCCGCATAAGGGGTCCCATACGGCGGTCGTAATCGACCAAGACGAGGTGGTGATCGCCGAGGCCCGGGTTACCCATAAGATCCCTCTTGCAAAAAAGAAGGTCGTCGCTTCGAATCCGACACCCGGCTCCATCGGAAAGTCTTGTGGGATGGGGTCCCTGTGACAGAACCCGGGCTCTGGACCAAGCGAAGACATGAGTGCGGTCAGAGTTCCTTGGTGAGGCCAGCTGCGGTCTCGGCGAGAAACCGGTGACTTCACCCCATAGATCTTGCCAGCGCTTGCGGTAATCGCCCTAACACGGTTGAATCCCCCTCTGAAGCCCGGCCATTTGGCCGGGCTTTCCCGATGTGAGGGCTGGGCACGCCAATCGCTCTATTCAACAAATCGCTCCCGCCGGCCGATACAGGCACTTGGCGAGTGAGGAAATCCTTGATACGGAAACCCAGATCCAAACGCGGCTTGATGCGACCACTCTCTGTGGTCGTTGCGCTCGCAGCCCTGCTTTCCTTCGCTCCCGCACCCCCCTCCGCTGCCGCCGGAACGGCGACCGTGACCCCAGGCGAATTCGAGACCTGCCTGCTGGAGAAGATCAACGACGCCCGAGCGGCCGTCGGGGCGCGACGTCTCATCATGGCAGGCGATACCACCGGGGACACCAGGGCCTGGTCGAGGTGGATGGCGTACAACACGTTCCGCCATACGACCACATCGGAACGATATGCAATCCTCCCCGACGGCGCCTTCACCGCCGGAGAGAACATCGCCTGGTGGTCGGATGCCGGCCTGCCCAATTGCTCGAAGATCGACACCATGTTCATGGGGTCGTCGGGCCACAAGGCCAACATCCTCAAGTCGAACTGGCGCTACGTCGCCCTCGGCGCCTACGTAGACAACAGCAAGGGCTGGTGGGTGACCGAGATCTTCTTCGACGCCAATGGCTACTCGCCGGAATGCGACGGCACGTTCTGTGACGACGACGGCTCGATGTTCGAGGCCGACATCGAAAAGATTGCCGCAGCCGGGATCACCACGGGCTGCAATCCGCCGACCAGCGATCGTTTCTGTTTGTACGATCACGTGACCCGCGGGCAGATGGCGGCGTTCCTGACGAGAGCCCTCAATCTGAGCGACAGGGGCTCGATCGATTTCACCGATGACGACAACTCACCTTTTGAGGCCGACATCGAGAGGATGGCGGCGGCCGGGATCACCACGGGGTGTAATCCGCCGACCAACGATCGGTTCTGTCCGGACCAACGCGTGACCCGCGGGCAGATGGCTGCCTTCCTGGCTAGGGCGCTCGGATTGAGCGATAGAGGTTCGGTCGATTTCGTCGACGATGAGGGCTCGGTCCACGAGGCCGAGATAGAGATGATGGCGGCTGCCGGGATCACCATGGGATGCAACCCCCCGGCGAATGATCGGTTCTGTCCGAACGACTACGTCACCCGTGGGCAGATGGCTGCCTTCCTGGCCAGGGGTCTCGATCTGTAGGCACCCGCACCGGATGCGTGTGCTCGGAGGGCAGCATCTCGCTCGGCTCCGCCTCAAACATGATTCCCACAAGGCATCTTTCGTGTGAATTACGTTCTGGTAGGTGCCTCGCAACTAGGTGACTAGTCACAAGGTTCACTCGAAAACAGCCACGTCATGTCATCGCTGGGCCTCTCACCCATGAACTCTCTTTGGCCGATATATTCCAGATGCTGGTTCTTCTGGTCGGTTTGTTCCTCGGATTGACGTTTCTCCTCGGCGGGCTCTCTGGCGCCGCAAGCCGGGTCCGACTGGGATTGCAATCGAGGCGGATGCGGCGGCGAGGTGTCACAGTGGATGCCGAAGTGTTGAGCCGTCGGACGCTTTCCGGCAAGCGGGGTGATGCTGGCTCGGGATTCTTGATAACCGGGCAGTGGCTGTGGGGGCAGGCGCAGTACCAGGGGGAGTTTACGGTTCCGGAACATTGGTGGGAGGGCCGCGGAGGGCTGAAGATCCCCGTTCGGATTGATCCAAAGAGGCCGCACCTTGCGGTGGTCGAGTCTGGATCGAGAAATCCGGTCTGGGAGCTGCTCTTTGCTTTGGTCTGGTTCGTGATGGCCGTGGTCGGTCTGTTCTTCCTGTCCAGAACGGTGGCGGTCGCCTGTGACCAGGTGCGGTACGACTCACTCGAGCCAATCTGCGAGTCCCTTCGGGGAGCCTTCACCTAACCGGAGAGAGCGCTGCGATAATGGCCCCATGACCGAGGCGTACTCCAACGCCCGCCTGGCCTTTGCATCGTGGCGTGATTCGGTGCCGCCCGAACCGTACGACCCGCATCTCGACCTGGTCAATGCCCGCTACCTGGATGGGGACCGCCTTGCCGGCGTTCGCGACGCTGGCACCAGATTCGGCCGAGTGGTCGTAGCCGAACTCGGCCCGGTGGCGGAGTCGTATCAACAACACGGCCCGGAGCTCGACCAATACGACGGGTTGGGGAACCGCGTCGAGGCGATCCGGTTCGATCCCGGCTACCACGACGCCGGCCGGCTGCTCTGGGCGTCGGAGCTCGTGCACCATGCCGGAGAGCCCGGAGCCTCGTTTGAGCAGGCAACGTCCGGCTACCTGGCATCGCTGGAAGGCGAGTTCGGGCATATGTGCGCCGCTACCTGCACCACGGGGATGATCCGGGTCCTCCGCCGGTTCGCCTCCGACGCCATCGCCGATCGCTACCTCCCCGCACTCACCGACGCCGATTACGACGCCGCATTGCGCGGCGCCCAGTTCCTCACCGAGGTACAGGGCGGATCGGATGTCGGGGCTTTGGCGTCGGTGGCCACCGACCATGGGGACGGGACCTGGCGGGTGTCTGGGGAGAAGTGGTTCTGCTCTGTCGCCGACGCCGATCTGTTCCTGGTGCTGGCCAGGCCGGACGGAGCCCCCGGTGGTACGGAAGGGCTTGGCTGCTTCCTGCTCCCGCGTCTCGTCGACGGCACGCCAAACGGGTTCTCCATCAGGCGCCTGAAACAGAAACTGGGGACAAGATCGATGGCGTCGGCGGAGATCGATTTCGATGACGCGGTCGCCTACCCGATCGGACCGACAACCGACGGGTTCAAGATCATGGTCACCGCGATGTTGAACACCTCTCGCTGGATGAACGCCGTCGGCGATGTCGGCATCATGCGACGCGCCTATGTCGAGGCTGCCGGGTATGCCGGGCACCGGGAAGCCTTCGGGCAGCTCATCTCGACGTTTCCACTGGTGCGCCGGCAACTGGCGGAGCTCAAGGTCGATTGGCTCGCCGCCCTGCACTCGACCTGGCATCTGACAGCCCTCGACGAATCCGTCGATCTCGGGGTTGCCGACGATGCCGATGCCGGTTTCTACCGCTACCTGGTCAACGCCAACAAACTCGCCTGTTCTTTGGCAGCCACCAAGGTGGTGCGTGGTGCCATCGAGATCCTCGGTGGGAACGGCGCCATCGAGACCTTCTCGGTGCTGCCCCGGCTGCTTCGGGACGCCATCGTCTACGAGCAATGGGAGGGCACCCACAATGTGCTCACCGCACAGGTGTTGCGCGACCTCGGCCGCCTGGACATGACCGGTTCGGTGCTCGACCGCACTGCCAACCTCCTCAAGGGCATCACCGACCCCGAGCTCGGCACAATCGCCGAGCGTGCCCTCGTCTCGTTCGAAGACATCTCCACCGAGATCCGCCGCTGCGTCGAGGACCCCAGGCACGGGGCCTTGCACGGTCGTGACCAGTTGGAGCGACTCGTTGCCGCCCATCAGGTTGGTCTGCTCCTCGACGCCGCAGGAACGGCTGGCGATCTTGCGATGGAGTTGGCGACGGCAGCCCGGCTCCTCACCGGCCGGTCTCTGGACCGCGCCTACCGCCCAGAGCACGACCCGGACTTCGCCGACACTCTGGACGCAGTCTTGGCATCGGACCTGGACTGATAGCCCGGTAGTTGGTAGCGAGTGCGCCCCGGCATCCTCGATAACGTCCTCGACCGCTTCCGGTTTGTTGAGGTAGACCTGGGGGCTGGCTGGGCCGCTAAAACCGTGGGACGCTAGATCCGCGGACCTGCGGGCGCGCGGCTCAGGCCGCGAAATCCGCATCTCTGTCACACCCTGCCGATAGCCTGCCCGCATGGTGTCCAAGCGAGATAGGCAGGTCCTCGACTTCGAAGGATCGTGGTGGCTCTTCCCGGGCCCAAAGGACCAAGCGATCCGTGAGTACCTCGAGATGAGCGCGACCCGGTACTACCAGGTGCTCCGCCGGATCATCGACGAAGAGGGCGCGTTCGACCATGACCCGCTCACCATTCTGCGCCTCCGGCGGATGCGACGCCAGCGGCTCGACCAGATCGCCGACCGGGTAGGCGGCGCACCGAAGACGTGAGCACCCACGGCGACGTCGACGCGACCGCGGATTCGGAGACAGCAGTGCTGCGCCGCATCGGCCAATTCTCCTGGTCGGCACTCGGCATCATCGCGCTGATCGGGGTGGTGGCGTTTCTGATCATCGAGGCGAGGATCATCCTGGCGCCTTTGTTCCTGGCGATGGTCGTTGTCTTCATCCTCAACCCGTTGGTCTCGATGCTGGAGCGAATGCGAATCCACCGCATCCTCGGGACCACCCTCGGTTTTCTCATCATCATCGCTGCCCTGGTGGTGGCCGTCGCCCTCGTCATACCGAGCGTCGTCGAGCAAGGCCAGATGTTCGCCAGCGACTTCCCTGATCTGTACGACGACCTCACCGAGCAGACGATCACCATCGCCGAGCGCTTCAATATCGATGTCAGCATCTGGGATTACGACCGCATCGTCGAGTTCCTCAACGACCCGGAGAACCAGGACACCATCGTGTCGCTCATCCTCGATCGCGTCGGGTCATTCACTTCGGGCATCTTCGAGTTCATCCTCATCTTCCTGCTCGGGCCCGTGCTCGCCTTCTACTTCCTGCTCGACCTCCCCAACCAGCAGGGACGGCTTCTCGAGCTGGTACCTGGATCGCACCGGGCGGAAGCGGCCTTCGTCGGACGTCAACTCAATACCGCCGTCGGCGGCTTCCTCAGGGGTCAACTGCTTGTCGCCATCCTCGTCGGCCTCATGCTCAGCATCGGGTATGGCGTCATCGACCTGCCGTTCTGGCTCCTGATCGGACTGGTCGGCGGGGTTCTCAACATCGTGCCCTTCCTCGGCCCGTGGGTCGGGGGCATCCTCGGCGTGATCGTCGCCCTCGCCACCACCGATCTCAGGACGGCGTTCTGGGCGGCCGTTGTCGCCATCGTCGTTCAACAGATCGACAACAACTTTGTCAGCCCGCTCGTTCTGCGAGCTACGGTTCGGCTCCATCCTGCGGTGACCCTGTCGGTGCTGGTGCTCGCCGGCGCCGTCGCAGGCTTCTGGGGGATCATCATTGCGGTGCCGCTGGCGGCAAGCGTCAAGGTGGTCGGGGGTCATCTGTGGCGCACCCGCCTGCTCGGTCAGACGTGGGAGGAGGCGGGCGAGGCCATCATGGCCGAACCCCCGCCCCCTTCTGGGGCGCTGCGGTTCCGAACCCGCGAGATGGAGGCGATCTCGGTTGACTCCGACGAGGTCACCGAACCTGACGGGGACGCCGATGCTGATGAAAACGACTGATTCCTGAACGTGGTTGATCTCATTGCGGTCGCGGTTCTTGTGCTGCTGGTGATCCGCGGCTGGGTGCGCGGGTTCGTCCGCGAGGCAATCGATGTGGCCACCCTGGTGCTCGGCGCGATCCTGGCCTTCCGGCTGGCGCCGCTGGTGGGGCGGCTCGTCACCGGAGTCTTCGGATGGTCGCCGGAGCCCGCCCGCATCCTCGGCGGCGCCGCCATCTTTGTTGTGATCACGATTGGCGCTGCGTTTGCCGGATCGGCCATCCACCGGGCGCTGAACAAGTTGCCAGGCACATCGCTGCTCAATCACGTTGCCGGCGCTGGTCTCGGCGCCGTGTACGCCGCAGTGCTGGCGATCGTGGCCGTGACCCTTGTGTCGGCGGTGCCCCTCCCGGCGGTGCTCAGCGATGAACTGGAGGATTCGGTGGTTGCGGCCAGGATCATCGACCCTGACGGACCGGCGCAGCGGGCGGTTGGGGCAATCTCCGGGGATCGCGCCCTGCAATCGATGATCTGGATCCGGCGCATGGCCGACGACTGGCGTGTTGTGGTTTCGGGCGGCGCCGACATCCGGTTCCCGTCTGGGGGAGGATCCGGTGCTCGGCCATCCGCCGAGGCGACAGATGCCGTAGCGGATGCGATCGATTCGGCCAGGGCCCTCGCCGGCCTCGACCCGCTGCGCTGGGAAGAGCAACTGTCGCTGGTGGCGGTGACGAGGGCAGGAGCGATCTACCGGTCCGGTTCGTTCGTCGATGGGCAGACGCTCGAGGCGCGGCTGGCCGCGGCCGGGGTCACCGCGAGCGACAGCGAGGAGTTGCTGGTCCTGGCGCCGACGCTTGACCGTCTCGGCGACTCCGTCGATCCCAAGGGGGACGGCTCCATCCGTGCCGGCGTCGGTGTCGTTGACGGCCCGTACGGTCTGCTGGCGGTGTTGGTGCTGGTGACCGACGCCTGATCAGTCTGAGTCGTCACCCGCATCATCGCCATCGCCCGTATCGGCGGCTTCCCCGTCCTCCGCGGCGGTCGCGTCGTCGTCGGGCTCGGTCGGAGTCTCCTGTCCAGGAGCGACGGGTACCTGCTGGGGATACGCCGCCGCCGCGTCCGAAACGGCTCGCCGCTGCTGCCTCCTGCCGAGCACGACGGCGGCAATCGTCGCCATCACCCCGACCAGCAACGCGACGCCGACGAGCACCCACAGCCAGGGGAAGCTGCTACCACCGAGGTCGGACACCGCATGGAGAGTCTTCTCCCCACCGAGGAGTGGGATGTCCCACCTGAGCCGCCCGTCGGCGAGCACCTCGTCGGCGTTGTGTTCAACGACCGTGCCCGGCATTCCGACAATGAAGTTGGCCGAGAAGAGATCTCCGGTCAGAGCCAAAGGATCCAAGGGAAAGTCCCCGAAGTCCTGTTCCTCGGTGAGGAGGGCAGCGTCGAACACCGCCTCGGTATCGCCGACCTCGAACGAGAAGTCTCCGAAGCTGGCAAGGTCGCCGCTACTGTCTGCGAGCTGGTCGCTGATCTCGGCAACATCGTCGAACTCGACCAGGACTCCCTGGAACGACATGTCACCTTCCTCGCGCTGGAAGGTGGTCCCGCCCTCGAAGCCGGTGTCGAAGTCGGAGAAAAGGTCGTCGGCATCGGCGCCGGTCGATGCCATCAGAGTGCGGAGCTCTTCGTCGAGGCCGAACTCGAATGCGACCGTTCCCGAGCCATCCTCTTCGACATCGAGTGCGATGTTGATTTCCGCCCGGCACGACACCAACACCAAAGAGACAGTCGCAGCCGCGACGAAGAGGAACGTTCTAGGCATCGGGAATCCTTCGGTTTGAGCTCGGGGGGATGCTAGACAGCCGGGGTCGAGTAGCTCCATCTCTGCGTATCCTCACCGCCATGGTTCCCGAGGCCCAACGCCTCCATGCGGCTTTGGTCTCTGCCTTCCCGGCGTACACCACCGCGCTGTTCGCCGAGCACGGATATCCGCTCGATCGCTCGACGGTTGAGGTGATCGAAACGGCCACCGCCCAGCTCGATCTGGACCTCGCCGAAGGACTGGAGCAGCCGTTCGTCGAGCAGCGGAGAACCCCGCTGGAATTGTTCTCGCTCGCTCTCGGCACCCTCAACCAGATCCTCGAAGATGCCGACGTCGCGCAGTCGCCGGATGGCCGGCCCGGGGATCCGTATGGGTTGGTGCCGGGTTCGTCTGCGGCCCTCGGCGATGCGGTGCAGGCCGCCCACACCCAGTGGGGTGCGGCCAAGGCGATCGCGCTCACCCACGTCGACCGAACCGCACCACCGCGCCCTGCGGTTGTTGTGCTCACCGCGGACCGCGTGGCCAGACAGCAGTTGTGCGAAGCGGCCGAGCAGGCCGGCTACCAGTGTCACGGAGCGCGCAACCCGTCGGCGGTGGCCAGCGCGGTCGCCACCGACACGGTCAAGCTGGCCTTCGTCGATCTCGCCCATCGCGCCGCCCACGACGCGGTGGCGCGGCTCACCGCCGCCGGGATACCGACGACGGTGTTCGGAGCGGAGATCGATGACCTCACCGAGACCGGTCTGCGAGCGGCGGGGGTGAGGTCGGTGGTGGAGCGCGACCGCCTGCTCAGCGAGCCGGAAGCAAGCTTTCCTCGTATCGGCTGATCAGGCCGAGTCGACCTGTGCTGCTGCCGTGCCGGGTGCCAGCACGCCGTCGTGGTACAGCGCGAGGAGGCCATTGGCCCCGACCCTTTTATCCGCAGGGGAGATGACCTTGCCGCATACCACACAGGCCGCGACCACCGGGGTTCCGCACTCGGCGCAGAACTTTGCCCCTTCGCGGATATTGGCGCTGCGGGCGACACAGTTCGCGCGATCACCTCCGACCTGGAATCTACCGCTTCAGGTAAGGTCCGGGAAGTGCGACGGTTTACGAGCGAAACAGCCGCCGCAACGCGAACCAGGTGATAGCCAGCGACGCCCCGATGATGGCGGCGAACCGCCCGTCGAGGGCAATGTCGGGGCGGCCTTCGATCTCGCCGCCGAGCACGACCCCGATCTTCGAGTCGCGTGCGTTGACGGTGTTCGCCATCAGGATGCCGATCCGCGATTGGTCGACGGTGGCGTGTTCGGTGACAACGACGGCGGCTGCAGAGGCATTGAGCGTCGTCTGCTCGGACTCGACGATCACGACGCCGCCCTGGGTGATGTCGGTCAGGGCGCTGGATACGTTCTGGGCACCGCCCTGCTTGATCGTCACGGTGCCGGCGGTGACCTGAGCGGCGCCGCCCTGGGTGATGTTGACGGTCTCGGCTCGTACCTTGTCGTGGATGGTGCCGGGAGGGCTGGTGTCTTCACTCATGGGATCCTCGAGATCGCGAAGTCAGAGCCTATCGAAGTCAATCAGGCTCTGACGCGGGGGCGGGTCTGTAGGGGAGCGCGTTTTCGGTGAGGCGCCGTGCTACCTCAGCAAGCATGGAGAGGGCGATCGACGGCTCTCGTTCAAGCAGTTGAGCGAAATCGGTACGACTGATCGCCAGACCGCGGACATGAGAGGTGCACGAGACCCTGGCGGTGCGCGGAGTGTCGGTCAACAGCGACAGCTCGCCGACAAAGTCCCCTGGCCCGCGCTCCAGGACTCCTCCCGTTGGCAAGAACACCGAAACCGTACCCTCTTCGATGATGAAGAGACCGGCGCCGGGCTGACCGCGTTCGGTGAGCACGTGCGAGTGTGCACACTCGAACTCGGTGGCCACCGCGGCGACGTGTCCCAGTGCGTCATCGTCGAGCGCAGCGAACAGTGGAACCGCCCTCAATGCTGCATGGGTAGCGGTGGTCACCGTCCGAGAATAGCAGTGGACCCGTGGACGGTCGGCGCCTCCAGATCGGGCGCCACAACAAACCACGGGTCCGCTACCGTTAGGTGGAGACACGAGGAGAGCCGTATGACCGATCCCGCCAAGCTGCGTCCTCTAGAGCGCCGGGTTCTCGCGATGCGAGACGAAGGGGTGGATATCGACGAGATCGCCAGGCGCATCGATCGCAGTCCTGGCCACGTCGAGAGGGTGATCGTGTGGACCGAGATCCCGCGCACGGGCCGGTCGGCGCGACGATCCCCGACCGCTTTGGGGGCGCGAGTACTGGCTCTCCGCGCCGACGGGGAGAGCCACGATGAGATCGGAGAGAGGTTCCGGAGAGGCCCGAAGTACATCCGTCAGGTCGAGGGCCTTGCGCACTACACGCAAGGGCTCGAACTGCTGAGCTAAGGATCACGAATGGCGACAGCGACAAAATTGATGGTCTGGATCGACCAGGATCTGTGTACTGGGGACGGCATCTGTGAGGAGATCGCTCCCGACGTCTTCATCGGCCGCGACGATGGGTTGTGGACGGTCAAGGAGCAGGCCAATCACTTCGGTGCCGACCTCTTCTTCGACGCCGAAGACGCCCCAGGCCATGGACCGGAGGGTGCTCGCGGCGTCGCCAGGGTGCCCGACGCGCAGATCGACGATGTGATCGAGGCCGCCGAGGAGTGCCCGGGGGAGTGCATCATGATCGAGCCGTACAACGAGACGGCGATCGCTAACCGCGGCGTCTAGCCCACCGCCGTCGTCACCGATCGGAACCTTACGTTGGAGCTGCCTCGGAGCGGCGTGCCACCAGGTATCTGACGATCGAGAAGACGAGATAGGCGGTGACCACCGCCACCATCACCGGGATGACGGCGGCGGGGTCGAGCCCGACCGTGGCGGCTGCGATCAACGTCAGGCTCAGCGGTGCGCTGAGGAACGCGCCGGGGACGGCCGCCATCATCGCCGCCACCGAGAGCGATAGCGGTATGGCGGGGATGAGGAGATGGACCAAGACCCCGGCCGTGCCACCGATGAAGATCATCGGGAAGACGTTGCCCCCGAGGAAGCCCGCGGACAGACTCAGCGCGACGGCGAGGATCTTGGCGACCAGTACCGCAGCTACAAACCCGATGCTGAACACGGTGGCGCTCTGGATGACGGTTCCGAGCTGTGCGCTCCCCGAGGTCAGGGTCAATGGGAGCGCAACGGCGATGAGACCCACCAGGGCCCCACCGACCAATCCGCGCAGCCAAGGGTTGGTGACCAGAGCCGCGGCCCGGACCACCGCTCCGTTGATGACCACGACGGCGCCGAGAGTCACCGCGGCGAACCCACCGAGCAGGAGTCCGACCAGCAGATCGACGAAATCGAACGTATACGAGGGGACCTCGTAGGCGTTCAAGAGCGTGCGACTGGTGACCCCGAAGAAGACGACGAATCCGAGTGTCGCCGCGATCAGCTGGGGGATGAACGCGGCGACATACCTGCCCTTCTCGGTGGGAGACAACTCTGTGGTGAGCACGACGGCAAACAACGGGGCGCTGAACGCCGATCCCAAGCCTCCTGCCATCCCGGTCAGCGCGTACTGGTGCTTGGCTTCGCCCTCGTCGCTGCCCATCCGCGAAATGATCCAGGAGCCCAGCGCACCACCCATCAGGATCAGCCCGAACGAAGGTCCGAGGCTGGCGCCGACGACCAGCGAAACGACCGACACCAGGACCAGGCGCGGGCCACTGGCGGGGTCGACCCATGCCTGTTGGGCGAAGGCTATGGCTCCCGGTACCTCTTCCGGGACCGCCAGCCAGCGACGGAGGGAGGCGACGACGAGCCCGCCGGCTGCGATCAGCGGGATCCACCACCATTCGCCCGACCACCAATCCGTGCCGGCGTCAGCGAAGAACAGCCCGCTCCCGGTCTCCGTCACCTCGGTGAAGAGGAGGGCCAACACCCCGGCAGCAAGCCCGATCGGGAAGGCGTACCCAAGCAGCCGCCGGTACCAGCGCTCGTCGAGTGGAAGCACGGCGGTGACCCTACCGAATATTCTCGTGCGCCTCCATGGACGGGCGCGTCGGTGGGTCAGTCGTGCCAGGGGAGGAGGGCGGCGGTGCCGGCTTCCCATCCCTCCACGATGGCCTCGAAACTCGCCGCGGCCACGTCTGGATCGGGGAGCGGTCCTATCACCCGGCGGTCGCTGGCCCACGCCTCCCACGAGGTGAGTGCCTTGAGGTGATGACCGTCCGCGGTGTGCACCCCCTCCGAGGTCACGAGGAGCTTCTCCTCCAGGCGCTTGCCCGCCGCTCTCAGTTCCGGGCGGTCGAGAAGGATGGGGTCGGCGGCCGAGGCCACACGGTCCAGCAATGCAAGATCTGCCCCGGAGAGCGCATCGAGCTGCCATCGCCGCCGACCCGCGCCGACGGCGACGAGGTTGGCCCACAGTCGGGGAGCGACCAGGGTGAGCTTGCCCGCAACCAGTTTGCAGGTGGCGAACCGGTCGTCGAGCTCACCGAGCGCGTTGTAGATCACGTTGCTGAGGGGATGGGCCCACCACGATCCCCGAACCGGTTCTCCGGCCACGAGCGCGGTTACCGAGGGGAGGCGTTGGTCATGTACCAGCAGCAGCCCTTCTGATTCCACCGCTTCGGTTATCGCCGTCACCGCCTCTTCGACCCACATCCCTCGATTCTGGCAACCGCGGAGCCGGTCTGGGTGACGAGTGGCCGCGTCGATCTGGTGATGGGTAGCGTTGCGACACAGGGAGGTGACAGCCTCGTGACAAGAATCGCTGCCGGTGGTTTCCTTGTCGCGTTGCTCCTCACCGCGTGCGGTGGGTCGGCCGAGCCCGACGTCACCGTTACCGCTCAGCAGACGACAACGACTGCCGCCACCACGACCTCGTCGTCGACGACCACCACGGCCGTCACCACCTCGACAACGGCGGAGACAACAACGACGACTGTCGCCGCCACCACCATCGTCGTCGTCGGTGACGAGGAGTTCAGCACGCACACCTCGGCGACGCTCGAGCTCCTTGCCGCGGATGCTCCCGATGGGTACGCCCAGGTGGTCGCCTAATCATTCGCAAGACAACGTCTGCTCGTCGAGGCGTCAGCCGGTTGGCGAGCCAGACCGAACCCCAGGAACTAACCAACCGTAGATCCCAGCCGAGGGTGACAGCCATCGCCCACGATCAGCGTACCCCCGACATCCTCCCTGCCGGTTATGCGCTATCTGGTCTTGCCCCTCGTCCTGTGTTTCGCCTGCTTCACGCTGCGCCTCTTTCCTTACCGATCGCTCTTCTCGCTGGACGGAGTCGATCACAGTTGATGTCCTGCCGGCGCCGGGTTCGTCAGCGGGCTCCCATCCGTTCGAGTTCCTTCTTGAACGCCTCGATCTCGGGAACCGGGATGACGGTTTCTTCGAGCCATTCCGGAAGGCCGGCCATAACCGATGGGTCGGTCTGCATCCCGCCCATTTGCGCCACGTACTCTTTGTCGGTGACGATGTAATCCCAGGGGACCACGTCGGTCTGGCGGGTAACTACCTGGCTCGGCGTGATGTTCACCACGGTGTAGTCCTGGGCGAGCGTAAACGGCCCGTCATAGCCGGTCCGCACACCATCCAAAATGGGTTGTGGCGTACCCGGCGCCACGATGGCATGGAATCCCATGGCGATCCGCGGCTTGGTCGCCTCGAACACCTTGGCCGCCGCCTCCGGCGACGTGTGCTTGGTCCAGGCCACGATCTTGGCCTGGATCTCGGTCCATCCCATGTTCTCCACATAGGTCTCTGGCGGGTTGAAGACCTCATGGATCAACAGGTCCACGTCCTGGGCGTGCTCGACGGTGAGGGTCGATGGCTCGCAGTCGCCGGCATAGACCACGCTCATGCCGCCATACTCGAGCCGGTACCCGACTGCACCGAAGATGCCGTGCGGCACCGGGAACGAGGTGATGGTCACCCCGTTGGCGTCGTAGACGACCTGGGCCTTGTCGGCGGTGAACCGGTGGGGTTGGATGTCGAAGCCGCGCGGGTCGAGGTTGCCGATCTTGGTGTGATCGTGCCAGCGAGCGAACCGTTTGAGGGCATCGACCACCGCCTCGATCGTCTCGTCCTCGTCGGTTCCGTCTGGGCCATGGATGTTCATCGGCTCCAGCCGACCATTTGACTGCCCAAAGTCGTAATAGGCCGGCAGATCACCAATGTGATCCAGGTGGTAGTGGGTGAGGAAGAAGTTGACCGCCTTCGAGTACGGCACCCGCAACGTGTTGAACGAAGTGTTCGTCCCGGTGCCGGCGTCGAAGATGAACACGTCGCCGTTCCCCAGCTCCATCATGAATCCGGCACATCCCTGCGCCCGCCGCGCCGGATAGCCGGTGCCCAGGGCCGTGACCCGGATCTCGGGCTCAGCGAGGTCTTCAGCACCCGCAGTGAACCTGGTCGGGTACTCCTTCAGATCTGCTGCATCGTCCTTCACCACCACCGGATCGGTGGTCAACGGTGCACCCTGATACGGTTCAGGCAATTGCTCCGACATGCTGATCTCCTTCCTTCACGTCCAGTAATTGGATCCGACGTCTGTTTTGGCGCGACCGGTTCGTCAGGCCTCCTCGTCACTCCCCTCGAAGGCTTCGTCGGTGTCCGATCGTTGGTTTCGCAACGTTTGTCCGGCCGACCTGATGGTCGGCACGACGTGGTCCTCACCGATCGCAGCGATGACCCCGGCCTTCTCAGCAGTCACCAGGGCGTCGCCATGGAGCCGCGCCAGCCAGAGCTCGACATCTGCCGCCCGCAGTTCCTCGTGCAGCGACACGATCTCCTCAGCGCCCGTGACATCCATGTCGGCCATCTGTTCGCAGTCCACCACAAGAACGGAAGCGGGCGGGTCGGTTCGTGCCCACAGAAGCTCGCGTGCCTGCTGAGAGAACGCAGCGGCGTTTGAGAAGATGAGCGACCCGGACTGGCGATAGAAGACGATCTCGGGCAGCGTCTCCGCATCGGGGTTGGCGCTGAGCCCGACGAACTCGTAATTGCCTTCTTCATCCTCGATGCGCCCCAGTTCGGTGCCTTCCGGGAAGCTGGCACGGTAGATGAGCGCCAGCAGCGACAGGATGATCCCGATCACGATGCCTACCAGGATGTCGATCAGAATCACGCCCAAGAAGGCGGCCACGGCGAGGCCGAAGTCGATGCGCCGGGTCTGCCAAAGCGTCACGAACCCCGAGAAGTCGATCAGCTTCCACACCGCATGGATGACGATGGCGCCAAGAACCGCCTCCGGGAGTGGCTCGAACAGCCAGGTCAGAGCAACGATCGTGATCAACACGAAGACCGCGGTGACGATGCCGGTCATTTGAGTCTTCTGCCCGGCCTCGACACCGGCCGCTGTCTTCGACAAACTGCCGTCCACGACAAAGCCGCCACTCAGCCCCGCCCCGAGGTTGGCGACGCCGAGGCCGATCATTTCCTGGTTGGCATCGACCTCATATCCGAACCTCGCAGCGTAACTCTTCGCTGCGGCATAGGACTCGGCGAACGCCACCACGATGACTGCAAGAGCGCCGACCATGACGTCGGATATCAGGTCCCAACCCGGCCACTCCGGGAGACTCAAATTGGGCAGCTCGGCTGGGATTTCCCCCACCACGTGGATGCCGGACTCTTCCCAGCCAAGAAGCGCCGACGCCGCGATCGCCACCAGCATCACAACCAACGCGCCTGGCAGTTTTGGAAGGGACGCCGCGATGAGGAACAACGCGGCGAGCGCGGCAGCTCCGATGGCGATCGTCGGCCAACTCCACTCGCTGAACTGCTCCAGTATCGAGCCCAGGTCCTGAAGGACATTGTCGCCCTCGGCGTCAATGCCGAAGATCTTGTCGAGCTGACCGACCGCGATCACGATCGCCAACCCCACCATGAACCCGCTCAGCACCGAAGACGCCATGAAGTTGGCGATCCAACCCATACGGGCCAGACCGAGCGCCACAAAGAACACCCCGGTGAAGATGGCCAGCCACACCGTCAGAATGAGATAGAGATCACCATCGCCCCCTGCCAGGGGTGTCACCACCGACGCCGAGAGGATCGCCACCGTCGAGCTCGGGCCGACAAAAAGATGGCGCGACGATCCAAAGATGGCATACCCGATCAGAGCGAACGGTGCCGTCACCAGACCCACCTCCGGTGGCACACCCGCGATCCCGGCGTACGCCATCGCCTCGGGAACGAGCAACGCCCACACCGTCAACGCGGCCAGGACGTCGTATCGCAGCGACCCGGCCCAGTCGTACCTCGGCAACCAGTCGACAATCGGCAGATACCGCTGCAGGACCGACTTCTCTTCCGGTGGCTTCAATGGCATCGATCCCCCTCAAGTCGCAGAATCACCTGGTGAAGTCGTGATCTCCTTCTCCGTGACACGACGCCTTTTCTTTTACTCCGCCGGTGTCCCGCTCATCGTGAATCACCCGGTGTGTCTGATCAGGCGCCTTTCGACCCCCAAGGTAAGAAACGGCCCCCTCCGGGACGATACCCGAAACCACCGCTCCTGACCCGCCCATAACCGCGCTTACCACTGGCCCGCAGGAAGAGGACCACGTCATCGACCTCGACGCCCCGGCCTCACTCGAGGACCCCGTCGGCGACCGACAGGCGGGTCACCACCGCCCAGGGTGGCAAGATCTCGGCCAAGTCTCGACCCGCGCCAGTCAAATCGCAACCTTGGCGGATCGCGCGTCGGAGAGCTAGGAGCTCGCTCCGAGGGTCTGTGCTTGTCCGTTCGATCGAGTAGGCGCATGACGCGCGTTCCCACGATCCTCAGGCGTCGTCAAACGCCGCTAGTGAGTCGGCAATCTGTGCGGGATCGGAGTCCGCGCCGCCTGAGGTTCTCGGGGTGAGGTAACCGCCAGCTGAACAATGTGGAGCGGTGTCATTTTGCGCGCGTTCTCTACGAGTTTCGCGACCTCTCGCGCCAAATGCGGACCAAACGGCCTTCTCGGGGTCTTCGTGAGCCTCTGGTCGGTGATCGTCGCTGCGGTGAACAGCGTTGCATCACAACGACTTTCGCGCTGCGCCCTCGGCAAGATTCGAACTTGCGACACCCGGTTTAGGAAACCGGTGCAGGTCTTCTTGCTGGGCTTGGTAAACGCGCGATAGCCCTTGTCGCAAAAGGTCTTCTGGCTCGCAGAGGTTCGTGCCAGTTTGCTTGGTTTCGCAACCTCTCGCGGACCAAATGCGGACCAAACTGCCGAGGCCGTTCCCAGGAGTCCGCCTCGACTCATCCCCAACTCGGCTCGCAGCGCTTGCGGAAGAACCGGTTCTCGGCCGCCCATATTGAATCTCGTATGTCAAGGAGCTGGTGGGTTGGGTGGACAGGACTGGGATGGGCCACACCTGGTGGTGGGCAGGCTCGTATTAGGTCACACCGCCCGTTGAAGTCGTGGTGGGTGGGGTCGACAGGTCATTCGTAGGACAACGCCACGTGGCGTGTCAGCCGGTTCATTGGGTCAGACCCCACCCACGTTCTCATGCCGCTCGCGGTAGCTCTTTGAAGACTTGGCGAGCGACGTAACGTTTCAAGCAGCGCATGATCTCTGGGGTGCTCAACCCTTGGTCTCGGCGGCGCGCCACGTAGCGGCGGGTCTCGTCATCCGACGACATGCGGGTCAACACGATGCGGTACAGCGCCGAGTTGGCGTTGCGGTCACCGCCACGGTTGAGCCGATACCGGCCGCTGGTCTTACCGGAGCCGGCCGGAAGCGGGGCGACACCACACAGGTGCGCCCAAGACCGTTCCGAACCGAGACGGCCGGGGTTGTCCCCAGCGGTGACCAACAAGCTGGCAGCGGTGTCGGCTCCCGCCCCATACAGGGCGAGCAGCGACGGGGCGGTCTCCGCGACGGGGCGGTCTCCGCGACGGGGCGGTCTCCGCGACGAGCTCGGTCAGCATGTCATCGATGCTTGCCATCTCGGCGTTGAGGCCTTGGATGCGTCGAGCCAGGTCCCGGATCACCAGGTTGGTCGTATAGGTCACCGGGTCAGAACCGGGACGGCGCCGCATCGCGGCGGCTTCGGTCACCAATCCTCGCTTGTATCGGTCCTTGAACCGGACCCGGATCGGCTCGGGAGCCGTGAATACCAGATGGCGCAGCTGGTTCAACGTCTGGATCCGTTGCCGACGGGCCGAACGACGCGCCACCAACAGCACCCGCATCTGTTCCACCGGACCGTTCCGTGTCTTCGGCGTCACCGCGGCAGCACCTGAAAGCGCTGCTCGAGCTGCCGCCACTGCATCGGTGGGATCAGACTTGCCCACCTTGCGTCGAGCCTGGCGGTTGGGTCGATCCACCTCCACGGTGTCAATGTCTTGATCGTGGAGGAACCGAGCCAACCCGACACCCCACGACCCGGTGCCTTCAACCCCGACCAGGGACACCTCACCAAACGACGTGAGCCACCCCAACAGGGCCTCGAATCCAGCAAGATCAGCTGGAAACGACTCGATCCCCAACAACCCACCGTTCGAATCGATCGCTGCGGCTACATGGAAATCGGCATGGGTATCCACACCACCAACCACACTCCGTACCATCAACATGACCGCCCCTTTCTCTCGCTTAGGGCAAAGGGGTGGCAGCACCACCGGGACGGCGGAACGGAACCCAACCGAGCTGGGGCTAACAGCTCAACCGGTGCTCCACCGCCCGACCGGTGCGTGCCACACCAGCCACATCATCCCTCCCAGCCGGTTATGCGCTACCTGTAAGAGGTCTGTTAGTGGCATCTGGGAGGGTTCTCCTCGTAGAGTCGGTCCACGGAATCAAGAACGTGCGACTACGTTGCGCACACTGGTGAAGAGCATCGGATTTCTCTCCTTCGGGCACTGGGCACCCAGCCCAGGCTCGCACACGCGGTCGGGGTCGGACGCACTGCTGCAGTCCATCGAACTCGCCGTCGCGGCCGAGGAGCTCGGTGCCGACGGCGCCTACTTCCGCGTCCACCACTTCGCTCGTCAGCTCGGCTCACCGTTTCCGCTGTTGGCTGCGGTGGGGGCGAGAACGTCGCGAATCGAGATCGGTACCGCCGTCATAGATATGCGTTACGAGAACCCGATGCACTTCGCCGAAGACGCCGGTGCGGCCGATCTGATCGCCGGGGGGCGCCTGCAGCTCGGCATCAGCCGCGGCTCACCGGAGCAGGTGGTGGACGGCTGGCGCTACTTCGGCTACGAACCGGCCGATGGCGACTCCGACGCCGACATGGCTCGGAAGGGAACCGAGGTGCTGCTCGAGGTGCTCGAAGGGAGAGGCTTCGCCGAACCAAGCCCGCGGCCGATGTTTGGCAACCCGCCCGGCCTGTTGCGCATCGAGCCGTACTCCGAGGGCCTGCGGGACCGCATCTGGTGGGGGTCGGGCTCGAACACGACCAGCGTGTGGGCCGCCACGCTCGGCATGAACCTGCAGACTTCGACGCTCAAGTTCGATGAGACGGGAGAGCCCCTGCACGTCCAGCAGCGCAAGCAGATCGAGGCCTACATCGAGGCGTGGAAAGAGGCCGGCCACAGCCGAGAGCCGAGAGTTTCGGTGAGCCGCAGTATCTTCGCACTGACCACCGACCAGGACGTGGCGTACTTCGGCGGCGACCGCAATTCCAGCGACCAGATCGGCATGATCGACGAGCAGACCAGGGCGATCTTCGGTCGCTCGTACGCCGCAGAGCCCGACGTGCTGGTGAAACAGCTGGCCGACGACGAGGCGATTCAGGCTGCGGACACGCTGCTACTGACCGTGCCGAACCAGCTCGGCGTGGACTACAACGCCCACGTCCTCGAGAACATCCTGACCCAGGTGGCACCTGAGCTCGGCTGGCGCTAAGCGACTCGCCGCCACGGGGACCTCAAAACCTTGGGGTCCCCCTTCCTCGTCGGCAGCAAGCCGCACATAACGGCTGTGAATTCAGGGGGTCGTTGCATCACCTTCGACGAGAGTTGTGGTTTCTCGACGTGGAGGTTGGTGATGCGAAGGTTGTCGGAGTTGGAGAAGGCCGAGATTTGGGATCGGTTCGAGGCGGGTGAGTCGCAACGGTCGATCAGTCGACGTTTGGGCAGGTCGCCGTCGTCGATCCGGACTCATCTGCGAAGTCGTCGTCTTGCAGCCTTGCTCGTCGTGAGCGGGGAATCATCGGGACAGACGATGGTCGTTCAGCCAGCTTCGCCTGACCTATGTTGGGCGGATGGCTCTGTTGATGTGGCCCTCGATTATCACGAGACCGACCTCACATCCTGTTGGAAGCTGTTGGAATTTCATTTGCGACTACGAATCCCTTCACCGTGTTCGCGATCAGCTCATCGGTGATTCGGGCCTGAAGCATCACGTGCTGATGAAACAACGGCCCGGCAAGCTGGGCAACTAGGACCTGGAGTTTGATAGCCGGGTCAAGTCGGCCATCGTCAACGGCCTCAGCCACGATGCTCCGGAGCGGCGCCGTGACGCCAGTTACGAAACGACGTTGCGCTGGGATGAGCTCCTTAGATCTGGTGGCGTGGTCGAGCAACGCAGCGAAGATCGCACGAAACGGACGTCTGTTTAGCCGAAGCCTCAAGCTCTCGAGTGTGGTGGTTAGATCGGCACGAAGATCACCGACGGTGGACACGGTGCGATCTGGAGCCAGGACGCTGTCAATCGCGTCCATCAGAAGCGAGATCGGGTCGGGCCAGTGCCGATAGATGGTGGAGCGGGCGATGCCAGTCACTTTGGACACCTGGTGGGGTGTCACGGCATGGTGGCCTTCCTCGATGAGCAGCGCAGTTGCTGCATCGACCACGATCTTGCGCACCCGCGTCGTTCGCGGGTTCTCCGATACCGGGAGGTGATCTGGTGACTTCTCTGACATTCGGCATCCTCTAGATAGGCGGGAATATTTGTGTCAAGTATTGCCTTTGCCCATTTTACAGGACAAAGTGTAGCTTTAGCAACACAATGTCCGCGGAAGGTACGTTACCCGTTGTAGTCGAGAAAGGACCGACAATGAATCGCTCAGATCCGACCGACCTTGCCCACTGGTTTGCCTATGGCATCGACGCCATCGGGCGAGGTGATTACGACGGGGGCGTTGCGATGTGGGAGGAGAGCCTGGCCGACGACTACTCGTTCAAGTTCACCTTCTACCCCGGGGGGCCGTCAATGGAGTGCCCGGGCCCGGAGTGCCCTATCCAGGAGTTCGACAGCAGGGCGCGGCTACGTGCCGACTTCGCCCAGGGCGAATTTCAGCGGCAGGGATACATGGCGACTCAGCATCAGATGATCAACGTCGAGGAGAGGAGCCGCGACGGGAACCAGGCAGAGGTTTCTGCATACATCCAGGCCAACCACTTCCTCCCTGACAACGTGGTCGACATCTTCTGGGGCGACTACTCGATCACCTGCGTGGAAGAAGACGGGCTGTGGCGAGTGCAGCGAGAAGAGATCGTTGGAACCTCGTTCATAAAGTTCCAGGGCGAGGCAATCAGCTGAAGGTGATGCCGCACATGACCCAACAGCGACCTTGGTGGACCCTCGCGTATGCCGGAGTGATGGTGATCTTGGCGATGCTGATGGTCGGCTGCGGTGGAAACGCTGAAACAGAGCCGGCGGTCAATACAACCATCGGGAGGCCACCGAGCACGACTGCGCCGCACATCAATGACAACACTGGAGACACAATGCAGACGGACTTGACGCTTCCCATACGGCAGGGTGGGCGGCCGCGAGTCACCGACGGTATCCCCCATGTTCAGCTAGACCAGGCAGCGAGCGACGAGATGCTGGCCGAGTTGTCCGCATGGGCATTCTCTCTCGATGGTGTCGTGGAGCGGCCAAGCCGGGCGTCCCTTCCTGGTGCGAGGGCCCTCACCGTCGCGCCGGAGCTAGCCGCTAATCGTCAGGCGATGATCGTGGGACGTGAGTTCGCCCACATTCACCCGCAACCCAATGGGGGTGGCAGCCTCCATCTCAGACTTCCTGCAGACCAAGCCCTAGAGGTGGTGGATAAGGGCTGGGGCGAGTGGCACCCGTTCGCAGTCGACGGCACGATGCCGGGCATGGTGATGGTCTACGCCCCCCGATCTGACGAGGATCTCGAGGTCGTCAAGACCATCATCGAAGCCTCCGTCGCTCACGCAACTGCCTAGCTCGGGCAGCCCGAGGCTCTCTTAGGACGGTTCCAGATGGTAGTTCCCAGACCCAACGTTTCGGACCCTGTGTCAGTCGCCATTACGCGGCACGTAAAGCCCGGACAGGTCGAGGTCTTCGAAGCCTGGCTCGATGAGATCAAGGCGGCGGCGGCGGGATTTGACGGATACGCCGGGATGGATGTGGTGCGGCCACCCAATGCCGCTATCCCGACCTACGTCATCATCCTTCGCTTCGGCAGCTACGAGCTATACACCGCCTGGCACGACTCGCCCCAAAGAGCCAAAGCGGTTGAACGATCCCTCGACATGACCATGGGCGACCCCGTGTTCGAGGAAGCACATGGCCTCGAAGGATGGTTCACGCCGCCAGCTGCACCCACCGAGACGGCACGCCCACCCAAGTACAAGATGACCATCCTCACCATCGTTGGTCTCTATCCACTCATCGTGGTCATCGGTGCGATCGTTACCACCGCCACCGGACTCCCGGTGGCCCTAGGCACCCTGGTCACAGTCACCATCGTGGCTGCAGTGGCGACCTACTGGGTGATGCCCTGGATCACCCGTGTCTTCCGCCGCTGGCTCTTTCCCAAATCCTGAGCCTCGCCAAGCGCAGTCTCGGTTCACGATGGACACTGTCCTGTCCCCGATCTGGGAAGCGGAATGGTTACTCCCAGGTGACGTGCGCCAGAGTCGTGGTGGTGCCGTAAAAGAGGCCGCGATCACCATCGGCGGCGGAGACAGCCGTTCGACTTGCTCTCCCGGCGGAGAGCTTTTGATTGGGGCGATCGCGATCGTCGATGTGGATCATATGGAAGTGAACGGCGTGGACGGCCGGCAGATCTACGTTCCGAATTCGTTGGTACTGGCAGTTATTCGATCGACTGTGACTCACTGACCCCGTCTTCCGCGGCAGTCACCGGATGGGAGCGGACGAACTCGTAGATCTCGTCCCGAAAGAACTTGAGGTTCGGCCGCCGGGAAGTTTGTAGGCGGGCAACCGCCCTTTCCTTGCATAACGCCGGACCATTTGCACATTCATTCCCAGTAGTTCCGCCACTTGCGCCGCGTCGACGTTGTATGGAGAACGGCTTGGTTCTGATCAGATAGAGGCACTGGTTCTTTTTGTGGAGTCACTCGCCTAGACGCCTGCACGGCCCCGATTGTGTGCCCCAAATGGAAAGCTGAAACCAGGCGAAGACCGCGCACATAACGGCACTTATGTACGCCTGCGTAGGGTGAACGCCGATGAGCCTTGAGATTCTGAGCGATGTGGATTTCTCCGCTTGGGAGGAGCCAGACCCGAATACGGAACCGAGGGAGTTCTTGGAATCCTGGCTCGAATATCAGCGTCATGAGTTCGTCCGCAAGCTTCGTGACCTAACCCTCGAGAGTCTTGTGGCATGGTCGATACCGCCCGTCGAGCTATCCGTGATGGGCTTGGTCCGCCACATGACCCAGATGGAACATCACTATGTGACGTGGGGACTCGGCGGAGGCGACTACCTGATGGTCTACGGAGAAGAGGATTATGCGGGTGGTTCGGTTTCGACCGTTGAGGAGGACCTTCATCTGTACTTTTCGGAAGTCGATAAGGCGAACCGCTCAATATCTGCAATGCCGTCCCTCGACTCCATCGGAGATGGCACCGAGCGAACCCTTCGGGCCACACTGGTGAAGATGATCGATGAGTATGCACTTCACGCCGGTCAGGCGCACATGCTCAGATTCGCAGCCCTTGGCGAGATGATTCGATAGCAGCCGCACATAACGGCACTTATGTATCGCTTCGCATTGTTTGCGTAGGGTCTGCAGAGTGAGATCAGAACTGTTGTATTCGACCGAACAGGCATACATCAGTGACACGACCGAGTTTGTCGAACTGTATGACGGGGCGTTCCTCCAAATGTTCGGCAGAGGTGAAGGAACAGTCGACTGGGACGGTGTGGAAGGAAGTATTGAGTGGACCAACTTTCCACCACGTCGCCCAGACGGTGTTTATCTGCCCGACATCACCGGAGTGATCAAGCTCGCTGGTTCAGACCATCCGATCATGTACCGGATGCACGGCATCAGTCTTCTTCCTGACGAACAGGGCCGGCGGCTCTTCGCTGGGCCGGTCCGTTGGTACACCGAGCATCCCGACTTCCTCTACCTGAACAGGGTTTCCGGGTCTTCGGTCCTGGGTCCTCGTCGGTAATCGAGAAACGGGCAAAGGCACGTCTTTCGCAGTGTTCGAAAACAAGCAAGCATTCGAGGCCGTGAACGGCGAGATAAATGAGATATTGGCTGGCTTTGCCGTCTATTTCACGTCAGCGCCAAGCGAGCAGTTGGGTGACGTGCTCGCACACGTTGACAACGCCTAACGGAAGCGAAGGGGGGCAGTGCTATTGGCTAGCTACTTATTCGGGTGAGACGAATCAGCGGCAGCTCGCGTCCCGCTTTCTCCTGATACTCAGCGAACATCGGCATCTGAGTGGTGAGATGGTCCCAGAACACTTGGCGTTCTTCAGATGGGAGCACCGAGGCTTCAGCCTCATAGAAATCGTCCTGTTTCCGGACCCATACCCTGTGACTGGCTACGAGATTCAGATACCACTCCGGTTCTTTGGGGCGACCAGCGTTGGATCCGATGACCACCAAGTTCTCGCCGTCGGGGAAAGATCCCAAGGGAACCCGCCTGATCTCGCCTGAATTTCGGCCGGTTGTGTAGAGCAGGATCAGACGGTCGCCCGCGGGGTGGTCTACGTCTCGCCCATTCGATGCCAAATACGTCCGTATGTGTTCCTCGGCGTACTGGCTTGGGTTGACTGTCGCTCGTTCCTCGATATTCATTCGATGATCCTTCTGATAGGCGAACAATAATCCCAACCCCAGCATGGCCTTTCCACATTCCGGTCCCTCGCGGAACCCCTTGGAACTCGGCGCCCGGGGGATAGTTCATGAAACCCACCTTGCGGCACATACCTCGTGGCCTGTCTTCGATATTCACCTCATAGCGTTCGGAGGGGCCAAATGCGGGCTGTCGACACTGCTCAACTCGTGTGGTTCGGGTTGTTCCGGAGGCGACGGGAGCGACAGGACGGTGTCTCCGCGGCCCTCGCAAA
>JADFIY010000156.1 GCA_022566415.1 Acidobacteriota bacterium
CCAGGTCGATGTCGGCGTCCGGCAGCACCACCATGTGGTTCTTGGCACCACCAAGGCCCTGGGCGCGTTTTCCGTTTTGGGTGGCCGTTTCGTAGACGTATCGGGCCACCGGGGTCGAACCGACAAAGCTGACCGCTCGAACGTCGGGATGCTCCAGGAGGCGGTCCACCGCAACCTTGTCGCCCTGGAGGATGTTGAACACGCCGTCGGGGAGACCGGCCTCGACGAACAACTCACCGATGAGCAGCGTCACCGAGGGGTCCTTCTCCGATGGCTTGAGTATGAAGGTGTTCCCGCAGGCAATCGCGTTGGGGTACATCCATAATGGCACCATGGCGGGGAAGTTGAACGGCGTGATCCCGGCCACGACCCCGAGGGGCTGGCGCACGCTGTAGACGTCGACTCCCGTCGACACCTGCTGGCTGAACCTGCCCATCAAATGCCGGGGGATGCCGCAGGCGTACTCGATGTTCTCCAGGCCCCGGCTCACCTCCCCCATCGAGTCGGATAGAACTTTGCCGTGCTCGGCGGTGAGCGCGGCCGCGATGTCGTCGCGATGCTTGTCGACCAGATCACGGAACGCGAACATCACCCTGGTGCGAGTGGCGAGGGACGACGTGCTCCAAGCAGGGAACGCGTGCGCGGCGGCTGCGACCGCAACGTCGACCTCTTCGATCGAGGCCAGGGCGACCTCCCCGGTCTGCTCACCGGTGGCCGGGTTGTATACCGGGCCGGTTCGCCCAGATTTTCCTGCCACCATCTCGCCGTTGATCAAATGGCTGATCTGTTTCATGGCTGTCTCCTATGTTCGTTATGGGCGGGGCCCGGCGGCCGCCCGCGGGAGGTACCGGCCGTCTCCCTTCGTCCCCAGGTACTCGTCGCCATCGATGATGACATCGCCTCGCAGCATGACCGTCTCGACCCTGCCCTGCACCTCCATGCCCTCGTAGCATGAGTAATCCACGTCCATGTGGTGCTCATCTACCGACTTGGTCCATCGAGCGTCCGGGTCGAAGATCACGATGTCGGCGTCGGACCCCACTGCAATCGTGCCCTTCTTCGGGTAGAGGCCGAACAGTTTGGCCGGCGCGGTGCAGCACACTTCGATCCACCGGTTGACGTTGAACCTTCCCTGGGCGACCCCGCCGTGGTACATGAGTTGGAAACGGTCCTCGACACCGGGAAGCCCGTTGGGGATCTTGGTGAAATCGCCGACGCCGAGCTGTTTCTGGGTCCCCAGGGTCGGATGGTCCTCCATGCAGAACGGGCAGTGGTCGGTGGAAACGACTTGAAGGTCGTTGGTTATCAGGCCGTTCCACAACGCGTCCTGATGTCCTTCGGCACGCGGCCGGATCGGGGTAGAGCAGACGTACTTGGCCCCTTCGAACCCGGGTGCGGCCAGGTGCTCCTCCGCGCTGAGGAACAGATATTGGGGACAGGTCTCGCCATACACCGGCAACCCACGGTCGCGGGCCATCGTCACCTCGGCAAGCGCCTCCTTGGCCGACATGTGCACGATGTACAGGGGGACACCGACGAGCTCGGCGAGGGCGATGGCGCGGTGGGTGGCCTCCCCCTCGGTGATCGAAGGACGGGTCAGCCCGTGGTACACGGGGTCGGTCTCGCCGCGCTCGATGGCCTGCTCGCGCAGCACGTCGATGGCGATGCCGTTTTCGGCATGCATCATGATCATCGCACCGATATCTGCGGCCTTCTGCATCGCTCTGAGGATTTCGCCGTCGTCGGAGTACAGCACCCCGGGGTAGGCCATGAACAGCTTGAAGCTGGTCACGCCGGCCTCCATGAGCTTGTCCATCTCGGCGAGGGTGTCCTGGTTGATGTCGCCGGCGATCATGTGGAACCCGTAGTCGATCGCACAGTTCCCGCTGGCTTTGGCCATCCAGTTCTCGAAACCCTCCATCATCGACTCGCCCTTCACCTGAACGGCGAAGTCGACCATGGTGGTCGTACCACCCCAGGCGGCGGCGCGACTCCCCGATTCAAAGTTGTCGGAAGCGACGGTTCCGCCGAACGGCAGCTCCATGTGGGTGTGCACATCGAGGCTTCCCGGTACCACGTACTTGCCGGTGGCGTCGATGACGGTGTCGGCGGCTGCCTCCCAGTCGTGCGACCCCGGTGCCGCGATGCCGGTCACAATCGACCCTTCGACGTGCACATCGGCATCGGTGGTGTCGATGGCGGTGATGACCGTACCGCCCTTGATCAGGGTGCTCATCGGCTGCTCTCCCTCTCTCGGCTCAGCTCAGATCCCGTATCGCGTCGGCGATGATGACAGCTCCCTCCTCGGCTTCGTCGTCGGTGAGGCTCAGCGGCGGAGCCATCCGCAGCACGTTCCCGTATAGGCCACCTTTTCCGACAAGCAAGCCACGCGCCTTTGTGCCCTCCATCAAGGCCCCAGCCCGCCCGGGATCGGGCTCCAAGCCACCCGGCTCAACAGTCTCGATGGCCAGCATCAGCCCCTTGCCGCGCAGTTCGGCTATCCACTCGGTCTGCTCGGCGACCGGCTCCAGGATCTCGCGGATGCGAGCGCCTTGCTTGAGGGCGTTGCCCTGGAGGTCGTGATCGAGTAGATACTTGAGGTTGGCCAGCGCCCCTACGGTCGCCAACGGGTTGCCGCCGAACGTGGAGATCGAGTTGGCCTCGAATGCGTCCATGATCTCAGCGGTAGCGACCACGCCGCCCAGGGCCAGGCCGTTCCCGACCCCCTTGGCGAAGGTCATGATGTCGGGGGTGATGCCGTGTGCCTGGTATCCCCAGAAGTGCTCCCCGGTGCGCCCCCATCCGGTCTGCACCTCGTCGCTTATGAACAAGATGCCATGCTCATCGAGGACTTCCTTGAAGGCACCGAAGAACCCGTCAGGCGGCAGGGCGAAGCCACGGACGCACTGGATCGGCTCGGCGATGAAGCAGGCCACGTCTCCCGACGTCATCATGTCGATCACCTGGCGGAGGTCGTCGACGCAGGCTGCCGTGAACGCTTCGTCGTCGAGATGGCCGAAGGGGCTGCGCAGCCGGTAGCCACCATGAACGAAACTGACGTTGAGCCCGGTATAGCTCGTCGGCGACCATGATCGATTGGCGGTCACGGCAACGGCTGTGAACGATCGGCCGTGGTAGCTGTTGCGCAGTGCCAGCACCTGGTTGGAGCCCCGATGAGCCGTCGCCAGCATGATGGCGGCGTCGTTCGCCGCAGTGCCGGAAGGGGTGAAGAACACCTTGGCATCGGAAATCCCGGAGAGGTCTGCGATCTGCTCCGCCAGCTCGACCATCGGTTGACTCAGATAGAGCGTCGAGGTGTGCAGCACCTTGCCCGCCTGCTCCTGGATGGCCGCGGTCACCTCGGGCACGTTGTGGCCGGTCATGGTGGTCAGGATCCCGCCGAAGAAGTCGAGATACTTGTTTCCCTCCAGGTCCCAGACGTGCCTCCCCTCGCCCCGGTCGATGGCGATCGGCTCGTCGTAATAGATCGCCAGCCATGCCGGCAGTGTCGCCCTGGTGCGTGCAAGAAGCTCGTCGTGGATGCTCACGTTACGCCTCCGTCAATGGCCCGTAGGTGTCAGGCCGCCGATCCCGATAGAAGGCCCAGCCGTTCCTGACCTCGTCGATGAGGTCCAGGTCGAGATCCCGGATCACCAACTCGGCCTTCTGATCCGACGCCTTTCCTTCAATCAATTGGCCACGTGGATCGGCGAAGTACGACGACCCGTAGAAGTCGTCGTCTCCGAGCGGTTCGACACCGACCCGGTTGATCGCTCCCACGTAGTACATGTTCGCCACCGCCGCCGAGGTCTGCTCCAACTCCCACAGGTACATGGAAAGGCCCCGGGACGTCGCCGACGGATTGAACACGATCTCGGCCCCGTTGAGCCCCAGGGCGCGCCAGCCTTCTGGAAAGTGCCGGTCGTAGCAGATGTATACCCCGACCTTGCCCACCGCGGTGTCGAAGACCGGATACCCGAGGTTCCCCGGACGGAAGTAGAACTTTTCCCAGAATCCCTTGACGTGCGGGATGTGGCTCTTGCGGTACTTCCCGAGGTAGGTGCCGTCGGCGTCGATCACCGCGGCCGTGTTGTACAGGAGCCCGGCCTGCTCTCGCTCGTAGATGGGGAGAACCAGCACCATGTTCAATTCCTTGGCGAGCGCCATGAAGCGCTGCGTCGTCGGACCATCGGGGACGGCTTCGGCGTATTCGTAGTATTCGACGTCCTGTACCTGACAAAAGTACGGCCCGTAGAAAAGCTCTTGAAAGCACATCACCTGGGTGCCTTCGGCGGCTGCTTCCCTGGCATATTTCTCGTGGGCGTCGATCATCGACTCTTTGTCGCCGGTCCAGTCCGTCTGGACGATGGCGGCACGCACCATCCTTGACATTGCTCGCTCCCTCCATGGCCGAGGATGCGAAGCTGCGCAGGAACACAACTTCCCGTTTCACTATACGGTGTGACGGCTTCGTCGACGGCAGGGCCCGCGGCGGGAGCGGCTCAACCAACGACGTCGTAGGTGGTCTGCACAAGACCGTTGGTGAACGACACCGTGTTGACGTGGCGGAGGTGGACGTCGGCGTCGACGGCGCCGAACAGCGGGATGCCGTTACCGAGGAGCACCGGCAGGGTGGTGATGATCAGCCGCTGCACCAATCCGGCGCTCAGGAATGACTGGATGGTGGCACCGCCGTCCACATACAGGTGGTCGACCCCGCGGCCGGCCAGCTCCTGGGCGAGGTCGATCGGCGGCCGTTCACGCGCCTCGACCAGGTGGGCGAGCTCCGCCGGAATCTCGATCGGTCGGTGGGTGAGCACGATGACCGGCATAGCGCCATATGGCCACTCTCCCATCGCCATCACGGTGTCATAGGTGTTGCGGCCCATCACCAGCATGTCAACCGAGTCCATGAAGGCGGCGAAGCCGTAGTCCTCATTGCCTTCGTCGCCGCTCGGACCCAGCCAGTCGATCGCACCGTCGCTACGAGCGATATACCCGTCGAGGCTGGTCGCCACGAATGCCGAGGCCTTCACCGGGTCAGGGTTCCGATGGAGGATGGCCGAGCGCGTACAGCGCCGGGAAGGAAAAGATGCCGGTGCTGTGCCCATCCGGGGAAAAGACGAAGTTCACCGCATAGCCGCCGACCAGCTTGGTCGCGGTGATCGTGACCGGCTCCGGACCGGCGAGAACCTCCTCTATCTTTTTCTGCCCGAAGGGTTCCCTGCACTCGGCGCACTGGCACGCCGCCCGCAGCTGTGAAGCGGAATAGGTGGAAACGGTGCCGTCCTCCCAGGTGATGACGACCTCGGCGCCCTCGGACACCTCGACGCGCTCGGGGACGATTGACGGATCCACCAGGCGAGCGTACCGGTGGCCGACCCTTGACGAGGCGCGCCGCCATCGTCGCCGGTGCTGCTGCATTCCTTGACTACGTGGCCGAGGTCGATGTCCAACTTCTCGTTTACTCAGCCTTCGGTCCGCTGCTCGACCAGCGCGGCGCGGAATGGATGCAGGCTGGCACGGAAGAGCCCGCTGGCCACGAAGGGGTCCTCCTCCATGAACCGCCTCGCTTCTTGTTCTGATCTGGCGCGGAAGATGACGATGGCGGGCCCGATGCCGTCCTGGCTCCGCCCGGCGAGAATCACGCGACCCGCCTCTGTTGCCTCGCGGAGGCGCTCGTAGTGCTCGGTGGAGATACGGTCGTCGGCTTCGGTCCACGACGATGGATCCGTAGCGAGCTCGGGTCGATCACCGGGGCGGAACTGATACAGGAACTCGGGCTCCACAGAATCGGTCATGCGGCCCAAAACCTACGATCTCGGCACGGTCCTGAGGCCGGTACCGTATCGGAGTCCATGAGCAACGCCACAGAAAACGAAGCGGTGGGCGCCACCCGGGTCGGCGAGTCGACGTACCCGGACTCCGGAGCCGAGTGCTGCGACGGGTTCGGGGAGATGCAAGGGGGGCCGCGGCGGTGAGCGCGCTTCGGGCCACCGGTCTGGGCCGGGGCAGCCTCGAATGGGCTGAGATCGAAGCGATCGCCGAAGGTGCGGGTGATGGCGGCAGGCTGGCGCCGGCTGGTACCGCCGCAGCCGTTGCGGTGGCATCGATCCTCGAGCGCCTCGTCATCGATCCTGCTGCGACCCATTGTTCGGTGGTCAGCCGGGACGGTTCGTACTCGGCGTCGATCCCGCTCGACGAGCT
>JADFIY010000157.1 GCA_022566415.1 Acidobacteriota bacterium
GGGGATGAGCTGTGGCGTGTCCGGCTCGATCAGAGGACCGAAGGCTTCGCCCGCAATCCGGCGTATGGCGAGGGACTCGTCGTGTACGGAGCGGCAGAGGTCGGGATGATCGGCGCCGACCCTGCTACAGGTGAAACGCTGTGGACGTTCCCCGTGGCTGTTCTCGACGCAGCCGGTGCTGCCACCGTGGCCGACGGGGTCGTGTACTTCGGCGCCGGTGACGGGATTGTCTATGCGCTCGATGCCGCAAACGGTACGGAGATATGGCGGGTGCCTACGCGCCCCTCCACCAATGGCGTGACGTCGTCTCCTGCGGTGGTCGACGGTGTGGTCTACTTCGGGAGCGACTCCGGTCAGGTCATGGCGGTGGCAGCGGCATCCGGTGAGGTCATATGGGAGACCGATCTGAGCCCCGTCCAGGGCATCCCCTCGTCGCCGGCCGTTGGCGACGGAAAGGTGTTCTTCGGGACCATTCCACCCAACGACAGCGTGCTTGCTGGATTTTTTGCTCTCGATGCCGCGACGGGCACCGAAGTATGGAGCGATGTTCGCCTGTCAGGGGGTGTCATCTCGTCACCCGTCTTCGCGGACGGGGTTGTGTACGTGTTGACGCGGGAGACCGAAGCCCTCGTCGCGTTCGATGCCACGACCGGCGTCGAGCTTTGGTCGTTCGACCTGGGCGGGCCCGGCTCCGACTCTCCCGTGGTAGCCGATGGCGTCGTGTACTTCCAGGCTAACGGTGAGGTATTTGCCGTCACTGCGCCGGAGTGAACGGCCCGGTACGCCGGCTCGCACGTATCGCCCCTCATCAACCGAGGCGTTCTTCGGCCAGGCTGATGAGGTCGTCGACGTCGAGGGCGTAGACCCTGACCGTGCCATCCTGGCCGGATGTGAACAATCGCCTGCCGGTCGAGTCGAAGGCGACGCCGGTCACGCCTCCCGTGTGGCCGGTGAGCGTGATCGGCGGCCGTTCCTCCTTCAACCAGAACACACGGACGGTGCCGTCCGTCGATGCGGATGCGAGCATCGTGTCGTCGCGGCTCCTGGCGAGCTCTGTCGGGTCGCCGCTGCGGTCGAGGACGACACCGCGCTGTCCGCTCGGGAGATCCCACAGCCTCACCTTTGCATCGGACCACGCAACGGCAAGCCAGCTGCCGTCCGACGCGAACGTCATGCCACGGGCATCTGGCGCACCTGTGATCTCGTCCTCGAGCACTATCTCGCCGGTCGCAACTTCCCTCACCTCGAGCCGTCCAGTGGTCGCCATCGCCAACAAAGTCCCGTCGGGACTGAAGGAGGCGCGCGGGCCTTCGCCCCCAACCTCCCCCAGGGCGATTGGCCAGCCGCCTATACGCTCACCGGTCGCGCCGTCCCGTAAGATGACCTCGCGCAACGCGATGGACGCCAGGAGAGAGCCGTCCGGCGCCACCGCGCCCGCGCCCTCTGCTGTGTTGGGATCGGTGTGCAGCACCTCTGCTCCGGTTGCGGTATCGACTACAACTATGGAGAGGTCGTCGAGGATGATGATGAACCGCGACCAGTCTTCGGTGGGTACCCCGCCGAAGATCCGGTCGGCACCCACGATCCCCGGCAGATCGAATGGACGGATGTCGCTCAGATCGGTTACGTCGAGAGCTTCGAAGCTGCTGCCAACCGCTTCGAACCTGCTGCCAACCTGGGCCACGAGGACCGCATCGTCGGGCCGAAGCCAAAAGATGTCGATGGGCGTACCCATGCCGATGTCGATGGTTTTCCACTCGAAGCTGCCGGCCAGCGACACGTCTGAGACCTTGAACAGACCGTCGCGACTCCACGAGACCAGAACTCTCCCGTCGCTCGAGAGGTCCAGGGATCGCACCCCTGCGGTGTGCCCTGGCACCAGCAGCGTCGGCTCTCCGGTGGGGCTGTTGCGGATCACCACGCGGCCGTCGTCCGATGCGCTCACGACGAAGCCTCCGCGATCTTCAGCTGCCACGCTCTCGCCATCTGTCTCGGCAGCGATATCGCCGGCTGCGAACGCGACAGCGCACACAAGATCGGTGTGATCGCGCGTCGTGTTAGAAATCTCGGGAGCGGAGCCGTCTGCTGCTGCTTGCCACAGACCGACCGACCCGTCGAAACCGCCGACGGCCAACGTTTCACCATCCGGGCTCCAGGCCACGCCACACGCAGGGCCGCCGGCAACCTCATGCTCGACCGCCCCATTGTCGAAGACCCGGATGGTGACGACTTGAGGCGCATCCGACGCGATTGACAGCAGTGCAGAATCCGGGTGCCAGGCGACACCCTCGACGCCTCGCAGACTCTGGAAGCTCGTCACAAAGTCGCCCGAGGCCGTGTCCCACACTTTGGCGGCATTGTCGTCACCAAACGAAGCGATGAGGCGACCATCCGGGCTGAACTCGACGAAGTCCGCAGCTCCGGTGTGGCCGGCGAGTCGGCGCAGGAACAAACCGGAGGCTGCGTCCCACAGACGGATCGATCCGTCGACGCCCCCTGTGGCTACCAACGTTCCATCCGGGCTGAAGTCCGCGTCCGTCACCGCGCCGCGGTGACCAGACAGGCGGGCGATCTCGACGCCGTCTGACACACGACGAATCACAGCATCGTCCCCCTCACCCAGCACGACCGCAGTCGCGTCAGGCGACAGGCTCCCTGCGCTGGCGTTCGTGGCCGTGAACAGTGTCCTGACTGCCTGCAGCGACCGATGTAGCGCGTCCTCTATCTCGGGTATCACGGTCTCGCCCGCGTCGCGGAGCAACGTTGCCCCTTCAACAGCGAGCGCAAGGCCGGCCTCCGGATCAGTGTCGACCACCGCGACCGCAGCCGTTGCCAGACCTTGGGCTGTAGCGGATCGGGCCTGCGCCTGCGCTTCACCACGTTGAGAGAATGCGAACAGCGATAGGCCCGCAGCCACGACGGCCGCAAGCCCCATGACGCCGACCAGCACGCGGAGGCGCACCACCGCCCTGCGTTCGAGTGCAGCCTCGCGGGCGAGCCGCTCCTGTTCGACTGCAGCCTCACGTTGGCGGCGATCCACGCTGACGCCGATGAACTCTGTCTCGATTTGTGTAAGCGCGACGTCGACGGTGGTCATCCACGCGTCGACCCGATCGAGCCGCGCTCCTGTAATGAGGAAGCTCTCGTCGCGTCCTGCTTCGAACCAGTCGTGCGCTGCGCTCGTCACGTTCTGTTGGAGACGCAGGTCGTCTCGACTGGCCTCGATCCACTCCTTGAGGCGCGGCCATTCGCGCAGCAGCGCCTCATGGGCCACCTCCACCGTCGGGCTGCGCGTGATCGGGTCGCGGTCGAACGAGATGAGCCGCGGCCTGCTGTACGCGTCGAGAGCGTTCTCTACTGAATCGCTACCTACCGACAGCGTTAGTAGTTCAGTGCGCGGGACCCTGCGCCTGGTGTCACCGGTGCCCTCCCCTAGGGTCACGAGGCGGAGGAACACCTGCCGGCTTGCAGCCCTTTCAGTGTCTTCGAGCGAGGTGTAGATCTCCTCAGCACGCAACCCGAGCGCACCGGACACTCCGCCAATTTCACGGTATGCGGCCCTGGTGAGCGTTCGCCCATCGCGGCGCTCGAACAGCTCGGTCAACGTGTATTGCAGCAGCGGTAGCGCACCGGGTTGGTCGGCGACGTCTGCGAGAAGATCGCCAACGAGACCCGCCTCGAACTCCACACCCACCCTGCGGCCCGGCTCTTCGATGGCCTCCTGGAGCTCCCCAGCAGCGAGCGGCGTCACCGGTACCAGCCCCGCCTTCATTGCCTCAGCGAACTCCGGGTGGAGGAGAGGTTGATCGAAGAAGTCTGCACGCAATGTGACGATGACCCGCAGCCGGCTCCGTTCGCTCGTCGCGTCGAGGATTGCCCTGAGAAAGCGGCGTTGGATCTCGAGATCCGCGACCAGTGAGAACACCTCCTCGAACTGGTCGATGACGAGGACGAGATCCGGGCCGTCGTCGGGGAGGATCTCCCCAACGACCCTGCGCAATGCGCCTGCATCCGACCCGAGCAGCTCGGCGAGATCCGACGGAGGGTCGACCGCCACCTTGAGCAGCGCGGCAGCCAACTCCTCGAACGGCGCGTTGGTCGGGACCATCTCAGTGGCGTACGCCGGTGGTCGAGCGGTCGTTCCCCTCTGCAAGGTTGGCAACACGCCCGCCTTCACGACGCTGGACTTGCCGCTGCCGCTGGGGCCGACGACGGTAACGAGCCGCTTGTCCTCCAGGAGCTGGAGGATCTGATCCCGCAGCGCGGAGCGTCCGTAGAAGTCGCCGACGTCATTCTGCTGGAAGGCTGCAAGGCCCTTGTAGGGATTGCGGAGGTCTCTGGGTAGCTCGACACGATCAGCGCCGTCTCCCTCCACCGCCCGCTCGAAGTCTGCGACGAGGTCGACGATGTCCCTATAGCCAATCTTGGCGTCGGACTTCACAGCGCGGTCTACGACCTCGACGACGGCGACGGGCAGATCCGGGCGGATGTCGGCAAGGGAGGCGGGCGGCTGTCCATCTCTGAAGCCGCCCCCGCTGTAGAGATCGGAGCCGAGGAGGACGGCGCGGAGGACGAGTCCGAAGCCGCGGATGTCGCGCGCCACTGCGTTTGCCTTGTCATCATCGGTGGCGCCGTGTTGACCGTCATCGACCAGAGCCTCGGCGATCCCGAAATCGGAGAGGTAGACGTTGCGCTCGTCGTCGAGGAGGAGATTCGCCGGTCGAACATCGCGGTGCGCGATTCCGCTCCGGTGAGCCAGAGCAAGTGCACCACCCACGCTCTGTACCAGCCGACTTGTCTCCTCGAGGCTCCACGGGTCGCCGTCGAGGGAGGCGGCGAGGCTCCCCCCACGGAGCCAGCGCGTGACGAGAAATGCGCCGTTCGGTTCCCGCCAGTAGTCGTAGAGCGGGGCGATGAACGGGTGCTCGAGGCGAGCAACGAGTTGAGCTTCCGCCTCGAAGCGTCTGATGAACTCGGGCTCGTTCGCAAACTCGGATCGGATGACCTTGATCGCAACGTCGCGCTCGACACCGGATTGCCTGGCGCGATACACAACACCGAAGGCGCCCTCTCCGATGGTCTCGACCACCTCGTATCCCCGGACCCGGGTTGGAAGGTCTCCGGTGGCCCGCTCGATGAGATCGGGGTGCCGGACCCTGAACACGCGGTCCGATCGACCGAGGTCTTTGAGACGGAACTCACCAACGTCTTCGAGTCGCAGTCCCTCCAGGACCTCATCGGAGAGCCGACCCTCGGTGGCAGCGGATACGAGCACCTCGTCGCCCGAGGCGATCGAGAGAATTCGTGCGGCGCGGTTGAGGGTCGGACCGAAGTAGTTGTCGTCCCGCTCCTCGGCGGTGCCGGTGTGGATGGCCATGCGGACCCGGAGCCGGCCGATCTCGGCAAAGGACTTGTGTTGCAGCTGAATCTGGGCATCGAGGGCAGCCCGCAGCGCTTCCTCCGGATGTTGGAACGCCACCGAGAAGGCATCACCGGCCGTCGAGAATACGAAACCTGCGTGGGACTCTGCCGCGCTACGCAGAACCTCGTCGTGGTCCCGAAGTGCGCTCTGCATCGCCTCCCTGTGGTCTTCCCACAGAACCGTCGAGCCCTCCACGTCCGTGAAAAGGAAGGTCACTCGCCCGGTTGGTCGGCCCGCCACGTCCAGTCACCCTCTCGCCTCGGTCGCCGTCGCTGCACACCTCTCCCTCAACCGCCAACGCACAGCGGCCGAATTTGTTTCGAGAGTCTCGGTGACCAAGGCGTAAAACCTCACGACCCATGGTCGATCTGCTAGCCGAAGCTCATGACCTGCCACCGGAGACCGTTTTCCCTGGGACCTGTTCTATGCCGAGTACTCCAAGCTCATGACCAGCTTCCTCCCGATCTCCGGCCGTCCGATGGGCTTCACCAACATGAGCGTTGGCTACCAAAAATGCCCGATGAGCGATCAGACGTTCGTGGCGCCAAGGGAGAATGGCTCCCAAACGTCAGACGGTCCATCCGGTCGTCACGCGACGGAACCCTTTCCGCACAAGGCCTCAGCAGCACGCCCGGAGGAACTCGAATCCCCAACCTTCTGATCCGTAGATGGACGCAGGTCGTCCATAGAAGTCCGCAGCCGTCCATAGCGTCCGGAACCAACCGGTTCGCTGTCCATAGCCGTCCATAACCGTCCGCAGCAGTCCAC